>NZ_JAFNOA010000022.1:0-1327 GCF_026536465.1 Gilliamella sp. B3172 | reverse complement strand
AAATATTATCCATAGATAATTCTTTTAAACTTACAAAAGACTCAAGCCATTACTTCAAGATCACCAACCACTCTTGGTTTGGAAAGATCTAATGTTTCTAAATAATTATCTATGTTCATCTTTGACGATAAATCAGATTGCAATTTATTAAGAGCTTTCTCTAATAAGTAAATTGAAAACGCTGATCTTGAATAATATTAGGCTCTACTATTTCATTCCAAACAACCTAATCCATTTTTTGTTATTCGATTAGTTGTTTTATAAAAAATGATTTATAGCATTCATTCTTTCCACATCTTCTTTTAAAACATTTTTTGCTGTATCACTCAATGCTCCTGACGTTTTTTCTGCAAAATGTTCAAGTAATCGAAATGTTTCTTTTGTTATAGAACCCTTGACCTCATGACCAACTAATACTCCTAAAGCATCAATTAAAGAGGGTGTCGGGCTTAACTTTAATTCTTTAACTATCTCTTCTTCTGCTTTATCAGGGGAAATTCTATACAAAGCAATACAGGCTGCATAAATAAAATCTATTGCATCAACTTCTTCATGAATTTCAATGTGCGAATATCTTATTACATTAAGTAAACCAAAAATAATTAATTGTTTTTCTTCAGATGAAAATTTTCCATCTTTATATGCTCCCCATTCTGTTGAATTAAATTGTGGAGATTTTAAAAAAAATAATGCGCATAGTCCTACTAATATGTAACCAATATCTTTTCTTTCTGGGCATATGTTAAAAATTTGCCTCAAGGACAAATTTGGCATATTCGCTAGAGAATGGAGAATAATATCAACTTCAGTAATTGCCCCTGGTTTTGAAAGATCTATTTTTTTTAACTCATTAACCATAATCAATTGATAACCTCGCTAGTTGATTTGCTTTTAATATTCATATTTGACAAGTGTGATTCTAATTTTTTTAATGCATCACTTGATTGTGCACGATAGCGACCTGACTGATTATTTATTAATAAAGTCCCGTCAGAATTCATTTTTAGCTCTCCGGCACCTTTTACCGCCTCACCACCACTAAGTTGAGTATGTTTTACTCCTGTTCGTCCAGCGCTACCTCTAGGTGCTATTTGTATATTATTATTTGTATCAATGATATAAATATATACTTCATCTTTGTTTAGCTTTGTTACACTTGTTTTATCGAGAACAAACTGTCCTGGTGCTGGGTCTATTTTATCTATAGAACGAGGCTTGACTAAAGGTAATTCATCAAATGATCTATTTGTATCCTTACCAGCATTAATTTGTTGCTCTTTCGCTACATGCTCACCAAATTTACTACTTTCGTTTGCTTTCTGATTGG
>NZ_JAFNOA010000003.1:0-311422 GCF_026536465.1 Gilliamella sp. B3172 | reverse complement strand
GCCACGGCTGGTTTAACTGCTCTTCACCATTAACCTTTAATACTGAAACAGGTGCATTTAACCCGTCAACCGTTAAGGTATAACGATTATGGCTGACAGCTAAGCCTGTCAGTCCATGGAGTAACTCTTGACCCAATGGGCCAATGAATTTGGCTAATTCCTTTTTCATATTACATCCCTTAATATCCCTGACCATTTCTTGGCAGTTTTTAATTTTTTAGTTATTAACCGCTAACTTTTATACGCTTTATATTTTAGAGTTTTTTAATCATTAAACATTAAAAATCTAATTAATACCTTGTTGCTTTTTTGGTATATTTTAAACGAGCTTTACCATCTGGCATAAAATAGGTTCCATATTTAACCAATCCACCTTCTTTGAAATAACAAACTAATTCATAACTTAATACCATAGAATCATTAATTTTTTCATCAATATTAATACTAACTGATTCTAATCTTGGCTCATAAATCAGAAGCGTTTTCTCTATTGCTCGCATTAATACATAAGCAGAAGAAGGCAAAGCCTGAAAGATTGTTGACATATCGGGAAGCCCATAATCTGGCAGATGTTTTATCGCACCTGCCCGGCTATTTAAAATTCGCTCAATATTATCCATAACACTGATTATGGTTTGTTCATTTTCTGATACATCATCAATATCAATTCCGGATTCAAAATAACCGTATAATATGTCATATAGTGAAGCACTCATTTACTTTTCTTCCACTAGTTCAATTGAATATTTATTTGCAATAATTTCACGTGGATCGGTGATATGTAAATCATCTCGAGATAAGACTAATCGCCAACTGTCATCTTTCAAATTGGGTTCTTTATAAAGTGCAACGATTCCAACCTTTTCGGCCTTCTTATCAAAAGGTGTGTCTATCGAAATTGAGGTATTTGGCTTTAAGACAACTTCTTTACTTTCAATGAGAGAATCTTTTAATATCTCACTATCTTGATCAACCAGATCTTGATAAGAAGCTGAGATAAAAGAATCTTCTTCTTTTAACTGATATATGCGAATTACCACCGGAGATGAGCGGCTTTCATCATCTAAATTTAATTCAGCTCTGGCTGTAATATCTAAATGTAACGTTCTAATGTTCCACTTGAAAACGGAATCGCTTATCCCTGTTACGGTTTCTGTCACACTCTGAGCAATACCACACCCTGTTAACCAAATCATTAATAAGCAAGTAGTTATCGATTTTATTATTCTCATTTCAATTCCTTTTTTAATATGCCTGATAATCAATACCAGAATAAAATCCTATATTTACCAATACATCTTCAATGGCGTCTTTATTGGTATTGGTTTTAGTAAATGATGCAGTTAATCCCAATCGACTATTGTTGGGGGTCAATTGGCTTTTCGGTAAAAATTTTCTTTTTATACGTAATGTGATTTTGGCATCAACCTGATAACCTAAATAAACACGTAATAAAGCCAAAATATCATGAAAGGTTTGACCATCCGGCAGAAGATCCGCAATTTGATTTTCATGTTGAGGGGTGATAATGATATGTATACACTGGTTACACTCTTTAAAGCGAGAACCAAGGATAGCACCGCCATCTAATCCAATTTTTTGCTGACCTTGCCCACCTAATTTTGCAGGCTTGTCGATCGATTGCCATATAGGATAAAACTCAATAACATCTACTTTAGCATCTTCAACCAATAATCGAATTAAGCCAGCGACTCCCTGTGCAGTACGTGTTTTTTGAGACATAGTCCCAAGCAGCGCAAAGAAACGAGATAACGGTGTACCAATCTGTTTACTCGTTCCTTTAATACCCAAACCAATTAGCCCGAATAAACATTGTGATATCGGATCTCGCCCACCACTTAAATAGCTTGCTGGATAATGGTATTTTAACCAGATTCGGTAAAACTGAGTAATCACCCTATGATTAAAAATATCCAAAAAGTCAGTCATAGCCTGATAATTTTCTTCTCGGCGAATGATATTATCAAGCAACCCCAGTGGCAATACAGCATCGACACCATATAAACCCAAAAACCGTGTCCTTACTGTTGTTGGTCGATTTAAATAAGGTGACTTTTCAATACACTTCAATTCGCTCGCGGGAAAAGACATATCGACTGAAGGTGCAAATCTTAATGGGTCAGATACAGGTGATTCGAATCGACCTAAAGATGGCTCTTTATCATATAATTGCTCGAGTAACTGACAAAAACGATAAAAGTTAATTTTTGGCAGATTTTTTTCAAGCATTTGCATTAAAGGGCTATTTTCGATGCTTTGCTCTGATTCCATACAATTTTATTTCCTGTTGGTAAAATAATCATAACCAATTGAGTGAAAAGATTTACATCAGCATATAATGCGAAGAATTGATGTAATAATTCACCAAAAAGTCGCACATCACCTTCACCGGTAAATTGATAACTGTTGATTGTCACTTCTATTTCTATCCCTCGTTGCAACATACCTTTTACTGTGCGTTTTATCATCCTATGCGTTACTTCTACAATCCCCTCTAAACGGCGGCGATTAAGTTCGTTATCTGTCCAATCATATAAAGCAAGCGTTCCACGCAAAACTTCTGCATTCATGAGTGAAAGATAATTTGGTGCAAGATGAGATAATACTCGCCAATAAAAACGATCCTCCGTTGGAGGATAACAAGGCATGGTTGGAGAGCAAAGATTGCGCACTTTAGCGATATTACTATTTGAATCTTTAAGATCATTAATTCGTGCATTACGTAAAGATTTACGTGGTAACATCCCATTGGTACCAGTGACACGCAAAGATAAGGTTTCAGTTTCAAGCAACTCATTTTTATCCCAAATCTTTCCGCCTAAAATTAACCATGTATCATGTAAACCGGATGCACCTTTTCTAACACGGGTATGATAGTATCTTTCCGGAGCATCATGTCTTAACATACCACCACGATGTTTGAAGCTAGTGAATGGCACATAACGATATCGCCCATCACGCGTAATTGATTCTACATGTTCAACTGAGTAGACCTCAATATGACCATCTTGACGAAGTAATGGACGAAGCAAATATTCACTCTCTAATTGATTTACAACAATCGGATCAGCTTCCATATCAAACAAGTTGATAACAGGTACGCAATGCAAACAAATATTATCATTTTGCAACGGCATATCGCTTGGCCAGGTCTGATTAAGAACTATTTCAATATCTATATAAGAACAAGAGTCTGATAACTGACAACTATCTAAACCATGTAAATCCACAAACATGAATTTTTCACGGAAAGCAAAATATTCTAGTAATAATTGATAACCGGAAAACGCATTATCCGCTTTTAACCATAAGCGGTCTTCATCACTAAAACCAACCGGAGTGATCTTGCCATTTAACTCGAATTTGTTTTCGGGATTATTCGAATAACGAATAGACATTGATGCAATTTGTTGCGTTAATGCCAGATGCAAATTTGAGGCTATTGGCGCATCCGCATTTAAATACAAACGTAAACAAGATAAATCTAACTGCTCCAAATCGGCAAGTTCACTAAAACTTAAACGAATGGTTATCATGCTTCGACCATCATGATTAATACCAAGATTAACTTGACTGATTTTAATTGGCTGTAATGTTACCGCCTGAGTTGTTCTAAATGGACATTTAGTGCCAACCTGCCCAACAGGTTCAGTCTGCATTTGTAAACCTTTTGGGATTAACTCTTGACGTGATAATGTCGAAAAATTAGGCGTTAATTCAACGATAGATAATGACGGAATTAAACGTAAATAGTGAGGCCAAAGTAAAGTCACTAGGCTTTCAGTTAACTCAGGTAAATCATCATCAATCTTTTGACGTAATCGTCCTGTTAAAAAAGCAAATCCTTCAAATAATCGCTCCACATAAGGGTCTCTGTCCCCGACATTATCTAAATTTAATAAATTCGCTCTATCAGGATGTATTTTTGCAAATTCCTTTCCGGCCTCTCGCAAATATCGCATTTCCGATTCATAGTAGCCTAAAATTAAATCATCCATTGTTTATCTCTTTTATTGTAACGTTATATTTTGTTGAATTTATTTCGCCTGTTTTTATTCAGACCGTTAGTTGAATTTATCGTTAAATAAAACTCAATGCTCGAGCAGGGTCAAGCTGCATTAATTCATGTTGTAATAAGTCTATTTTTTCCAACAGCTCTATTTTTGTGTTATCTTTAGATTTATTTTTCTGCTTCAATAACCTTAACAGACAACGTTTAACATCAAATAGTAATTCAGGTTCCCACTCCAAAAATGAGATACCTTGCTGTTGGCCATTTAAGCCTGTCAATAAATTTAAGGCAACATCATGTTTGCCAAATTGTTCAGCAACTCTTGCTTGTGTATATTGAACTAGATACCGCTGCTTTGCTGTTCTGATTGACGGCATATTTTGTAACCATTGAAAGGCTTGCTCTAAACTCTCACTATGAGCCAATTCTAACGCTTGCGTTTCTATTTCACTCCAGTTGTTCTCACCAGATATAGAAATAGGGGCGATACTGTCACCTTCATCTAAATGGTGAATACGGGCATTACTGGCTATCCAACTAAGTGTTTCATCATCGGCAAAAGGCATACCATTTTCGTAGCTCAGTCTCTCAATTCCATTTAACCGTTCAAGCATTAAGCCAATATCTGTTAAAAATATATCAGCCCATGCTTGATATTGCCCGCCCATTTTTTGGAAAGAAAGCACGGTTGCACGTTGAAGATCTAACCAAAAATGATTAGCCCCCTCCATAAAAGCAGCCTCTACACGTTCGAAAAGATCTAACCATTGTTGCTGAATAATTAACCGGCTGATATTTTGTTTTAGCTCAGCTCTTGGTGCAGGTAAACGTGTTCTTCCTCGATGATCAGTAGGTGGTAACTCCAAAACTGTATCCCAGCGCAAAATTCGTAAAAAGCGAGCTGCCGCAAGATAACCTTCGGGTTTCTCACGTAAGAAAACAGCCATTTTACGTGCTTGATCGAGTAATTCTCGTTGCGATCCAATTTTAACATCGACTATTTTAGGTGTTGATTCCGATGCCGGTATGACTTGAGGCTCACTTGCGGTAGCAACTTCAACTTGAGAATTTTTGGCTTCATGCTTCAAGTTATTACTAAAAAAGCTGACCAGTGCCGATAGGTCTGGTGCTTCGATAGATTGTTCAGATGTTTCACTTACAAATAGTGATTGGCATGTCGTTTCAATCAAATTTAAAGCAAAAATGATTCGTGTTAGATTAGCTTCGGGTAGTGGTCTTAAATTAGCTAATAACTCTATAAATCTAGCGTTTGCTAACCACTCAATAGCATTTTTTCGAATATTATGCCGTGAAGGGTAAATTATTGTTCCAAATTTATCGAGTAATCCAGCCAGTAATTCAACCCCATCGGTGTAGCCGTCAACACCATCTAAATTTAGGCGAGCTAAACAATAATAAGTTGCAACTCGAATATCTTTACTATTTTGTTTTAGTATATTTTCGCTTTCAATAGCAACCATTTGATAATCAATACCAGAAAGTTTAGCAATCTCCTCTTTTATCTCCTGAAAAGTATCATGATAAGTTAAATCTTCACCAGTTGGTTTTTCCAAACTAATTGGCTCTAACCAATCAGCCCACTTTTGATTTAACTCTTTTTTTATTGATTCATCTGGGTCTTGTGTACCAAATAAACGGCTTAGTAGCTGACTAAACATAATCGTATTCCATTATCTATCTCTTATAAATACTTACTCAAATACCCTATCTGGTAAGTTAAAGTTACGTAATTTTAATAAAGTCAATGGACCACTACCTAACTGTGTCCTTAAAATATAGCGTAACCTTTTGCCATCTGATGTTTTCCAAACCACTTCAAAACGGCTGGAATCAAGTTGTTTAACTGACGCTTTTTCTAATAGGCGTATCCATGCCCAGTCACCATGGTAATAATTAAAAAGCTTCAAGCCAGTTTCATCTGTGCTCCAGCTAAGTTGTGAATAAGGAGAATAACCATCACCCGGCCAATTAAACCGTTGCCATGTCGGGGCTTGATTAAAATATTCTGATCTTTGCTTATTAATAATTAATTCTGTACGAACAATCTGATTACCACTACGCGGCATTAAATCGAAAGATAATGCGACATCACCTGAAGTTATTAGTTCCGAGGAAATATCATTAAATAATTCTAATGTTTCTAGAAATGCTGGTGAAAAATTAAGCCCTTGAGCATTAACCGCATTAACTACCCATCTTCCCCCTTTCTTTTCTAATACACCATTAAGCTCATTGACAATAAAGTTATCGATAATACCTGTATCACTCCTTAAAAAACGAGCAACTTCTGATAAAGAAGCTTCATTATCACTATTTTTGAACGGGTAACGACCGGCAAAAGATTTTTCCCATTGATTAACAACATAATTTTGCCAAACACTATTAAAACTATCAGCGGCAGGAGTTAAAACTACTTGCCAAGATTGTTCTAGGGGTTGTTTAAATAAGCTGTGGCCAAATCCAGACCATTCATCACCCAAATTAGCGGCGATTAAATTGCCATAATCTCGTGTTTCAGTTAGATCAACGGAAGAACCTTTGAAAACACTTTTTGCCAGACCTTGCATCATAGCTTGAGGATCCTGACTGTTAGTTACATTTTGTAATTTTAAGCGCACTTGAGTAACACGAGATAGATAAGTTTGTAGCGATAATCCATTGTTGTTATCATTCTTAAGCAAACTCAATACGGGTGCAAAAGTCGCAGTTAAAGGCCCTGATGACTCATTTTCTTCTGGCATTGGTAAAACTGATTGATTCTTTTTACCCATAATTTGTTGTGCTGTACGCATTAAATTATCGGATATGCCATTGCCTTTATATTCAACTTCTGACTGATATTTAATAACATTGATCAATGCAATTAAGGGAGACTGGCGATTATCGGCGAGTAAGGTTAATTGTGCAATTACATCTGAAACATTATCTGCTTGTTGCCATTTAATTGTGTTTAAAAAATCAAGCCATGCAGCACTATATTCACTGAAATATTGATCTGTCAGCTGTTTTTTTAAAATTTCAGGCGCAATCGAAGCAGTTAAGTTGCTTTGATTATCATCACCTAATACCCAATCTATTTGTTCTTGTCGCATTTTTGCAGCATCTTCAATTTCTTCTTTTATTAACCCTTCCCAAGCTTTACGAGTATAGACACCTGGAATTTCGGTCTCATTAGAAAACAACAAATGGCTATCAATTCCTTCAAGCAATTGATCTAAACTTTGATTAGAATATTGTTGGCTTGCTCGCTGAATTATCTCTTGATACAACGTGTTAACGGCATTTTTTACGCCAATTTTATTTATCAGTATTTTTTGTGTACTTTTGACAAGTTGTTTATCTTCAAAAAGGCTCCACTCCGGGTGCAAATTCAGCATTTGTCCCCAAAAACGAACTAATTCTGGCATTATTTGTTGCCAGTCACCATCTTTTATCTCTTTTGGTGCTCGCCAATTTTGAGCGGCAAAATCACTTAAATAGTGTCCATCACTTTTATCAGGATGACTTAGCATTAAATAAGCTTTCAAATAGTCGTAAGCTGAATCAACTAATTTTTTTCGTTCCGGACTTTCAGGCGGTAGCGTTGTTAATGAAACTAAATAGTTGGTCAAAAGATCATGAAACGGCGTTGCAATATTACGTGAATTAGTCACTTTATAAGTAAGCCATAATTTTTGTAACAATTCATCATTATGGTTTAACCCAAAACGGTGTGATAATGGCGAGCCATGTTGCTGACGGTGAAGCAATTGCTCTACACGCTGCTGTAATTGAAATTGTGTTTGCAATTTGGACAGATAATCTTGCTTAACAGAATTATCAGCTTGTTTTGCCAATTCAATTGTACTATCAATAAGCGAGGCATTATTAAAATAAGAAGTGACAATACCTATACCGCTAATGACTAAAAGCCCCAAAAAGGCGCAAACTGAAACCATTCCCCATTGAATTCCCATGCGTCGCCCTTGCTGTTGATTAGCGTCATCACTAATCGACTGCCATGTCGGTGTCATTAATAGATAATTATCATAAAATGGGCTATCTTCCATTAATGAGGTTTGATTAGGTATAAAAAACAACCCTCTCACCTGTGGTGAAAAAGGCAGAGAGGTTAATGTTAATAGGTAATTTTCAATCTTATTGATATCACCTTTAACAAGTTTTTGGCTAAGACTTAAAAGAAAAGAATAGTTACTGTTTACTTTAATTTGTTGAACGCCACGCTTACTACACAATATCGAAAGCTCATTAAGAGACGATACAACGGATGCCATTGTATCTTTTTTTATTGTTGGCAAAAGTAAACCGACACTTTGCTCAATGCGATCCTTTTGTGACCACTCACTATTTTCTGTAGCAACAAGATAAACTGGCGCTGACCATTTTAACAACTTATCACGTGATTTAAATTGTGTTATCGCTTTTTCAATGGTTAATTGTTGCCAAGGAGTTTCATTAAGATAGTTATTAGGTACAACCCAAATTATTGCATTTAAAGGTTTACGAAAAAACGGAATAATTCTTGATAATTGCTTTTTTAACGCCAGTAACCAAGGTGTATTGAGTGGATCTTCTATGTTTCCACCATAAATCATTAAAGTTTTATCGTTTAACTGCCATTGATTTTGTTGTAGACGAGGAAATGCCGACTCCACATCCGATGATGCACCTATGACTAAACATTTTCTAATTTTATAACGCCAGAAAAGCCCCGAAATATAGCGGCATTTTTTTTGAATTTCTGCAAATTCAGGGAAAGGGGTTACTTTTATTGGTTTTGCTGTTTCATTAGGATTAAGCGCTTCACGCTTGATTTTATCTTTTGCTGCAATACGAAGGCTATTGGTAATGATTGCGGGAATTAAAAGTAAGCCTAATATAAACAGCATACAATAGACCCACATTTCCAATTTACGTCCAAATGTAGTAAAACCTAATTCATCACCCCAGAAAAAAAGACCTAAGGCTATAGATACAGCACTTAATAAAATAATGAAAATTAATCCAGCACGTTTCCATTTGTGACTCATTTACAACTCCATTTCCCTTTTTTACATTCCCTTGACTACTGAAAGTAACTTTTGATTCATACTTTGCGAAGCAATTAAGTTATTTTGATTAGTTATCGTTATCATTTCACAGGCTAATGCCAATGCAAGCCAATAAGAAAGTTCGGTTTGATTTCCAACAAAAATCTCAAGCATATATAGATGTTCAGGAACAATCTGATAATCAGCTAACTGTTTTATAATATTAACTTTTTCCTTACTGTCGATGTTTGTGAACCAAAGCTGATTGATCTCTTCTAATGCACATTGCATATCAACCATCTGTTTTAAATCAGTGGTCAAATCATTCGATATCATCGGTCTTAAAATTTCACTTTTCGCAAAACTAATGTTTAGCTCTTGATAATAAGTTTTGTTGGTCAACAAAAAAGCAGCAACAAACGCTGAACCATTTGATTTAGCGTTATTAATGATAATTAATTGGACTCCTGGCTGAGATGAATCAATATTTTCAATTAAATTTTCTATATTTGTATTTTGCAAAATCTGATGAGATAGATTATAACCTAACGATATTTGGGCATTTTTATAGGCATGACTAATAGCTTGATCTATATAGCTAAAACTATCTGGTGAAGACAAAACTTTAATGTCCAGCTCTTCTGTCGAAGGTAATTGAATTAGTGTATCTTTTATCGCGAAAAAAAGATCCTCAATGTATCTTTCGGCTTTTACATCCCCTTCAAACTCTAGTGACTTATTAACTTGAGAGTCTATATTCGATGCATTACTATAGATTTCCATACTAGTTATATGTGTTGGTATGGAGTAATAACTATCGAGAACAACTAATGACTGCATTGCCCATTTTTGCCAGTTTTGATCGACCTTTTGCTGTTCTTGTTGCCATATTTCATATTCTTCTTGAGATAATCCATAAAGATATAATCGTATGCCAAAAGCGGAACCACCGATTAAAGTTGGTATAAATGTTGCCACCGCCCAATACATCCACTGAGAGTGAAAATTTTTACTTGGCCAAATTGCAGCAAGAATTAAACAAGTAATAATAAATAATACAATAAAGAAAAGAAACCACCTTCCACGGTTTAACTTTACCGGTGGTTTTATAATATTTAGAGTATTTGGTTTAGGCCAAGACATAATTTTAATCAATCTCCGATGTAGTGGTTGTTGCAATAACCTTGCAGCCACAAGCACAGGCACATTGATCCATAACAACGGGTTTACCGTCTGAGAATGTATAAGTGGAAGCTTCAATAATTGGGTTTACACCATGACCGGGTAAAGGGCAACTGACTAAATCCCCTAATAGCGCTACTAACTTACCTTCTATATTCGTTTTTGACGATACAGAAATCACCCTACCTCCATGTGTTGTTGGATCACCCAATCGTACGACGTTTCTACCCATTTATATTCCTTTATGATTCTAGGTTATTTTCCGCTTTTTGAATTAAAGATTTTAGATTCATTAAAATAGTATTAAAACTGATAATCTTTTTTAATCATTACCTTGCTAAAGTATGTTAAATCTGAAGATCAAACATAAATAAAGCAATTTATCTAAAATGATTTATAACAAGTTCACTTCGAATAAAACAGTCAAATAGCCTAGTTATATTCTTAGTTTAGCTTTGTTGTTAATCACCATTAAAATGGACAAATAACTATGAGAAAACTAACCTCATCATCCGCCAGAAAAGTTGAGCAACTTTAGCTAACCTAAACTGTTAGCTAATTAGTCTTTACTAACAAATATCATGAGATCAGTTAACTCATTTTCCATGTTATGTCCCCCTTTTATTCCTTAAAAGGTATTTATCTTTATATTTTATTTATCCTTTTTAACTGGTTTACTTTTTTTATTTGTTTTTTCTGTTGATTGAGCCTTCACCTTTGTCGCTTTTTGAGACTTATTTTTTTTAATCTCAGCCTTACTTTGTTCATTCGCCCACTCAAGCACAATACCTTCTGACTCGTTAAAATCGAGTATTAGTTTTGGTACTTCACTATCTGTGCTATTACTTCTTTGTAAAAGTAAATTTGAAACCACAGGTAAAATTTGCTGATTTAATATGCTATCAATATTTCTAGCACCAGTGTCAGGTAAAAGACAAGCCGACACTAATGTGTCATATAATTTTTCACCTACTTCAAACACTATCTTGTAATGTTTTTGTAATCGGCTAGCAACTTTATTGAGTTTCATTTCAACAATTTTACGTAGAGCTTGTTGACCTAGTGGCGTATAAATCACAGTTTGAAAACGAGCTAATAACGCAGGTTGGAAATGTTCTCGTATAATTGGGCGTAATAGTTCTTGCTGAGTAGCTGTATCTGCATCTGGCATTTCATCAAAAAGCGCCATTAGTTCATCACTACCCAAATTAGAGGTCATTAATATCAAAGTATTACGGAAATCAATTTCACGTCCTTCACCATCACGCATAAACCCACGGTCGAATACTTGATAAAATAAATTAAGAACATCACGATGTGCTTTTTCCACTTCATCCAGTAATACAACACTATAAGGTCTTTTGCGAACAGCTTCGGTTAACACACCTCCCTGTCCATATCCTACATATCCTGGTGGTGACCCCTTAAGCTGTGATACAGTATGTGACTCCTGATATTCCGACATATTAATCGTTACAATTGATTGTTCTCCACCAAATAAAGTATCAGCAAGTGCTAATGCCGTTTCTGTTTTACCAACACCTGAAGGACCAACTAATAAAAATACGCCCATAGGAGCATCTTCTGAAGTTAGTCCTGTTTTTGCTGCACGAATTCGTTTAGCGATTTCAAAAAGTGCATTATCTTGGCCTACAACTCGTTTTCCTAAATCTTCCTCGAGAGAAAGCAAGTGGCTTTGTTCATCTTTTAATAAACTTTCTAAAGGTACACCAGTCCAGTCAGAAATAACAGCAGAGACCACCCGACTGTCAACGTCAAGTGATAGTAAAGGCATGTTACCTTGTAGATCTGACAATTCTTTTTGCATATCACTTAATTGACTAAGTACTTTTTTATCAGATTTATTGGTAAGTTTTTGTCTCAATGCTATTAATTTTTCAACTATTTTTTTCTCTTTTTCAAATTGCTGCTGTTTGTTATTCAAAAGATCTGTCAATTGGGTTAACTGCAACGCTATTTCATTTAAACGTTCATCTGATATTTTTTCACCTAGCGCAAAATCTGCTTCGATAGCTTGTTTTTCTATGTTAAGTGAGGCAATTTTAGCTTCGAGTTCAGTGATCGATTCAGGGATAGTATCAAGCCCCATGCGAACACGAGCAGATGCAGTGTCGAGTAAATCGACTGCTTTATCCGGCAATTGGCGGCCACTAATATATCGACGAGATAGCGAAACGGCCGTTTTCACTGCTTCATCTAAAATATGCACGCCATGATGCTTAGCGTATCTTGATTTCAAGCCACGTAACATAAGGGATGCTTTTTCATCATCCGGTTCATCCACTTTAACCATTTGAAATCGGCGTTCTAATGCAGCATCTTTTTCAAAATATTGTTTGTATTCAGACCAAGTTGTGGCTGCGATAGTGCGTAATTCACCCCTTGCTAATGCTGGCTTTAATAAATTAGCAGCATCTGCTCCCCCGGCTGAATTACCTGCGCCAATAATAGTATGTGCTTCATCGATAAAAAGGAGTACCGGAGTTGGTGATTGTTGTACTGCATCAATCACATTTTTTAATCTCTGTTCAAATTCACCTTTAACGCCTGCACCAGCCTGTAGTAAACCTAAATCAAGCGTTAGTATGCTTACATTTTCAAGATTTTTGGGGATGTTTCCTTCAGCTATACGAAGTGCTAATCCTTCCACAAGAGCTGTTTTACCCACACCTGGTTCACCAACTAAAATTGGATTATTTTTACGGCGACGTGATAATATGTCTACCATTTGTCTGATTTCACTATCACGACCAAAAACTGGGTCAATTTTTCCGGCTTTGGCTTTTTCAGTTACATTTTCTGTAAAGCGCTCAAGGGCAGCTTTATGATGATTTGCCTGTGTATTCGGTTTGTCACTATTTGTTGTATTTTCGAATGATCCAGATTTTTCATTTCTGTTCATTGCTGTTTCTTTATTAACTTGTGTATTAATATCTAAAGTTTCAGCAGATGTTGAGGTTGAATCTGAATAATAGTTGTATTGATATAGTGGGTTTTCATCAGATACCGTATCTAATTTCGAACGAATTTTTTTTAATGAAACAGCTGGTAAACTCAATAATTGCCATGCATCTTGAGCTTTAAGACAGTGTGGCATTTCAACTAAAGCTTGTAAAATATGGACAGAACGGATCATCTCTTCTTGATCTTCTAATGATGCCTTCAGCCATGCTGATTGAATTACCGCTATTAATGATGATGATAAACTAGGTTTGGAATCGATTGTATGTGGTAAGAAATCCAGATATTTAAGTAATCCAGACCAGACTTTATCCATATCAAGTTGATAATGTCTAGCTATGATTGTTATATCGCCTGAACCCTGCTCTAATAATTTCAATAACCAATGTTCAAGTGTAACTTCTGTATGAGCTCTTGTTTGGCATAATCCAGCAGCCGCTTCTAAAGATTTTGCACAATAAGAATTTAGTCGTCTCAATAAGATAGAGGGATCAGTAATCATTTGCAGTCCTTTTCTAATTACATTATTAGTATTATTATGACAGCCCCTATTAATGGCTAATAAGGGCTGTGTTAATTAAATTAACCTCGGCTTTCTACCCAGCTGTCTGAGTGAATGATGTTGCCATCTTTATAAGTCCAGGTAATTTTTTCATAACGAAGTTCAATACGCTCAAGGTGATTGTATTGCTCTTTTGTTGGATCTTTGATGTTGTGCATTTCTGGTTTAACAGAAACAACTTTAACGCCATCCATTAAAGTATTGAAATACTCAACTTCTTGACCCGCATCGTTAATTTTGTACCACTTGATCTCAACTGATTGTAAGTTTTGACCGGTAGTAACGGCTTTGTAAAGGTAAGGCGATGAAGCATCAACTTCTTTAACAAATTCAAGTGCTTTATGTACACGTGTACCTGTTAATTTACCTGTATTACCATCTGTAGGGATGTATACTCGGTGGTCAAACTCAACCACTTCAACACTACCCTCGCGCCCAACAACGGTTACAGAACCTTTGATTTCAGCACCGCCATCATCCTTTAAAAACATATAAGCTGGAACAGCCATTGTTTGTCTCCTTTTTGTTGTTTTTGCTTTACATATTTAGTTTTCTCTCGACCAAATACAATTTGACGATTGAGGAACTAAATTAATTTCTACCCTTCGATTTTTAGCACGACCCTCTAGCGTGTCGTTACTCACTAAAGGTTTTTTGGCTCCATGCCCTTGAATGGCAAAACAGGTCTCCGGTAAGTCACTGGCTTTTAAAATCCAATCACGTACCGACATTGCACGATTAAATGATAATTGTTCATTTTTTAACTCATCACCGACCGAATCGGTATGACCTGCAATGATAATTAGCCAGCCTGTTTCCGGATTGGTATTCATCTGTTTTTTGATATCAACTAAAGCATTAATTAATACTTTTTCAGATCCCGTTTTTAAATTTGCTTGTCCACTTTCAAACAAAGCTAAACTATCAAGACGAATGGACGGAGGTGGCTCTTTGAAGATAACTTCCGTTTTTTCGACTATTACTTTCTCAGGTTCTGGTGGTTTTGCCACATAGTCACTCATTGATATATTTAAAGGCTCCACAAGTTGTGAACCACGGTATAACCCCATTCCTAAACGGATAGGTTCTCCTTGCGTAAAATATTCATTTAATAATGATTTATCGTTTTTTAATACATCCAATGCTTGTCGTTTTTCTTCATAGCTATTCATTGGAATTAAACGATAGTGATGAATATCATTCTGGATTTGACTAATAAACTTAACATTATTACAAAATGAAGCGCCTAAACAGCCCATGATAAACAGTGAAGTAATCATGATTAAACCACAAACCATTGAACACATATGAGAAAATGGATACGCTATTGGCATAAACTTAATCAAACTATCTGGTGGAGTAATACCGCCTTGAATAGTGTGAGTATTAGGAAGTGATAAGGTAGTCGCACTTTCCCATAGTTTTTCCATTATATTTTCATTTATAAGCGTTTTATTCGTTGGGTAAATCACCACTCCTGATGGCACACATTTGGCAATCGGTTGTTTGTCACTAATTAACGTCGTTAAAACATTAGTTTCAAACCATGATTGAGTTTCATTGAGAAATGGACGAAGTCGTAAGCGCCTTTCCCTTTCATCACTTGGGATCTTGATATCATTAACCCAATTATTAATTGGTGATAAATAACGATCGAGTAAATATAACTTTTGATTAACTGACTGAAACCAGTAAACCGGTAAAGGATTATACTCATCATAAATCAGGTCATTTAGCCCAATATGTACCGATAAATAAACAGGTAATTGATATTTTGCTATACGACAAGTATCAACCCAAGACTGCCGAAATGCTTGCAATTTTGCAACAAATAAACCTTGTTTATCTTCTATTTCAGGATTTAATGCCAAAAATACCCCGACACGACCTAACATGTCAGGCCATTTAGCAATCAATGAATCATAGACTATTGGTAAATGTGAGAACTCATCAACATATATCCAAACTGCTTCCGAAGAGACTAAGACATTTGATTGAGCTAATGTTAAATCTTCAGGAAAAAAATCTTTTGCTGCACTACCAGTCACTAACAAAATGGGTAAACGATAACGTTGTCTTGCAGGTAATAAATCAAGTTTTTCCGTTAAAAATTGAATATTTGCCGTAGAGGCCGCTAACACACGCCGATAACGAAGCATCTGCCAAAAACATCCACCTGCAATAGCGAAAACTATAATTGAACCTAATATCTTCCAACCTATTGTAATTGGCAAAAAAACGAATAATAACAATAGGCTTAAGACTAATGCATATATTATTTGAATATACTTTGGGTAATCGCTCATAATAAACCTTTCTAACCAACAAGTTGCTTAACTAATTTATCGAGTTGATTATCCAACACAAAGTAAAGTCCAATAACAGCCATAACTGACAAGGCGGTACATGCTAACAAAATGGCTTTACGACCTTGATAACGATACGTTTTCGGCTGTTCTATAATTGGATAAGATTGATCTGGTTCGTATTCACGTAATGATTCACGTAAAGCTAAAATTAGATGTTCTCGTTCCATTTGCGGTTTATCCAGATAACAACCTTGAAAACCTAGCCCTAAAACTCTATCAAAACAAGCCAACACTAACTCTGCTTTTTTATCAGCCTTAAGTCTGGAACGTATTTTTTCAAACAGATCATAACCTGCATTATGAGTATTAAAATAAATAACTTGCAACGGCGATCCTAACCACTCATCATAATCTTGATTTTTGGGGTTATCACGATGGCAAAGTAGCACTGTTTCATCCAATAAGGCACATAAAGCATAACAAATGTCATCAATGACATCTTGAGAGTATTGCGCATTATGTAACTGCTCTTGAACGTTCAAAACTTGCTGTTTACAAAGCTCATACAATTTATGACCTGAGGGAATATCAGCTTTAGCTTTTAACTGAACTACAACCAAAATCGAATCACGTAGTAGCTGATCAATATTAATTGGGTTAGATTCTATACTCATAATTCGTCCCTATGATCGTAAAACTGCAAACAGCTCTAATGAAATATCAGGCATTGCTCTTGGCACATAAAATTCACAACAACGGGCAGTCAACATATTTTTTGCTGCTTCATGTGAAAGATCTAATGCAAAATATTGATTGTCTAAACGTACTGGTATTGCAGCAGGTACATGACTTAATGCTTTAATTGGTATTCCTGATAATGCAGAATGAATAATTTGTCTGACATCATCTGGCGCACCTGCTTTACACAAGATTGGAAATCTTGATTGTAATTGGTGCCCAGGCATACTCGAGCGAACTGATAAATAAAAGTCAGCTTCCTCAACAAGCCGAGAATCATTTAATTGTCCTGTCCACAAGGTATCTTTATCATGAACTAATTCAATTTTAACGACTCGAGACGGCAAGCTCTCTTCAAGCAAGTTACGTACTAGCCCAAACAAAGGAGGGAAAACTTCATTAAGATTGTTATGTTGGTATGCAGGAATACCATCAACATCATTGAGTAATGAAAATGTCAACAATGCACCAGTAAGCGCAGTTAGTGTTTGGTATAGCTTTTCAGGATGAACTGATGGATTATCCCGAAAAAATCTAATCTGAGGTTCATAAGTATTTAACGCATTTAAAAGCCAAAACAAAGACACATCTGCAGTAGCAAATTCTGCAATTTGCTGATTACGTTCATGTCGCATTCCCATTAAATGGTGACGTTTTGCTTGCATTTGAATACATAAAAGTTCTAACTCTTTGACAAGAGTACCACTTTGCGTAAATAAATTTAGCGATGGTGGAAGGTATTCTAAATCAAGCACAAATCGCCCATTAAGATCACGTTTTAAACGAGCAACAGGACAAGTTAAATAATCACTCTGATTTTCAAAATCAAATAAGAATGTTAACGCATAGTGCTCGACAGCAATACTTTGGACATTTTGGCCAAGCAAATCTGGAACTTCAACCCATTCTTGCCGAAAACGAAGTGGTCTTTCAAGACGCTGGTTTTCTTGTAAACAGTTCCCACCATTGGCTTGCAAAAGTGGAATACCGATAAAAACGGTTACTTCATCAAGCTCCGGCGGAACATCGATATTTAATATTCTGGCCTCAGGTAATTTATCAGCAACATCCGTATTGATAACAACACCATCAGGAAAACGAATATTGATTGATTCAGCTTGCAACCTATCTACAGAAAGCGCATAAGTATCAATTGTAAGACTTTCAATCCCCCAAGGATTAGCTACGGCTAAAGTAGCTAATTTTTGTAAAGAGAATTGTTGCCACAACGTTTGCTGCTGGAATTGTTGAGGCGTCAAAAAGACGCCTTCGTTCCATAATGGACGAAATAGTTTCATCAGGTCTAACACTCCTTATTAGATATTAATGAAATCAGGCTAAAACACTTATGCTTTAGCTTTTGGCATCTGAGATACCATTGATAAATTAATATCCATTCCTTCAATTTGGAAATGAGGAATTAAGAAGGTTTTAACGCGGAAGAATCCTGGATTATCTTCAATATCTTCTACAATAACGTTAGCTTCTTTTAATGGATGAGAAGCTTGTACTTCATCACTAGGATCTGTCATTTCAGTCACTAAATTGCTTACCCATTTATTCAATTCAAGTTCAAGCAAACGACGATCTTTTGTTGCACCAATATTTTCACGCTGAATAACTTTCAGATAATGCGCAATACGTGATAACAAGAAGATATAAGGCAAACGGGCGTTAATACGACTGTTAGCAGTTGCTTCTTTTGTGTCATAAAGAGCCGGTTTTTGCGTTGAGTTTGCCGAGAAGAAACATGCATAATCTCTATTTTTATAGAATGATAATGGAATAAATCCTAAATTAGCAAATTCAAACTCACGTGTTTCCGGAATAAGCACTTCGGTTGGAATTTTAACTTGATTACCGGTACCTAAATCATAAAGGTGAATAGGTAAGTCTTCAACCAATCCGCCAGCTTGAGGTCCTCTGATTTGAACACACCAACCATTACGAATGAAACTTTTCGCCATATTAGCTGCAAAAGCATAAGATGCATTAGCCCATAAATACCGGTTATGATCTAAACCTTTAACATTTTCAATATAATTAAAACTACGGACAGGAATGGTATCTGGACCATATGGTAAACGCGCAAGAACTCTTGGCAAAGTTAATCCGATATAACGAGAATCATCAGTTTCACGGAAACTATTCCATTTAGTGTATTCAGCACGGTCAAAATAATTAGCAATATCCTTGATTGCTGCGACCTCTTCCATGGTTTCTTTACCAAAGAATTTAGGACCAACAGAGCTAATAAATGGCATGTGCGCAGCGGCCGCTACTTTGGAAACATTACGTAACAAGGCGATATCTTGTGGGTTACGATCAAATTCATAATTTGAAATCGTTACACCAATTGGCTCACCACCCGGTGTATCATATTCTTGGATATAGGTATGTCGATAGAAACCAGTTTGAATTATTTCCGGTGCATCTTCAAAATCTTGTCGTAGTTCTTCTTTTGAGACGTCTAATAATTCAATTTTTACATTACGACGAAAATCAGTACGATCAACTAAGAATTTAAGCCCACGCCAAGTACCTTCGATCTCCTGGAATGTTTCGTGATGCATAATCTCATCAAGTTGACGGCTTAATTTTTGGTCTATTTGGCTAATATGATAATCTAATAAATGTTTATCTAGCTTCTCAATTTTTTGCGATGAACTTTGGATCATTTTAAGTAAAATATTGATCGCCATTGTAACACGTTCATCTTGCGAAGATTCAAATAGTACTTCGTTATCTTCAAACTTATCAATTTCACCAGCTTTTTCAATTGGATTTAAATTGATTTTATCAAACAAAGATTGGTAAACACTGCCATTCTCATGTACAACAGTTTTAGTTGTGCTGTCTTGCTTTTTAATGTTCATAACTCTATTCTCTTAATTGCTACCAAAACTTTATATTTTGTCCAAAAAATAAAGTTTTAATTTATTGAATTTCTACTTTTCACTTTCAGATACAATTGACTCTAACTCAGCTCGAAGCTCATCAGTTAATTGTTCGTTTTTCACTATTTTTTCAAGCTCATAACGGAAAGTAGCGTTATCTAATAAGTTTGATTTTAAATCTCTTAAAAGGTTACGCATTGCAAGTAAAGAACGGAGTTGTGGTATTTTTTTAGCAACTTGTTCGGGGGAAAAATCTTTCATATCTTCAAAAGATAAATCAACATTAAATTCACTGCCATCATCTGCAAGTGTGTTACGAACACTAATTTTGGCTTGCGGATTAAAATCTTTAAGAACTGCATTGAAATTATTTTTGTTAATAGATACCTTTTCTTTTTCTGAAAGAGGGCGTTTATCCTTGCCACGACCATAATCGCCAATAGATAAAATTTTGAGGGGTAATTCGACTTTCTTTTTCGCACCGCCAGTATGTAAATCTAAACTAATATTAACACGAGCAGCAGGGACTTCGTTTTGAAAACTGTTTGACATAACTTCTCCTGAATTTCCATTTCCTTTTTTTAAGGATGATCAATAAACAACCTTAAGTAGAAAATAAATTACACGATTAAAGTTTAAATTACAAACTTAAGCCGGATAACTAATTAACGCTTTTTTAGAAATTAGGAGAACTTAATAGAAACTATAAGCACATTACCTCATTTTTCTAATTAAGTTAAAAATGAATAAAAAAACCTTTAGTAAAAATTAAATTAATTTAAAGGATTAAAAAATTATTAATTATATAATTTTGTATATAAATCAATAAGAAATATTAGGATAAATTAACGATAAAATTTTTTTGGAAAGCACCATTTATCAACTGCTAAAAAATACACAATAATGGTAACCTATGTCATGTATTTTTTTATCAAAAAAATTAAGAACACAAAAAATGCATTTATATCTACAAACAGAAACCATACAAGCGCACAAATTTTCACCGATTGTTAAAGAATTTAAATAAAATTTACAATTAAAAATGCAAAATTTCATCATAAAAACGGGTTACTCTGTAAATTTTAGCGCTTAAAAAAGTATCGTTTAATACAATTGATAACACGTTATCCAGATATCAACGATAATAAAACGTTGGCAACTCAAATAAATATGAAACCGATAGTTGGTTAAAAGACAAATGATAATAATTAAATTACAGTTGATTTAAATTGTTTTATTTGTTGATTTATTTGTTGTTTTAAGCTGGTTATACAATGAAAAATCATCAAAACGTTCCAAAAAATATCAGCTCTCTATAAAGTGACTTTTTTTATCAAATAAATAAAGGGAATTGATATTTTCAATCTTCCTTTTATTTTGCTCTTGTGTACTATAGCGATATTTTTGTGGGCTAAGACCAATTCTTTTTTTGAAAATACGAGAAAAATAGAGTTGATCTTCAAAACCACAACAGAGCCCTATTTCAGCAATATTCATTTGTGTTGTTTGTAATAAAATCTTTGCACGACTTATTCTTTGTTCTTGTCGCCATTCACCAATCGACATGCCCATCTGATCTTTAAAAATATGTGCAATTCTCGATGTTGACAAACAAACTTTATCGGCAACGTTATCTAACAAAAATTTATTTTGATCCAGAGTATCAATCAGATAGTTACACACTTGCAATACACGATTATCAATACTTAGTGCAAACGTATCTGAACTTTCTTGAGCACGCCTTATTAAAAATTGCTCAAGCATACTCATAGCTAAATTTTCAGAATAAATAATCGTGGATTGTCCCACTTCGACAATTTTAATAAATAATTGCTCCAGCTCTTCTTTAACTTTAATGCTAGGGCGATAAAAACCTGTATTTTCTAATCGATTTTCCCAAGTTAACAAATATTTCCATGTTGATCTTGGTCTAAAATAGATCCAGAAGTGAAACCAATTATTTTCATCGTCTTTACGTCCATATAGGTGAGGCTCTTTTGGTGGAAATAGGACAAAATCACCGGGATGACAATTAAAAAATTCCTGATTACGATAAATAGTTCCCTGCCCTGCGTAAGTTAGATTGATTATATAACCATTTAATCCCTTTGGGCGATCAATAAAAAAATCAAATTTCCCTGCTTTTTCAATAGGTGTTAATCCCGATACAAGATGAACATTAAATGAATAGCCTGGAAGCAGAGGATCATTTTGTTGAAAAGTATTCATCTTTTACCGCCCTATTTTTCTAAGATTTTTTTATTTTTACATAAAAATTCTTTTTGAATAGTAGCAATAGTGAGATCTCTATCACAAAACAAAATACCTAGACAGAATCGTCTATATTTATAGCAATAAATAACCTACTGGATAAAACTTAAATTAATTATTCTTCCGTAAAAGTTCCATTTAATTTGTTTTTGAGGTGGTATCGGATGAATAAAAAAATAGCAATTGGATTAGATTTTGGCAGCGATTCAGTCAGGGCTTTAGCGGTTGATTGTCAAAATGGTCAAGAATTAGCAACAGAAGTTGTGTATTACTCACGTTGGGCAAAAGGTGAATTTTGTGATCCGAAAAAGAATCAATTCAGGCATCACCCACTTGATTATATTGAATCAATGACCCTATCAATTCAATCTGTAGTCAAACAACTTGACACTTATGCTAACAATGTAGTTGCTATTGGTGTTGACTCGACAGGATCAACTCCCGCCCCAATTGATGATAATGGTGATGTACTAGCCCTGAAACCAGAGTTTACCAATAATCCTAATGCCATGTTTGTATTATGGAAAGATCATACCTCAGTGAACGAGGCAGAAGAAATTAATCAGCTATGCGCAACGTCCGACTATTCTCAGTATTTAGAATATTGTGGTGGTGTATATTCTTCTGAATGGTTTTGGGCGAAAATCATGCATATTTTCCGCCATGATAATGCCGTGAAAAATTCAACTGCATCATGGATTGAATTATGTGATTGGATCCCAGCTTTATTATCCGGAACGACAGCGCCCAATAAAATTAAACGCGGGCGATGCGCAGCCGGCCATAAATGTTTTTGGAGTGAACAATGGAATGGCTTACCGCCGTATGAATTTTTTGAAAAGCTTGACCCTTCACTTGTCAATGTACTGCCTTATCCATTGTTTAAAGAGACCTATACTGCCGATAAGCAAGTGGGAGTCATCACATCACACTGGGCAGACAAACTAGGATTGCCGACATCAGTTGTTATTGCCGGAGGCGCTTTTGACTGCCATATGGGTGCGGTTGGTGCAGGTGCTGAGCCTTATACTTTAGTAAAAGTAATTGGCACTTCAACATGCGATATATTACTGGCAGAAAAAGAAGTCATTAAAGATCGTTCAATCAAAGGTATTTGTGGTCAAGTTGATGGTAGCGTAATGCCTAATTATATTGGATTAGAGGCTGGCCAATCAGCTTTTGGTGATATGTATGCTTGGTATCAAACATTACTAGGTTGGCCGCTTAACCAATTAACCAAACAATTACCCGAAATACAATATGAAGTTGATCAATTAAAACAAACATTATTGAACCAGCTAGCCACGCAATGGTCTCAAAACCCTAATTTAGACAATATCCCAATAATCCTTGATTGGTTTAATGGACGAAGAACTCCATTTGCTAATCAACGGCTCAAAGGAGTTATCTCCAATTTAACGATTGCAACCGATGCTTTAACACTTTTTGGTGGTTTGATTTTATCAACTGCATTTGGTGCTAAAGCAATTATGGAATGTTTTATTGAACAACAAGTCCCTGTGAATAATATTGTTACATTAGGTGGAATAGCCAAAAAATCCTCTGTTATTATGCAAGTTTGTGCTGATGTTATGAATCGTCAATTAAAAGTTGTCAAATCAGAACAATGCTGTGCATTAGGTGCAGCAATTTTTGCAGCCGTTTCAGCCAATATTTATCCCGACATTCCAACCGCTCAAAAAATAATGTCCAGTAAGATCGAAACAACGTTTATTCCAAATGCCGAAAGAGCCGCCAAATACCAGCAGCTGTATGGCAAGTATCTAACTTGGTCTACCTCTTGCGAACCTAATTACCACGTTTAGATTTGCACCCAAACTATCAATTAAATTTAAAGGAGTGAAATATGTTTGTTTATGAAGAAGCAGAAATTTGGTTTGTCGCTGGAAGTCAACATTTATATGGCCCGGAATCACTTGAGCAAATCAAAAAAAATATCCAATTAGTATCAGAGTATTTCAATAAAGAAGCCAATCTACCAGTAAGAATAGTTCTTAAACCGCTAGCCACTAAACCGGATGAAATATATCGCTTATGCCAAGAAGTTAATTATTCGCAAAATTGTGTCGGTTTAATCACATGGTTACATACCTTTTCTCCCGCAAAAATGTGGATTAATGGATTAACCCAGTTACAAAAACCATTGCTACAACTTCATACGCAGTTTAATGAACTAGTACCATGGGATTCAATGGATATGGATTTTATGAATCTTAATCAAACTGCACATGGTGGGCGTGAATTTGGTTTTATTGGGTCTCGTATGCGTTTAGCTCATTCCATTGTCACAGGTTATTGGAAGGACAAGGAGGTACATGAAAAAATTGCAAAATGGATGAGAGTTTGTGTAGCCATACATGAAGAAAAAACAATGAAAGTGGTGCGATTTGGCGACAATATGCGAGAAGTTGCAGTAACCGAAGGCAATAAAGTATCGGCACAAATAAAATTTGGCTACTCAGTCAATACACATGCAGTGGGCGATCTGGTTTCGGTAATTAATTCAATCAATAATAGTGATATTGCCCAATTAATTGAGGAATATGAAACACTTTACCAAATTAGCCCTGTTGCTCAAGTTAATGGTCCAAAAAGACAAAATTTAATTGAAGCAGCAAAAATTGAATTAGGTATCAAAACGTTTCTTGAACAAGGCAATTATTCAGCATTTACCACTACATTTGAAGATTTATATGGTTTAGCACAATTGCCCGGTCTTGCCGTCCAACGGTTAATGGAAAAAGGTTATGGATTTGCCGCAGAAGGTGACTGGAAAACAGCCGCATTACTTCGAACAATGAAAGTAATGGCAAAAGGTTTGTCTGGTGGAACGGCTTTCATGGAAGATTATACTTATGATTTCACCAAAGGCAATGAACTGGTTATCGGTTCACACATGTTGGAAGTTTGCCCGTCTATCACTGATGATGAAGTTAAACCATTATTGGATATTCAACCGTTAGGGATTGGTAATAAAGCCGATCCAGCACGCCTTATTTTTGCATCCAAACCCGGCTACGCTATCAATGCAAGTTTGATCGATATTGGTAATCGTTTCAGACTGATAACTAATACATTACAAACCATTAAACAACCGTACCCATTACCCAACTTGCCTGTAGCTTGTACAGTATGGAAACCACTACCTTCATTAGATATTTCAGCCGAAGCGTGGATTCTTGCCGGCGGAGCTCACCACTCAGTTTATACCCAAGCATTATCAATGGATTATTTTAGACTCTATGCGCAACTGCACAATATTGAATTACTTGTGATTGATGAAAACACAGAAATGTGTAATTTCAGAAATGAACTGCGCTGGAATGAAATCGCCTATGGTAATACTAATGCATAACATTCTGATTTGGTACATAAAATTAAAGAAGTTATAACCGATAATTTTTAAAATAGATATAAATAAGGGGTAAATAGATGGATATCAATACACCTATACCAATGGATAAAAAGGCAAACAGTTCCGCAAAAAAAATGACATTTTTAATCGGTTTTTCAGCTGCCATGGCTGGATTATTATTTGGTTTAGATATTGGCGTAATTGCCGGTGCTTTACCGTTTATCACCATCCAATTCCAACTTACCACACAACTTCAGGAATGGGTGGTTAGTTCCATGATGTTAGGCGCAGCCTTAGGTGCCATATCAAATGGTTGGTTATCTTTTTATCTAGGAAGAAAATATAGTTTGCTAGCGGGCGCTTTATTTTTTATTGTCAGCTGTTTTGGCTCGGCTTTAGCGCCGAATGTCGAAGTCCTGCTCGTTTGGCGGGTGATCTTAGGGTTTGCTGTTGGAATAGCTTCGTATACGGCACCATTATATCTTTCTGAAATGGCACCAGAAACAATCAGGGGAAAAATGATAGCTGCATATCAATTATTAGTAACAATTGGTATTTTATTAGCTTTCTTATCTGATACCTATTTCAGTTTCACCGGAAACTGGCGAATGATGCTTGGTATTATCGCTATACCAGCAATTATTTTATTTTTGGTAGTCATTTTCCTTCCTAATAGCCCTCGTTGGCTAGCTTCCAAAGGTCGATTAAAGGAAACCCAACAAGTTCTTCGATTAATTCGGAACGATCCAAACAAAATTCAACAAGAATTTGATGATATTACCGACAGTTTAAAAGAGAAACAAGAAGGATGGACTCTTTTCAAAGCAAATAAAAATGTCCGCCGCACGGTTTACCTTGGTATGGCACTGCAAGCAATGCAACAATTTACCGGCATGAACATTATTATGTATTATGCACCGGAAATTTTTAGTCTTGCTGGTTTTCAAACAACGGAGCAACAAATGGTTGCAACCATAATTGTTGGACTCACTTTTGTATTAGCCACCTTTATTGCAATTTTTACCGTCGATAAATTAGGACGAAAACCTATTTTAAAAGTTGGATTTGGTATTATTGCAATAGGAACACTAATACTTGGTATTTGCCTGCAATTAATTGAAAACGGAAACACATCCTCAATCACATCTTATGCTGCTGTCGGTATGGCTATTATGTGTATAGGAGGATATGCCATGAGTGCTGCACCTGTGGTATGGATCCTTTGTTCAGAAATTCAGCCATTAAAAAGCCGTGATTTTGGTGTAACTTGTTCCACCACAACCAACTGGATATCCAATATGATTATTGGCGCAACTTTTCTCACTTTATTAAATCACATTGGTGTAGCACAAACATTTTGGCTGTACACCGCCATGAATATCTTATTCATTTTTGTTGTTATCTTGTTTGTGCCTGAAACTAAAAATATTTCGTTAGAACATATCGAAAAAAACCTAATATCAGGAAAAAAACTACGCCATATTGGTGTTGATAAATAAACAAATAAAGGCTAATTGAAGGACAATTTAAATTAAATTGTCCTTACTTATTATTCAATTCCTTCTTTATTAATAGGATTTTATATGTTTACGTCATTAAAACAACGGGTACTAGCTGCCAACTTATTATTGCCGCATTATCAACTTGTCACCTTTACATGGGGCAATGTATCAGAAATTGACAGGCAAAAAGGCGTGATTGCCATTAAACCTTCAGGCGTTGCTTATGAACAACTGAACGAAGATGATATTGTTATCGTCGATCTGAACGGAAACAAAATAGAAGGCCGGCTAAATCCTTCAAGTGATACCAACACACATCTAGCACTTTATAGAGCTTTTGAGCAGATAGGCGGAGTCATTCACACGCATTCACGTTATGCAACTATCTGGTCGCAAGCTGGTTTAGATATTCCAGCATTAGGAACAACACATGCTGACTATTTTTATGGTGATATTCCTTGTACAAGAGCGTTAAGCCCAACCGAAATCGCAATAGATTATGAACTCAATACGGGCAAAGTAATTATTGAAGAATTTGCCAAACGTTCATTAGAGCCAATGGCAATTCCAGGTGTGCTAGTTATGGGGCACGGCCCTTTTGCTTGGGGCATTACTGCACATGACGCAGTACACAACGCCGTAGTACTTGAGGAAGTCGCAACAATGGCATTAGCTACCCGAAATCTCAATATCGGTATTAAAATACAAACAGAATTATTAAATAAACACTATTACCGCAAGCATGGAAAAAATGCCTATTATGGTCAAGGATAAACAATGTCATTTCCATTGATTTGATACTGAAAATTAATGCAATTTAAATAACCTTAAATTAAAACGTTAACCACTATTTTCAATTTTTAAAGCAAAATATTTAATAATTCAAAAAATATAAAAAAGCCCTGCACTGATCAGGGCTTTTTATTTGTATTAATTAAAGATAATTATGCTGTTATTTTTTCTTACCTTTATACTCATTATAGTACTCTTGAGCAAGTTTACGCATTGATAAGCCAATTGCAGCATATTGATACTCATTTAAATTTGCTAAAGAAGCACGTGCTGAAGGGTGTTGAACAGCAAAACCTTTACCAGGTAACAGAACCACACCTGCTTCATCAGCAATTCTAAACAACATCTCTGAAGGATTTTTATTTTTCAAAATCCACTTAGCAAATTTATCATCGTAAAGTTCACGACAAATATGCTCTAAATCAATTAATGTATAATAATCAACGCTATTTTCATCTGTATTATGTTTAAGACCTAAATGCTGATAGAGCGATGCTGCACGTCGACGTATAAGCGATTTTAATGCCGCTTTATAACTTTGATCATTATCCATCATTTCACATAGAGCAAACAGAACCATTTGCACTTGTTGTGGTGTTGATAGCCCGGCGGTATGATTCAAGGCAACAGCACGACTATCGGCAACTAAGCGATCAATAAATTTAAGATTTTGCGGATCAGTGACAATAGAGCTATAACGTTTATTTAAAACCTGTTTAGCTTTACTAGGTAAAGCTTTAATGGTTTTATCAATGACATTGTCACGAGTGGTAGCAATTACCCCTAAACGCCAGCCGGTTGCACCAAAGTATTTTGAAAATGAATACACCAAAATAGTATTTTTAGGGCAAATTGCGAATAAAGATTGAAAATCATCAGCAAAAGTACCATAAACATCATCGGTTAAGATGATTAAATCAGGGCGTTTTTTCACTATATCAGCAATGATTTTTAAACTTTTATCATCGATTTTAACTGACGGTGGATTCGATGGATTGACTAAATAGAAAGCTTTTATTGACGGGTCTTCAAGTTTACGCAATTCAGACTCTGGATATTGCCAATTTGCATCCGGATCGGCATTAATCAATACTTCAACTAATTGATAATCATTAAGAGCTGGGATTTCCAAATATGGGGTAAAAATTGGTGCACCTATTGCAATTTTATCCCCTTTTTGAATCAAACCATTCTCTTTCATTGAATTAAATATATAAGCCATTGCGGCGGTACCACCTTCAACGGCAAACAAATCAAGATCATCACGATCAAGATACTGCGCTCCCATTTGTTGCAAAACATAGGATTTCACTATTTCTTCACTAAAACGCAACATTCTGTCGGGTACAGGATAGTTACATCCCAAAATACCTTCAACCATTTCTTGTAAAAAAGCGTTTTCATCAAGTCCTAGTTGATCACGAATATAGGAAAATGCTTTACCTAAAAAAGCGACACCCGGCGTTTCATAATTTTGGCGAACAAAATGCTCAAAGCGCCCTGTTAATCCAGCTTTTATTGGAAATCCACCTACACCTTCATTCAAATAAGAATAAGACATTTCTGATTCTTGAATTGCAAAAACACCCAGTTGGAAGAAAGCTTGACGCGGCCAAGTAGCAAGAAAGTTAGGATTACCACGACCAGCATTTAACATAGTTCGGTCGGCGTGGCTTTGAGCTAGTTTAATTAAGTTATCTTTCAATTCAAAAGGGCTTAAATTAGCGTACTTTGCATACTCTGTTTTAATTTTTTTCATAATTTGTACCTTTAATCTGATATTACAATTAAACAAAAGCCACAACTAATGGTCCTAGTAATGTTAGGAACACATTAGCTAAAGCATAAGTAATAGCAAAAGAGTTAGTCGGGGTAGAGTTACCTGCTTTGTTTAGCACTTCCCCAAAAGCTGGGTTAGCACTACGAGAACCTGCTAACGCACCGGCAAATACCGCTGAGTTTTTATAACCCAATACATATTTACCAAAATAGATAGCAAGCAACATAGGTAAAATAGTTACCACCACGCCAATTAAAAATAGAGACAGACCTTGTTCTCGAATGGTATCAATAGCTTGAAGACCAGAACTTAATCCAACAACCGCAACAAAACCAGCCAGACCAAAATCTTTTAATAGTTGCAATGCCCCTGTTGGAATATTACCAACAGTTTGATGAAGCGAGCGATACCAACCAAACAATAGGCCGGATAACAATGCACCACCACCAGCACCTAAAGTAATAGGAATATCACTAACACGGATAACGATTAATCCAATAATTAACCCCACAACCAAGCCCAAACCATGGAATATCCAGTCTGTTTTTTCGCTTTTAGTGATGGGTGCCCCAATTTTATCCACAACACGACGTAAATCGCTATCAGCACCATAAATTGTAATCACATCACCTAATTTTAAATTGATGTCATTATTGAGTGGTAGTTGCTGTCCGTCTCGATGAATAGCCGTTAAATAGATGCCATGTTTTAACTTCATCACTTCTTCAGACGATAAAACTTGCGTTAAATTTTGACCAACATAACGTGTATTACGCATCTCAACATCTTGTGTATTCATCACCACATCCATGCCAGAAGCGGAATTGACTTCAGTACCAAGCAAATCACTCGCTTTAATCATCGAATCACGGTGACCAACAACCAATATAATATCCCTTGCTTTCAATAAAGTATCAGGACTAGCTTCGAGGATATTATTACCCCGTTTGATACGTTCGATACTGATACCATCGACAAGCTTTTCAACACTCTCAACAGTTTGATTAATTTTATTGGTAATGCGATATAAACGGCCTGTAACATCTGATAGCGCTAAATTTTGGTTGCTACCTAATAGAAGTGAACCATGAAGTTGCTCAGCTTGTGCCTTCATCGCATCATCGTTAATATCACTGCCCATAATTTTAGGAAGGATATTGACACAAACAATAATGGCACCAAGCGAACCAAAAATATAAGTCACAGCATAACCTATTGTGACATTACCTTGCATTTTACTGAGTTCTTCAGCACTCAGACCTAATTGACTTAAAGCATCAGAAGCGGTACCCATAATTGCAGATTGGGTTAATCCACCAGCCGCTAAACCAGCTGCAAGGCCTTTATCTAAATGGAATAATTTTGCCAATATAACCACCGTTGCAAAGCCAGCAACAGCAATAAACAATGCTAAAAATATTTCACGTAAAGTTTTTACACCCAGTGAACGGAAAAACTGCGGACCACTTTCAAAGCCAACAGCATAAATAAATAGCGCAAATAGCACAGCTTTAACGCCAGCGTCAACTGTGACGCCAAAAACACTTAGTGCTACTGCCACGAGTAATGAACCTGCAACGCCACCCAATTGAAATTTACCAATGCGAATAGCACCGATTAAATACCCTAAACTCAGAGAGAGAAATAATAGAATTTCCGGTGAGTGTCTAAGTCCATCTAAAATCCAGTCAGAAAGCCATTGAAACATAATAATTGTCCTCAAGTGCTAAGATTTATGATTTAAGAATATGAAAAGATATTTGTCAGATTGGAGCAATATTCACAAAAGAATATGAATACAATTACATATTAAACTGCAATGAAAAGAATAGATATTCAATTTTAACGATTAATATTATTGTTAGAATATGGTAGTTGAAGAAATTAACATTATCAATAAGATTTTAAAGTATGCACACAGTTAAACTAAATGTGGAACTTAATTTATAAGCTCAGTAAAAAACTGAGCTTATAAACAGCTTGATTTTTAATATTCAGCATTGACAAAGAAGCTGAATAATTTAACTTTCGTAAAATTATTTTGTTTTAAAAATATTTTCTCTAATTCTCGCATCTAAATTGTTGATCCAACGATTATAGTTACGATGAACATTGCCACGTTTATCTTTTAAATTATCACTAGCTGAAACATATTCGATAGAATATCCATTAGCTGAATAAGGAATATTTACAACAACCTCAAATTTACGGTTGAACAAACTACCTCGAATATTGTTATTATCTACTGATTGAAATTTCCAAGTACCAAAAGCAGAACGGCCATTAGTTGAAGTATTCAAAATCGCTTGTTTAACTTGCTCTTTTGTGACTCCTTGTACAGGTGTAGTAACATTTTTGGGTGCTTGAAATTTACTAGCACAACCGAGTAATGTGGTAATAAATAGCGTGGTTATAATTAACTTAATAATTTTCATTGTTAACTCCTTTAATCTAAATTATATTATTTAACGTTTTTTACATATCAACAAAGTATGACCGTATCCTAAGCCATCAATATCCTTTTCAACGTGAAAACCGGCGCTATTTAAACACTGATAAAAAACCTTCGAATGATAAAAACGGCTATTACCATTTGCTAAACACGTAAAGTATAAAGATGAAGCATTTAAACTTAATGCCCCTGCTTCAAAAGCTTGTCTGTCCCAAAAAAGATCCATAATACATAAAACTGCATCATCTCTCATGCTACCATGAATCAACGACAAAATATGGGTAATTTGTTCTACACTAAAACAATCTAAAAACTGGCTCATCCACCAAACATCAGCTTCATTCGGCAGTTGTTTGGCTAATAATAAGTCAACGGCAAAACCATGAATTCGATCATCAAAACCGGCTGCTTTAATATTATTTTGGGCAACGGCTATTTGTTGAGGTAAATCTAAGAGTGTTATCTTAAGATCTGCACATTGCTGGGCACAAAAAATAGCCCATTTACCGGTATTTCCGCCAACATCATAAATATGCTTAGGATTGAGATCTTTAATATGAGAATAAGCAACTGGAAATGAATGATCAGAATAGAAGTGGTCAAAGGCGAACCAGCTTTTTTTTGCTTGTTCAGGTAATTCTTGTAATGCGGGGTAAATAGTATTCCAATCACCAAATACTTTTAATCCTTCAGGTTTACCATTTGCTAATGAGTCTTGAAGATAAAACATACTTTGATAACATACGTCTTTCACAAAATCGAAGTTTACCTTCGTCATCGTGTCATGTAGCAAATAATGACCAACCTTACCTAAAATAAAATGATCATTATTTTGATAAACAATATGCATACTCAATCCAATATCTAATAAAAGCTGAAGAGAATAAGATGACAACGAAACTTTATCCATTAAATCATCTAAACTCATACCAGTTTTACCGGCATTATCGAGTTGAGCTAATATGCCTTCATTTTTCATACACGCAACAGCTTGAAACATTAATGGTGCAAATGCTATTTTTTGTGCTTCAGTTATTGCTTCTAAGGCAGTATAAATATCCTTATCATAATTAAATTTTTTTGTGTTGAGTCCTTTCAATCTATTGCCTTTTTGAAGTTTTACTGTATTTTATAAACAGCCCCATATTAGGGATTGGTAAAAATAAATAATATTACAATTTATTATTAAGTAAAGAGTTAATTGAAACATTATCAAGATGAATTTTTCTTTTTCCATAAAAAACTGGTTTGCTCTCTCTTCTGGTCTATCTAATCAATCGGATTGGGAAAATTGGTCTAAAAATTCCAACCATGATTGGAATTTGCCTTTGCCAAAGCTAGTCAATTTACCCATGATGCAAGCTCGCAGGATGAGTGTTCAATCACGTCTAGCGGTAGAAGTTGGAATGGAATTAATTAAACAATCTCAAGTTCCCGATCTCGCGGTATTTACCAGTCAACATGGAGAGATAGATAAAACATATAAAATTTTATCGATGCTCAATCAAAATAGTGATATTTCGCCCACTGATTTTGCTTTATCAGTTCATAATACCGCATCAGGTTTGTTAACTATTATTGCCAAAAAACCAATCCCAATCACTTCTATTTCTGCTCATTATGACAGTTTTCAACAAGGATTAATTGAAGCAATATCTGTATTAACGCAAGAAGATAAAACAGTATTACTAATAGACTTCGACGGAACCATTCCCGATACATATCACCGTTATATAAAGTCATCGGTTCCAACTTACGCTGTTGGCTATATAATAACAAAAGGTAATGAGATCAGTTGCCAGAATATAACGCAAACAACAACTGTTCCTGCTGAAAAATACCCACAATCGCTTGCTTTTTTACGTGCTTATTTAAATAAGCAACAGCGCTTCATAGTAAAAGGAAATACTCAAGATTGGTTATGGACGATGAACGAGAAGTAATTAAACAACGCCGTCAAATCAATATATTTTGGCGCCTTATTGCTACCACATTTGGATTTATATTATTTGGATCTTATGGATTATTCATACTATCGCTATTGTGGTTTACGTTATTAAGATTATTTGTTTGGAACGAAGCTCAAAGAATCGCTATTGCGCAAAAAAGTATTAGTTTCAGCTTTAAGATTTTTTTATGGATTGTCAAATCGCTAGGTATTATCGATTATCAGTTTTACGGTCTTGAAAAACTTAAACAAGATAAAAAATGTTTAATCGTTGCAAATCATCCCTCCTTACTTGATGTCGTACTGTTAGCGTCAGTTATGCCTCGCTGTGATTGTTTAGTAAAAGGTGCATTGTTACAAAATATTTTTATCAGTGGAATTATCAAAACCGCAGGTTATATTTTAAACCAAGAGTCTGAAAAAATATTGCCTCAATGTCAGCAAATTCTGGCAAATGGCGGGCGAATTTTAATATTTCCTGAAGGAACAAGAAGTGTACCGAATGAACCGATCAAATTACAAAGAGGGGCGGCTAATATCGCATTAAGGTGTCATGCAGATTTGAGAGTCATCCACATCCAATGTAACCCTCCTTTACTGTTCAAAAAACAAAAATGGTACCGAATACCATATAAAAAACCCTGTTTCACTATTACAATTGGCGAAAAAATAGCAATTAACGATTTTTCTGAATTTAGTACTACGATAGCGGCACGGAAATTAACCCAGCGCTTAACATCAATTTTTAACGAAAAAAGTGAGATAATTTAAAAAGGAAACTTATGGAAAAGCTACAAAATGAAATTAAGCAGATAATTATAGATGTACTTAATTTGGAGGATATCACACCGGCTGACATAGATACAAAAGCCCCGCTGTTTGGTGATGGATTAGGTCTGGATTCTATTGATGCTTTAGAGCTAGGACTTGCGATAAAAAGCAATTATGGTATTGTTTTATCTTCTGAAAGTGAAGAGACCAAAAAAGCGTTTTATTCCGTTCAAACATTAGCAGATTTTATTTCAGCACAACAATAAAAAGGAGCTTAATAACATGGATAAACAACAAATCTTTGAGCAAGTTAAATCTGCACTTGTCCAACTTTTTGAACTTTCATCTGAAGATATCACACCCGAATCAAAACTTTTTGAAGAGCTAGATTTAGATAGTATTGATGCGGTTGATTTAGTCGTTCATCTACAAAAAAAGATCGGTAAAAAAGTTGATCCTGAAACGTTCAAATCAGTCAGAACTGTTCAAGACGTTGTTGATGCGGTTGATAACTTAATTAATAGTAAATAATTAATTATGAGTAAAGTTAAGTTAATTATTAAATGTTTAACAAATATCTCTTTTGTCTGTTACCCATTTATCATTTACTTATCTTTACGCTATCAGGAAATTAAACTAGCCATTTTCTATTTAGCTGCGTTATTTATTCTACGATTATTAACTCTACCCAATATCTTAGTAAGCATGCGTTGGCTTGCCAAAATTACTGCGTTTATTGGATTATCATTATTATTAAGTAGCTGGTTGTTTTCTCAACATCAAATACTTTTTTACTACCCCGTTATGGTCAATGTGGTATTTTTGATTACCTTCGGTTATTCCTTATCACAACCGCAAACAATTGTTGAAAAATTTGCCAGAATTAAAGATGCTAACTTACCCCCTAAAGCAATAAAATATACCCGTAAAGTCACGATTTGTTGGTGCCTTTTTTTTATGCTTAATGGAAGCATTGCATTAATTACCTGTTTAATAAACAATCTTTACTGGTGGACAATGTACAATGGCTTAATTAGTTACATTTTAATTGGCACACTTATGGTGGGAGAATGGCTGATACGTCAACAAATCAAACAATAGTCTCGCTATCTAAACAGTTATTACGGCCTGATCATGAAATTATCGCTTTTAGAAAAAAGCAACCACTGTCTGTACTTGATTTAAAAAAACAAGTTTTACTGTTGAGTCAGCAGCTTTCTAAAAGTCCTGAAAAATATTGGGCTTTAACCATGCAAGATAGTTTTAATTTTGTTGTGGGTTTATTTGCTCTTTTCTATTCAGGTAAACATCCCAAATTAATTAGCGCTTATCATCAAGAAATTAAAGATGATTATGATGCATTATTAACTGATAATCAGGATATTCATCAGTATGATACTCATAAACGTCTAATAAATATCAATCAACTGTTTAACGCAAATTCCGTTGAAATTGCTGACTTTATAAATAAAGATTTTAGCTATAGCACATTAACACTATTTACATCAGGTTCAACCGGTTTACCAAAACCAATTGAAAAAACAGTCAATCAGTTCGAAATAGAGATCCAACAGCTTGAATCTAACTGGGGAAAATTATCCGCTGATCTTATTGTCGCATCAGTTTCTCATCAACATATGTATGGCTTAACTTTCAAAATCATGTTATCGCTAATGATGAAAATTCCCTTTGTTTGTGAGCCGATAATTTATCAAGAACAACTGTATCAATATAATGATAAAAAATTTTTATATATAACAAGCCCTGCTATTATCAAAACGTTAGATGTCAAATTACCGACAATCAATTGTGATAAAGTAATTTCTGCGGGTGGAAGTCTGAAATATGAGGAAGCTTTATCTTGTAAACAAAATTTTAATGTCTTGCCCGATGAGATATATGGATCGACTGAAACAGGTATCATTGCGACTCGTAAACAACTTCACCCCAATATGCCTTGGCAGTTATTTTCTGAAATGGAACTTCAACAAAATGGCGATCAAAAGACATGCCTTATTTCTCCGCTGTTAACACGACCAGAGCTGTTGAATGATAAAATAACGATAGTTGATGCACAGCATTTTCACTTAAATGGTCGATCAGATAAGATTATTAAAATCTCAGAAAACCGTGTATCACTGACATATATTGAGAATAAAATTAATCAATTACCTGAAGTAGAAGAAGCAATTGTCATTCCTTTAATTCAAAATAACAGAACTATTTTGGGTGCTATAGTTAAACTATCTACATCACATAGCGAACTATCTAAAGAACACAATTCTTATAATTTAACACAATATTTTCGACTTTTTTTGAAAGATGAATTATCATTGATTGAATTACCTAAGAAATGGCGATTTGTGGAAAACCTGCCAAAAAATATGCAAGGTAAAACCACTTACATGGAATTGAAATCATTATTTGAAACTAATGAGAAAGTAATGAATAAAGTGTTTGCAAATGAATTAAGCGTCGATAAAGATACTCATCATGTTAATATTGAGTTAGTCATACCTACTGATCTATTTTGGTTTAAAGGACATTTCCCTTCCCAACCATTATTGCCAGGGGTCGTACAACTTAATTGGGTGATTTATTATACTCAAAAATACTTTAATGCAAATTTATCATTATCATCGATAGATGTGATCAAATTCCAATGCCCGATACTTCCTCAAGACCGACTTAAATTAAATTTGAAGTGGAATGAAAAAGAGCAAAGAATAGATTTCTCCTATTCTTTTATCAAGCCAGATAACACGCTAAAAATAGCTAGCTCCGGAAAACTTACATTATGTCAATAAACACGATTAATCTATCGGCAAATTATTGTTTTGTAATTCCATGTTATAACCACAGCCATGCGTTACCAAAAGTCCTCAAAAGTATTGAACAATACCAACTCAAGTGCATCGTCATTGATGACGGTAGTTCGATTGAACAAGCTCAAAAGATAAAACTCATTACCGACCAATATGCTTGGGTGATCTTAATTCGTCTAGCAACCAATCAAGGTAAAGGTGCAGCTGTAATCAATGGGCTTAAATATGCCTATAATCAAGGCTACAATTATGCCGTTCAAATCGATGCTGACGGACAGCACGACAGCAATAGCATCACACAGTTAATCGAACAATCACAATTAAACCCATATTCCTTAATTTCAGGCTGTCCGATATATGATAGTTCCGTACCCAAACATCGGCTTATCGCAAGATACATTACCCATTTCTGGGTATGGATTGAAACGCTATCATTGAGTATAAAAGATAGCATGTGTGGCTTTCGTATCTACCCACTACAAGCTACCAATAAATTATTAAGGCGTTGCAAAATCGGGAAACGCATGGATTTTGATACAGACATTATGGTGAAATTATACTGGCAAGGTACCAATAGCGTTTTTGTACCGACAAAAGTCACTTACCCCAAAGATGGTGTCTCGCATTTTAAAGCGGTGAAAGATAATTTACTAATATCATGGATGCACACTAAACTATTTTTCGGCATGTTTCCACGAATGGTTTCGCTAATAAAAAGAAATTTCAAAAAAAAGAAAGATCAACAACACTGGTCACAAATTCAAGAGCGAAAAGGACTCTGGGGTCTTAGGTTTATTTTAAAGTTTTACCGTTTGTTAGGTAGAAGAGCAGCCAAGGCTATCATGTTTCCGGTTATTTGTTATTTTTGGCTGACCGGTAAAAAACAACGTCAGGCATCACAACAATATTTGCAAAGAATAAAAAATCATTATGACAAAATACCTTTTGTTGAAAAGAAAAGGCTAACCTCTTTTAATCACTTTTTAAGATTTGGAGAGGCATTACTAGATAAACTTGCGTGCTGGCAAGGCGATATAAAAATTAACGATATATACATCCCCAATAACCAAGAGTTCTTAAACCTCATCGATGAAAAAAAAGGAATCGTATTAATAGGTTCACATTTAGGTGATATTGAAATGTGTCGAGCGCTTGCTCAGCTTTCTCATGATGTAAAAATTAATGCATTAGTCTTTAATAAAAATTCAAGCCGTTTCAAGCAAGTATTAAGTGAAGCCAATAATGCTTCAACGGTTAATCTTATTCAAGTCGATACCTTAGGCGCCGACACTGCAATTATGCTTAAACAAAAACTAGATGCAGGTGAATGGATTGCCATTGTTGGTGATAGAACCTCGACCAATCCGCATCAAAGGATGCAAGAAAACGCGGTCAGTTGGGCGAATTTTTTAGGCTCGCCAGCACCTTTTCCTAAAGGCCCTTTCATCCTCTCATCTGCATTAAGTGCGCCGGTTTATCTTTTTTGGGGATTAAAACCGAATGGGCGTTTTCAAATACATTTTGAACTTTTTTCAGATAATCTCAAATTCTCTCGAAAAAATCGTCAAGCTGAAATCGACTTAATCATCCAAAAATATGCAAAAAGGTTGGAACACTATTGTTTAGTGTCACCACTAGACTGGTTTAACTTTTATGATTTTTGGGATTTTAATAAGCCTGAATTAAACGAAGCAACAACAAAAGTAGATAAAAATGAATAACAACGCTAGCCATAATGCAATCATCGAATATACCACTTCATTTCACGATACAGATGCCATGGGCGTTGTATGGCATGGAAACTATTTAAAATTTTTTGAAAAAGCACGTGAAGCCTTGTTTCAGAAATTCAACTATGGTTATAAAGATATGATTGACTCCGGTTACCTATGGCCGATAGTCGATACACGAGTCAAGTACATTGCACCGATAATTGCAGAGCAAAAAATCCAGATTATGGCTAAGTTAGAAGAGTATGAACATCGAATAAAAATTAGTTATCTCATAACCAACAGTCAAGGAAGAAAAACGACTTGCGGTTATACAATTCAAGTTGCGGTATTAGCAACAACCCAAGAAATGAGTTTTGTTACCCCTCATATTTTTTTAGAACGATTTGGATTATTAAAATGAAAAAATATTTTGTCATTGTCATCACCCTATTTTTGATATTTTCAAGTGGCATAACTCAGGCAATAACACTCGAAAACTTGCAGCAACAATTTAGTCAAAATAAAGTTGTTCGAGCAGATTTCAAACAAGATCGTTTTATCAATGGATTAAGCAATCCCCTACATTCGACAGGTAAAATGATTATATCTCAACAAGATGGATTATGGTGGCAACAACTCAGTCCTTTTAAAATGACCTTAAAAATGAATCAAGTTAGAATGGAACAGAATATTGACGGAGGAACACCACAAATAATAACAGCTGAAAATCAACCTCAACTGTTTCAATTCAATCATTTACTATCTGCGATTTTTACTGCTGACGCACAAATGCTAAAAAATAACTTTAAATTAACACTCACAGAGCATGATCAGCAGTGGAATTTAACATTGATCCCAATATCAGCCCCACTAAATAAAATTTTCAAGCAGATACAGCTAAGCGGAAATGTATATCTTGAAAAGATCGCGCTTGATGATATGCAAAATGATAAAACGGAAATTACATTTTTCAACCACAAGACAACTAAATTAACACAACATGAACAGTCGTTATTCAAATAACAAAAAGTTACTTAAAATAAGAGCCATTTTATGGCTTTTTGTTGTGATAAGCATACTCTTAACTGCTGGCTATCTGATACAACATAGCAAACTCAACACAAGCGTACTATCACTACTGCCTAACGAACAAACTAACGATGTTCCAGTAGAAATTATTGATGGCTTTCAAGATAGATTGGATAAACAGCTGGTTTGGTTAATCAAACCTCAGCAAGCAACCAATTTAGAGCCAGTAAATTGGTGGTATGAACATTTACAAAAGCAGCCTTTTATTCATAGTGTTAATGGGTATTTTGATGAACAATTTCAGCAAAATTGGGGCAAATTTGCCTATCAATACCGATATCAATTGTTAGACGAAACTACCGCCAATCGAATTGAAATGCACAATCAATTTGCATGGATTGAGAGCCAAATTTATTCACCATTTAGCGGGGTTAGTGCCACAGAATTAAATAATGACCCACTCTTACTGACGCGATCTTCACAGCTTAATCAGCTCAATAGTGCCGGAAAACTGGCAATTAAAAACAAATGGCTATCAGTTCAAGATAGTTTGGGTAATGACTGGTACATGATTTATGCTGATCTTAAAGATTCCTCATTTAACATTAGCCAATCACATCAAATTGTCGAACAGTTAGATGCGCTTATTGAACAACTACAAATTAACTGGCCTGAAACTAACATTTTAAAACGAGGCGTTCTTTTTTACAGCGATTATGCTAGTGAACAAGCCCAAAATGATATATCGACTATTGGAAGCATTTCAGTTATCGGCATTATTTTATTAATTATGTCTATATTTCGTTCCGTCATACCCATTTTTCTTTCATTACTTTCAATTTTTATTGGTATTGTTTGCGGTTTAGTTGCGGTATTGGCTTCATTTGGTCAAATCCACATTATGACTTTAGTCATGAGTACAAGTATTATCGGAATAGCGATAGATTATTCATTACACTATTTAACTGAACGACTTTTGCATGGTGATCAAGAATCACCTTATGCAAGCTTAAAAAAATTAATATCAACATTATTCATTGCATTATGCACAAGTTTTATTGCCTATTTGGTACTGTTAATTGCACCTTTCCCGGGGTTAAAACAGTTATCCATGTTTGCTATTTTTGGATTAATTGGCGCATTTATGACAGTTATTTGCTGGTACCCTATTTTGGTCAATAAATTACCTGTACGCCAACAAGTCGGCCACCGTATATTGACTCGCTGGCTTGATATATGGCAAAACAAAAAAACACAGTGGCTATTAGTATCATCAGCACTGATATTTATCGGTATCGGGTTATCCAATTTAAAAATTGATGACGATATTGGCAAATTGCAAGCATTACCTGCAGAACTACAACAACAAGAACAGCAGATAATCGATATTACAGGGCAAACAAGTGACCAAAAATGGTTTATTGTCTTTGGTGATAGTGCAGAGCAGACATTACAACGGCTTGAAAATTTTATACCTAAATTAGAACAGGCAAAATCAAATGGCTGGTTTACACAATATCAAAGTATCAATTTACCTTCTATTGGCAAACAGAAGCAAAACATTGCATTAATAGAGCAATATACCCCCGAAATTATTGCAAAACTCAACCAAATTGGTTTTGCAATTAAAACACCAAGTCTTCAAGAAATAAACACATTTATTACACCTAATTTATGGGAACAAAGTGAAATCAGCCATGGGAAAAAACTACTTTGGCTATCATTAAAAACCGGTGAAAGTGCAACTTTAATTCCAATAAGTGGTATAAATAATTTAACCGAAATTTCTCAAATGTCTCAAATTGACGAGGGTATTTATTGGTTAGATCGACGTTCAGAATTTACAACCATGTTTACACATTATCGAGTTTATCTGACAAAGCTCATTATCGGATCAGTTATTGCGATTTGTATATGTTTTATGGTTTATAATCGTAAACATGGGATAAAAACCGGTTTGAAAAGCACACTTCCAACACTTTTATCCATTGGCATTGCGCTATCAGTACATGGCATGATTGATCAAACGTTGAATCTTTTTTCAATGTTGGCACTTATCCTTGTGATTGGTATTGGTATCGATTATAGTCTGTTTTTAAGTAATCGCAAAAGCCAAACCCAAAGTGCCCTGTTAGCCGTAACAATGGCAGCGATAACGACACTTTTATCATTTGGGTTACTGATAATTAGTCACACAACTGCTATTATGGGATTTGGTTTAGTACTAACTAGTGGCATTTTTGGCGCATTTGTATTTGCCCCTTTAGCAATCAATAATCGCCTTGTATTAAAAAAGGATTAGGTAATTAAGGATGAAAAAATATATTGTTTTAATTATGGTTATCGTTGGTTTCTTAGCGACCGGATGCGCTAGCAAAACAAAATCCGAAGCTTGGTTTACTAAAGATACAAAAGTGAGTATTCCCAAACCTAATTTTGAAAATAACTATCATGATCAACAGCTATTAAAATTTAAATATAATGACCAAGAGCACTCTTTAATTATCCTTTTAGACGCTAAAGATGATCAACTCAAGGTTATAGGGCTTTCGGCACTTGGAATACGCTTATTTGAATTGAGCTATACAGGCGAAAGTATTAAAACCAAACAAAATATTTTTATCAAGCAACTCCCTCCGCCCGAACAAGTGCTATCTGATATCTTATTAAGCATTCTGCCTCTTAAGCAATGGCAAGCGGTTTTACCACAAGGGTGGAAACTTATTGATAATGACTATCACAGACAATTAATCGATGATCAACAAAACGTCATTATTGATATTAGTTATAATCAAACAACATCGAATCAGATTAGAAAACCTACACAGATAAAACATAATATATTTGGTTATCAAATTTCAATACAGAGCATGGAAGCAAAATAGATGGTTTATGTAGCAGCATTTGGTGCAATTAATAGTTTAGGTAGTTCTCAAGACGAAATTAAACATAATTTAAGTCAAAATTATTGTGCTAAGCATTGTTTAATTCAACAAGAAGGATGGTTATTAAACGGCAAAAAAACTTGGTTAGGAAAAGTTAATAATCAGACACTCCCTGCTATTCCTAAACATTTATCGCCATATTCAACCCGAAATAATCAACTACTTTATGCTGCCTATTTACAGATTCAGACAGAAATAAACAAAGCGATAAAAAAATATAACGCTGATCGCATTGCCATTGTGATAGGAACAAGCACATCAGGTATTGATGAAGGCGATAAGTATATAAAACAACTGACGCAAACAGGCAACCATAATCAAAATTTCACTTATGCTCAACAAGAGTTAGGCAACCCTTCTTGTTTTTTAACCATGTTACTAGGCTTAACCGGGCCAAGTTACACAATATCAACAGCTTGTACTTCAAGTGCGAAGGCAATAATAAGTGGCAAAAGATTAATTGAGCTTGGTATTGTTGATGCCGCAATTGTGGGCGGTGCCGACAGCTTAAGCAGAATGCCAATCAACGGATTCAACGCTCTTGAAGCACTTTCAGAAAAACCCTGTACCCCATTTGCTGAAAAACGAGATGGCATCAATATTGGTGAAGCCGGTGCTCTATTTTTATTAACTAAAGAACCGACCAGTGATATTAGGCTATTAGGCATAGGTGAATCATCAGATGCTTACCATATCTCTTCACCGCATCCCGAAGGAATAGGCGCTCAACAGGCCATGCAAATGGCGTTAGATACGGCTAAATTGACGATCAATGATATTGGTTATATCAATTTACATGGCACCGCAACCAAATTAAATGATTTAGCTGAAAGCAAAGCTGTCTATCGATTATTTAAACAAAACTTACCGCCTTGCAGTTCAACTAAACATCTTACCGGACACACATTAGGCAGTGCGGCTATAACTGAACTTGCGCTTAGTTGCCTGTTGCTCGATCAAAATATCTATTTACCTCAACAAGACTTTTCCCAATCACCTTATGATGAAAGTCTGGATAAAATTAATATAATTACTAAAAAAATGATGTTAGAAAAACGGATTATAATGTCGAATTCGTTCGCATTTGGCGGTAATAATGCATCACTAATTATCGGAAAAATATGATGAACTATCACCCAGCAAGCTATTATTTACCTCATCAAACGCCAATGGTAATGGTGGAAAACATTCATTTAATCAATGAAGAAAAGTGTATTTGTAGTGTTCGAACTCATGAAACAGGTATTTTAGCGCCTTTTTTGAATGAAGATAAATTACTACCCAATTTTTATGCGATTGAAATAATGGCGCAAACCATTGGCGTTTGGAATGGTTATCACAGTCTGTTAAACAACAAAATACCCTCTTTAGGTATGTTAATCGGTGGACGAGCGATAAAAACAACTTTACCTGCATTTCCTTATGATAGTCACTTAATGATCCACGCCAATTTAGTTCTGAATGATTCAAAATTGGCTAACTTTGATTGTCAAATTTTTATTGACCAACAATGTGTTGTCAAAGGAAAACTTAATGTATATGAGCCAGATGAGTCCGAATTAGAAGACTTATTTGGTGACAATCGATTAGGAGAAAAATAATGGACAAAACAGTACTTGTTACTGGCGCAAGTAAAGGAATTGGTAAAGCGATTGCTTGTCAGTTAGCGCAAGATGGATTTAACCTCGTGATTCATTACCATAGCGATAAACAAGGTGCGCTTGATACTAAGGCAATAATCGAAAATTTAGGTGGTCAGGCTCGTTTGATTCAGTTTGATGTAAGCAATCAAATGCAATGTAAACAAAGAATAGAAGAAGATATCGAATTACATGGCGGTTATTATGGCGTCGTGAATAATGCCGGGATAATACGCGACGGTGCTTTTCCTGCATTAACGCAAGATGATTGGCAAAGTGTCATTCATACCGATCTCGATAGTTTTTACAATGTACTTCATCCTTGTATTATGCCAATGATTGGACTGCGCCGCGGTGGACGTATTATTGTTATCTCATCTGTATCGGGAATAGCAGGCAACCGAGGACAAGTAAATTATAGTGCCGCAAAAGCAGGCGTCATTGGCGCAAGTAAAGCACTGGCACTTGAGCTAGCTAAACGAAAAATTACTGTTAATTGCATTGCACCGGGATTAATTGATACCGGCATATTAGATATGGAGCCGATTGCGCTACAAGAAGCTATGAAAATGATTCCATTAAAACGAATGGGACAAGTTGAAGAAGTTGCCGGACTGGCGAGCTATTTAATGTCAGATATTGCGGGTTACATCACTCGCCAAGTCATTTCAATCAATGGAGGGATGATATGACAAAAAGAGTTGTCATAACAGGTATGGGCGGCGTTACTGCATTTGGTAATGACTGGTTAAATGTACAAAACAGCCTAAAACAGTTACAAAATGCGGTTAGATATATGCCCGAATGGGAAATCTATGATGGCTTACACACAAAATTGGGTGCGCCTATCGACAATTTCATAATACCGGAACACTATACGCGTAAAAAAATTCGCTCTATGGGTAGAGTATCATTGCTATCGACTAAAGCGACTGAAATAGCATTAGAAAAGGCAGGCTTATTAGATGATCCTATTCTTACCGGTGGTGAAACAGGGATTGCTTTTGGTTCATCAACCGGCAGTACTCAACCAGTTGCCGAATTCGCCACAATGTTAAACGAAAAGCATACAAATAACATAACAGCGACCACCTATATACAAATGATGCCTCACACCACAGCGGTTAACACAGGCTTATTTTTTGGATTAAAAGGAAGATTAATCACCACTTCTAGCGCTTGTACCTCCGGCAGTCAAGCAATTGGCTATGCTTATGAAGCCATTAAATACGGCATGCAAACCATTATGGTAGCAGGCGGTGCTGAAGAGTTATGCCCTTCTGAGGCCGCAGTATTTGATACCCTATTTGCCACCAGCCAATTAAACGACACACCTAAGCTATCACCTCGTCCTTATGATCGAGATAGAGACGGGCTTGTTATTGGTGAAGGCGCGGGTGCATTAATACTTGAAGAGTACGAACATGCCAAAGCCCGAGGCGCTAAAATATATGGCGAAATTATCAGTTTTAAAACCAATTGTGATGCTAGTCATATTACCCAACCACGCCAAGAAACTATTCAAATTTGTATGGAAGAAGCGTTAAAACAAGCCAAATTAGATGCTAAACAAATTGGTTATATTAGTGCGCACGGAACAGCAACAGCCCGAGGCGATATAGCTGAAAGCAATGCAGTAGCAAACATCTATGGTAACCAAACGCCAATATCATCATTAAAAAGCTATTTTGGTCATACCCTAGGGGCTTGTGGAGCAATAGAAGCATGGTTATCTGTCGAAATGATGCACAATGGTTGGTTCAACCCTACCATTAATCTTGAAAATGTCGATCCAGCCTGTGGAGACTTAGATTATATTGTCGGTTCAGGTCGAAATTTGGATATTGAATATATGCAAACCAATAATTTTGCTTTTGGCGGCATCAACACTTCAATTATTATTAAACGTCTTTAATTTTTCTAGAAATAACAACTGTATAACTTAATTACAGTTGTTATTTTCTAGGTGTGTTCAACCAAGTCTTAAAAAAATCTTCTTGTTCTTTTGTGGAAACAATATTTTCATCTTCAAAATCAAAAATGGGCACAAGATCTTTTTGATTAGCATGTTTGCCAATGGTTAATTGATAAGCGACTAAACCACCACCCATATCCCTCGCCATTCTCGATGGGTAAACGTTTTCTTTAGCCCCTTTACAAAGAAAGGTAATATCGGGAAAATGATCCCTAATTTGACAAAAACAGCTGAAATAATCATTACCAGTTACTTCAAAACCGTTATTGTTACTAAACAAGATTCTTAACTTGTATTTATCAGATTGTGTTGTATTAAAATAAATTTCAGCTTTTTCAGTTTTTCCTTGGCGGATTAAGGTTATCTGCACAGGCGCTTGTTTTTTCATTTTTATCATCACCCAACACTCAGTTTCTGGCGAGTAAAAAGGGCATTACAGCCCATTTCCTTGCTTGAAAAACAATCTTTCAACGCTTTTTACGACATTTTTTGAGATTTTCTCTGAAAGTTTTTGTTTACGTTGATAACTAACAGAAATAATTTTATGTGAATCTAAATGAGATAAAATAAAATCATCACTGGTACTGATTTCGTCAACTAAACCTTTATCTTTTGCCTGAGTTGCAAACCAATGTTCACCCGTTGCCACTTGCTCGATATCAATATTTGGTCGATACTCTTTAACAAAATCTTTAAATAACAAATGCGTTTGCTCAAGCTCTTGTTTAAATTTTTGGCGACCTTCGTCGGTGTTTTCACCGAACATAGTCAAAGTACGTTTATATTCCCCAGCTGTTTGTAACTCAATATCCACATCGTGCTTTTTAAGTAAACGATTAAAATTAGGAATCTGAGCGACCACACCAATTGAGCCTACAATTGCAAAAGGTGCTGCAACAATTTTTGAGGCAGTACATGCCATCATATACCCACCGCTTGCTGCAACTTTATCAACAACCGCAGTAAAAGGAATATCACGTTGTCTGAATCTTAACAACTGCGATGCGGCAAGTCCATAACCATGAACCACACCACCAGGGCTTTCAAGTTTTATCACAACATCATCTTCAGGTTTTATTACAGCAAGCACCGCGGTAATTTCTTGACGTAATTCTTCCACTTCATGAGCATCCATACTACCATTGAAGGATAAGACAAAGAGTTTAGGTTTAGCGTTATCCTGATTACTATTTTCAGTTGACAGTTTACCTTCAGCCGGTTGTTCATTGCTCTGATCGCTATTTTGTTGCTGCTTATTTTTTTCTTTAGCGGCTAATTTAGCTTGTTTTTTCTCAAGCTTTTTCTGTTTTTTTAGATCTTTGGCAAACTGTTTAGCTTCCAGCTCATCCATACTCAACATTAACATGTCATCTTTGACTTGCTCATACTCATGACTGATATCTTTAACACTAAGACGTCCTGCTGCTGTTGAAGATTTTCGGCGTTGACTAATGATAAAAACTAAAATCGCCAATATTGCGATTACAACTGTTACTGTTTCAGCTAAAAAAAGTGAATACTGAGAAAACCAATTCATCTAACTATTATCCTTTGATTGAAAATTTAAATTATTATAACAATATAAATGAGGATTGTGCTTAAAATCAATAAAGATAAAATTGGCGCTTTATTCGGCAATTCAAATTATTTATACTGATACCCCAATTAAAAGTAATATGAGAACAAATATGTCGTTACGCCCAATTACCGAAATTGCAAAACAGTGCAATATACCTGACGAATTTGTCCTGCCTTATGGCAAACATGTGGCAAAAATCGATCTTTCAATTATTAAAGCAAATGAAAATAAACCAAATGGCAAATTAGTGCTTGTGACAGCTATTACCCCTACTCCACTTGGTGAAGGTAAAACGGTAAATACTATCGGGCTTAGTGAAGGTTTAAATTATATCGGCAAAAAAGCCATCGCCTGTATTCGCCAGCCTAGCTTAGGGCCAGTTTTTGGCGTTAAAGGTGGTGCAGCTGGTGGAGGTCAAGCGGAAGTATTACCAATGGAAACGCTAAATCTCCATTTAACTGGTGATATTCATGCCATAACTGCCGCCCATGATTTAGCATCAGCGGCTTTAGACTCTCGCCTTTATCATGAAGAGCGACTTGGTAATGAGTTTACCGAGCAAACAGGATTACAACGATTAAACATTGATGTCAATCGTATTGTATGGAAAAGAGTGATAGATCATAACGACCGTGCTTTACGAAACATTATTGTCGGTGTAGGTGGTGGTGTAAATGGTATCGAGCGCCGTGATGGTTTTGAAATTACCGCCGCTTCTGAATTAATGGCGATATTAGCCTTGTCATCAGATCTACAAGACATGCGTACTCGTATTGGCAAGATTATTTTAGCCTACAATACTCAAGGCGAACCCATTACAGCTGAACAACTTGAAGTTGCTGGCGCCATGACTGTACTGTTAAAAAATGCGATTAATCCTAATATGATGCAAACCGTTGAAAACACCCCTGTGCTTATCCATGCGGGTCCCTTTGCCAATATTGCCCACGGCAACTCATCGGTAATTGCCGATCGCATTGCTTTAAAACTGGCAGACTATGTGGTAACCGAGGCTGGCTTTGGATCGGATATGGGTATGGAAAAATTCTTTAATATCAAATATCGCCAAGCAGGAATTAAAGCTGATTGTATTGTGTTAGTTGCAACTGTGCGTAGCTTAAAATCGAATAGTGGTAAATATAACATCAAACCGGGGCAAGCCATTCCTAAAGAGATCTCTGAATCGAATGTAGAACTACTTGAGATTGGCGCAGCAAATTTAGCATGGCATATTAACAACGCTAAAAGTTACGGTTTACAAGTGATTGTAGCGATAAACCGCTTCCCGCATGATAGCGAAGAAGAACTGGCTTTCTTACAAAAATATGCTGTTGAACATGGTGCATTTGCTTGTGAAGTGAGTGAAGTATTTACTCAAGGTGGTAAAGGTGCAGAAAAACTGGCGCAACATGTTATTCAAGCGTGCGCTATGCCAAGTTCGATCACATTACCTTATCCGGATAATATGCCGCTAATCGACAAAATACAAACCATGGTCAAAAAATATGGTGCCAATAAAGCCAATTTATCGGAAAGAGCGCTGGAAAACATCAAAGAGATTGAAGCACTAAAACTCGATACTCTACCGCTTTGTATTGCCAAAACACCTATGTCGATAAGTGCTGATGCTAACCTTAAAAATGTACCAACTAACTTTGATGTTGATATTAGCCACTTAGCTATATCAGCTGGGGCTGGCTTTATTCGTGTTTATGCTGGTAATGTAATGACCATGCCAGGGCTTGGTACTAATCCTGCATATCGACAAATCGATATTGACAAAGATGGTAATATTGTAGGTTTAAGTTAAAACAAGAAGTGATTATGCAAAACCAACAACAATATAAAGCTTTTATTGATGAAGAAAACTGTATTGGTTGTGGCAAATGTATTCGTGTTTGCCCAACTGATGCTATTGTCGGTAGCAAACAAGTATTGCACACCATTTTGCCTCAACTTTGCACCTCGTGCAGTAATTGCATCAATACTTGTCCAACAGACTGTATTAGCCTTAGTACGCTAGGCGTCGCTTTAAGTGAAGATGAAGAGCTAAGATTAACGCAGAAGAAACAACAACGATTAAACCATAATCAACTGGTACCACCGACCATTTTATTTCCTCGTTCAATACCGGTTAATCCCGCGCCTATCAGCACGCAAAAGGATCGCAAACAGTCTATTGCAGATGCTATTGCCAGAGTAAAAGCCAAAAAAAACCTCGCTAATAAGTAGCGAGGTTTTTGTTTAACAGCTGTAAACTAATGTGACAGACACCTAGTCTTTATTGCCACTTCTGAACGCACGTTTACGATCATTTTCAGTTAAATGACGTTTACGTAAGCGAATTGATAATGGTGTAACTTCAACTAATTCATCATCATCAATAAACTCTAACGCTTGCTCTAATGACATTTTAACCGGTGGAGATAACGTGGTTGCCTCATCAGTACCCGATGCTCGCATATTGGTTAGTTTTTTACCGGTTAAACAGTTAACGGTTAAGTCGTTTGAACGGGTATGAATACCAATAATTTGACCTTCATAAACTTCAGCACCATGACCAAGGAATAATTTACCACGATCTTGTAAACTGTATAAAGCATAAGCTAACGCTTTACCTGTACCATTAGAAATCATCACACCGTTATTACGTTGACCAATTTCACCCGGACGCACATCATCATAATGACTAAATGTAGAGTAAAGTAAACCTGTACCCGACGTCATTGTCATAAATTCTGTTCTAAAGCCAATCAAACCACGGCTAGGAATCACATAATCTAAACGCACACGGCCTTTACCGTCAGGCAGCATATTGGTTAAATCGCCTTTACGTAAGCCAAGCGCTTCCATTACTGAGCCTTGATGTTGCTCTTCAATATCAAGCGTCACTTGTTCAAATGGCTCTTGTTTTTTACCATCAATCTCACGATAAATAACTTTAGGACGTGAAACCCCAAGTTCATAACCTTCACGACGCATATTCTCGATTAACACCGACAAATGCAATTCACCACGACCAGACACTCTAAACGCATCAGGATCAGGAGTTTCTTCAACACGAAGTGCTACGTTATGTACCAATTCTTTATTTAAACGTTCAAGAATTTGACGTGAAGTAACATACTTACCTTCTTTACCGGCAAAAGGTGAACTGTTTACATTAAAGAACATGGTGACCGTTGGTTCATCAACGCTCAATGCCGGTAATGCTTCAACACAACTATTGTCACAAATTGTGTCAGAAATGCCTAATTCACCAAGCCCGGTCAAGGCAATAATATCACCCGCTTCAGCTTCTTGCGCTTCATAACGCTGTAAGCCTAAATGACCTAATACTTGACCCACTTTTCCGGTGCGTTTGTTACCTTCACTATCAACGATAGTAACTTGCTGATTAGGTTTAACTCGACCACGTTTAATACGACCAATACCAATAACACCAACATAATTGTTATAATCAAGTTGTGAAATTTGCATTTGGAATGGACCATCTAAATCAACTTTAGGGGGTTCAACATATTTAACAATCGCTTCAAACAATGGCGTCATATCTTCAGCCATATGCTCGTGATCTAAACCAGCAATACCCATTAAAGCAGATGCATAAACAATTGGAAAATCTAATTGTTCATCAGTTGCACCTAGATTGACAAATAAGTCGAATACTTGATCGACAACCCAATCCGGGCGAGCACCTGGTCGGTCAACTTTGTTAATAACGACAATTGGTTTTAAACCATGAGCAAACGCTTTTTGCGTAACAAAACGTGTTTGTGGCATTGGTCCGTCCATTGCATCAACCAGCAAAAGAACAGAGTCAACCATTGACATAACACGTTCAACTTCACCACCGAAATCGGCATGTCCCGGAGTGTCAACAATATTGATACGGTAACCATTCCAGTCGATAGCTGTATTTTTAGCTAAAATGGTAATACCACGCTCTTTTTCAAGCGCATTAGAATCCATTATTCGTTCATTGTCATCGCCACGCAAATTATCTAGCGTGCCTGATTGTTTTAATAACTTATCAACCAAAGTCGTTTTACCATGGTCAACGTGAGCAATAATGGCTATATTTCTTAAATTTTCAATCACAATTAAAATCCCAATTAGGAGATAGATTCTTTAGGCGCAATATTGTACACCTTTTTATTAAAAATGTTGATCTATATCACAAAATTTCTTGAAAAGAACTTTATAACACAATAACTAAAGGAAAATCTTAAATTTAGCGTTTAAGATCTTTAAGACAAAGTACATGTTTTAATATAAAACTGCTGAGCAAATTCATTAACCTGATCCCAATTGGTATATTCAATGATTTCCTTAGTCACATCGGTATCCCCTTTACCTAACCACATAATAAAGCGAATCATATTACGATCAAACCAATTATATTTAGGATAATAAAGCGCACCGGCAAAAACGGCTGTAATAGTTGGCTTCCAAGCAATTTTGGCTAAAAACTTTTTAGTATATAAATTGGTTTCCGGCGTATTTTTATTTGGCTTTCTAGCCACCACATTCACCCCAAAAAAACCTGATTTAATTTTGTTTAATTGTTGATAATTTTCATCAATAAACTTCTTCATCACTTTACTGTAAAAACCATATCGAATCGAACAGCCTAACAACACTGCTTGATATTGGCTTAGGTCAATTTTGCTATCTGATTTTAACTCAATAAGATCACAATCACATTTCCCTTCGAGTTGTGCTTTAATTCGTTGCATGATTTTAAGTGTTTGTTTTTCGTGTGTGGTATAGAGTAATAAAACTTTTATAATGCTGTTCATAACGATGCTTCCTTTTAATAAACACTTAGTTAATTGCACGATAACTTTTTTTATGAGAAAAATTAATTCATTCGGGATGATTTCATACCAAACTTTGATTATAGTATTAAACTATTTTCAACCAGACCGGAACTGATTATGGCAATTTCACCTCCAAAACTTAGTGCTATTATTTTGGCGGCAGGAAAAGGCACACGGATGTATTCTAACCTACCTAAAGTATTACATACAATCGGCGCTAAGCCGATGTTACAACATGTTATCGACACAGTACAACAACTTAATATCAATCATATTAATATTGTCTATGGGCATGGTAAAACACAGCTTGAAGATGCCTTACAAAAGCAAGATTTACAACTGGTTTACCAAGCTGAGCAGCTCGGCACCGGACATGCGGTTTTACAAGCGATACCCAATATACAAGATGATGAAGATGTGTTGATTCTTTATGGCGATACCCCGTTAATTTCGGCAGCTACACTACAAAACTTAATTGCCAGTAAGCCTAAACAAGGTATCGCACTATTGACGGTAATACTTGATGATCCTACCGGCTATGGGCGCATTGAGCGACAAAACGGTAAAGTGGTTGCTATTGTCGAACAAAAAGATGCCACAAAGGAGCAGCAAAAAATTAATGAAGTCAACACAGGCATTATGGTAGTAACAGGAAAACTACTTAAAAATTGGTTATCCAGACTTACCAATAACAATGCACAAAATGAGTTCTATTTAACCGATATTATTGGCTTTGCTCATCAAGATGGCTATGAAATTCTCACATCTCATCCGACCGATCAGTTTGAAGTGGAAGGTGTGAATAATCGATTACAATTAGCAACATTAGAGCGCCATTATCAGCTTAAGCAAGCCCAAAACCTATTGCAAGCAGGCGTCACGTTAAAAGATCCAAGTCGCTTCGATTTACGAGGCACGCTTACTCATGGTAAAGATGTCATTATCGACTGCAATGTCATCATTGAAGGAGACGTTAAATTAGGCAATAACGTGACAATTGGTGCCGGCTCAATTTTAAAAAATTGCACCATAGATGATAATTGCGATATCAGCCCTTATAGCATCATTGACAACGCTAACATCGCTCAGCATTGTACAGTTGGACCTTTCGCCAGATTAAGACCCGGTTCCACCCTTGACGAGCAAGCCCATGTAGGAAACTTTGTCGAACTGAAAAAAGCGCATTTAGGTAAAGGCACTAAAGCAGGCCACTTAACTTATCTGGGCGATAGTGAAATTGGTGATAATGTCAATATTGGCGCAGGTACAATTACCTGTAATTATGACGGCGCCAATAAATTTAAAACGATTATTGAAGATGATGTTTTCGTTGGATCTGACAGCCAATTGATTGCCCCGGTGAAAATTGGCAAAGGCGCAACCATAGCTGCCGGAACGACGGTAACAAGCGATGTAAACGAAAACGAGTTAGTCGTAAGCCGGGTTAAACAAAAACAACTTGCTGGTTGGAAAAGACCGTCTAAGTTATCGAACGAGGAATAAACAATGTGTGGAATTGTTGGCGCCATTGCCAAACGTGATGTTGCAGAAATTCTATTAGAAGGATTAAAACGACTTGAGTATCGTGGTTATGATTCAGCAGGACTTGCAATTATTTCCCCGGCAGGCGAGTTACAACGCATTCGACGTGTTGGTAAAGTGCAAGCACTAAAAGATGCCGTCGAACAGCATCCTATTAAAGGTGCCACCGGTATTGCCCACACACGCTGGGCAACCCATGGAGAACCGGCCGAACACAATGCCCATCCACATGTATCTGATTTTATCGCTGTTGTACATAATGGCATTATTGAAAACTTTGAGCCACTACGTGAACAGTTAATTGCTAAAGGCTATCAGTTTCGTTCTGAAACAGACACCGAAGTGATTGCCCACCTAATTCATCACATTATTACCACTGAAGATTGCCCGTTATTAGAAGCCGTACAAAAAGCCATACCGCAACTAAGAGGCGCCTATGGTACGGTAATTATGGATACTCGCAATCCGGATATCCTTGTGGCTGCTCGCTCAGGTAGTCCATTGGTGATTGGTTATGGTGTGGGTGAAAATTTTATCGCCTCTGATCAACTTGCGCTTTTACCGGTTACTCGTCAATTTATCTATTTAGAAGAAGGCGATATTGCCCTTATTACTCACCGCACGGTCACAATTTTAGATAAAAATCATAATGAAGTTACCCGCCCTTGTATTGAGTCAGAAGCAAAATACGATGCGGGGAGTAAAGCGGGTTACAACCATTACATGCAAAAAGAGATCTACGAACAACCTAACGCCATAAAAAATACTTTGGAAGGACGCATGGCACATGGCGAAGTGGATTTATCAGAGCTAGGCGAAGAAGCGCAAGCAATCCTTAATCAAATTGAGCATGTGCAAATTGTTGCCTGTGGCACTGCTTATAACGCCGGAATGGTTGCCCGTTATTGGTTTGAAGCATTGGCCGGTATCCCGTGTGATGTCGAAATTGCCTCAGAATTTCGCTATCGCAAACCGGCTCGACGCAAAAACAGTTTATTTATCACCCTTTCTCAGTCGGGCGAAACAGCCGATACACTAGCAGCACTAAGACTTGCCAAAGAAAATAACTATCTATGCACTTTAGCGATTTGTAACGTCGCTGCCTCTACGCTAGTACGTGAAGCCGATTTAGTTTTGCTCACTAAAGCAGGAGTTGAAATTGGTGTAGCATCAACCAAAGCTTTTACTACGCAATTGACTGTATTACTGTTATTAGTGGCTAAATTGGGACGCTTAAATAACATGGCGCAAATCACTGAACAAGCGATTGTCCATGCCTTACAAACCTTACCTAATCGCATCGAACAAGTATTAATGGCGGAGCCTGAAATTAAAAAACTTGCTGAAAAGTTTGTTGATAAAAATCATGCACTATTTTTAGGTCGTGGGGATGAGTACCCAATTGCCATGGAAGCAGCGTTAAAACTTAAAGAGATCTCTTATATCCATGCCGAAGCTTATGCCGCTGGCGAACTTAAACATGGTCCTTTAGCGTTGATTGATGCCAATATGCCAGTCATTGTTATGGCACCGACCAATGAAATGCTGGAAAAATTAAAATCCAACATTGAAGAGGTGCGAGCACGTGGCGGTCAACTTTACGTTTTTGCAGAGCAAGACGCCGGTTTTGTCAGCGACGACACTATGCATATCATCAATTTACCTCATATCGAAGAGCTTACCGCACCAATCTACTACACGGTACCAACCCAATTACTGGCATATCACGTCGCCTTAATTAAAGGTACCGATGTCGATCAGCCAAGAAATTTAGCAAAATCGGTGACAGTAGAGTAAATTTCGCTATATAAAATGTGAGGACTGAGTGTATGGTTTTGATATCATCATCAAAACCAACGTTCTCACATTAAATCAATTAGATAAAGATGAAAAACTATTCTAAAGCTAGAATTGAATAACAAATTAGAAATTTTAAATCAAAAACCAAGTTTAAAAGGTTTAGCTACGAACACAAAACTACCATTATCTTATCAGGTTACTGAAACTTTATTTTTATATTTCAATTACACTAATACCATTGAGCAATATCTATCACCTGAGATTAAAGCAAAACATCTCCAAATACATGGCAAACAGGGCAATCTAGATAATCCGATTGTATTTGGATATGGCGATGAATTAGATAATTCATATTAGAATTAGAAAATAAAAATGATAATCGATATTTGAAATATTCAAAATCACTGCATTATTTATTGAATTCTAATGATAAAGATTTATTAACTTTTCTAAAGCAAGATATGTATCAAGTTTATATTTGGGGTCATTCTTGTGCCACCTAAGACCGTGTTTTATTAGAAACAATATTTGAACATGAAAATTGTGTAAGTATTAAACCATTTTTCTATAAATCAAATAATGGCACAGATAATTTTACGGATTTATGTACTAATATTAGTCGGAGTTTTACTAATAAACAGAAGTTTAGAGATGTAGTTGTTAATAAAAAATATTGCGAACCTTTATAGGTTAAATTATTAACTAGGTACAAAAATTCGAGTACCTAGTTTTTTCATCTATATTCTTTTTTATTATTAATATTCTAATTTTCGCGTAATAGTACCTAAATCAATATTACCATTTTTAATACATTGGCCTTTTGTCCAATCTCCATATTCATTATAATCAGAGAAAGAGCAAGTTATTGTCTTGTCTATTTTTGAATTGTTTTCATCTGAATAATTGGTTTGTATTGTTTCTTTTAGTTTATTGTCATCATCATAAATAAAATCTATTTTTCTATTGTTGGGTCGATTAGAGACATTTGCTTTAAAATCAATAGATTTTACTAAATTATTATTTGTATAGAAAAATTCAATTTTTGCCTTTGTGGTCATTCCTTCACCCATGGACATTACTAATCTTTTGAGTTCATCATAATTATAGCGATAATGGAAATTGAAACTATTTAATGATGACAATTCAATAATGTTTTCATCTTCATTGCGAGTTATCTTAATTTGAGTAAAAGGTTTATTATTTATATCCCATTTAAAAAGACCTTCAACATAATCATAAAACTGTACTGTTTTATATTTCTCGCTCTCACTAAAAATTATTAAACCATCACTATTAGATTTAATAATTAATTTTCCATCAACGAATCTCATGGCATCCATGTAATTAACAGTTGTATAAATTTCTTGTTGTTTTATTAACTTTGAATAAGGTGCTATTTCTGGTATATATAATCCGATGTAGCTGTTGTATACTTTTGTGTTTACTTCGGCATACGAATAATTACTAAGAATACATAGAACGAATAATATTAATTTTTTCATACCTACTTGTTTCCTATATCCATTATTTTTACGCTATAAATGATAGAGAATCTTTATTGATTATACACACAATTGATTAATTAAAATATTGTCATTTTGAAATGCGTTCAAAGTTGGCATAAATGTCAACTTATCTATAACTTGAAACAATAAAGATATGCTTGATTTTCTGTTTTGTACTCTTCTTTAGTAACGTACTGACTTAAACCAATTGGATCAATAATATCTTGTATGTCAGTTGTACCATCTAAAACTCTTTTCTTCCAAAACCTATCTCATAATCGTTTAAAGTAATCTTTATATTTTAGATTAATACTAATCATTAAATGATAGTGATAATATTGTTTTTCATTTGATTTTAAAAATGCTAAAAAGTTTATACTACCTTCACTAAGTTTATCGCTATGAAATCTAAAAAGATGAAAACAAATATTATTTAATCAATCAGTTATTGCTATTTGTATATGATATAACAAGTGTTCTTTATTTGATGCTAAGGTGAAAAATAAACAATTATTGACACCCTATAATGATTTGAAATCTTCAATCCATTTCAACGACATAAAATAACCCAATGAACACTGTGGATTCATTGGGTTATTTTAATATCTATTTTTTATCGTTTGTCGAATCGATTATGCTTTGTTTTTATCTTTTTTTCATGATGAAGAAATAAACAAATGCAATTAACATTGCAACAACATGAAAACCGACATAGAACGCATAAGTACCCACGCCTTCTTGACCTTGAGCGCCAGATGCGATTAATAATGATGGGGATAGAAATGCAGTACTGATTATATTAACCCCAAAAGTAATGCCGGAAATGGTAGGTTGTCCACGAAAACTAATTAATGCTAAAACACTACAACCCATAGCAATAAATAGCCCAACAATAGGAACAAAAATAGAAATGATAGCGAAAATTAACGCTACAATAGATAGTGCTTTCATTTTTACCTCAATGTAAAAGAATGATCCTTCATCGAATCCTTTATCAAATAATAACTTACTTTAGTAAGTGCTTTCCCAAAGCGTCGGTTATGATATCAAAATACAGATAAAAGTAAATTAAATTTGATATAAAAATCAGAGCATTAGTTATATTGTTTAGTTAATTTTTGTAAACAAGCGAATTATTTTTGTCAAGAAGTTTCAGAAAATGTATACGTTTAAGCAAAAAAATAATGTCATCTGATAGTATCATCCAAAATTACCTAATTAGCAGAAAATAAAATGTGTCATACATATTTAACTATTCTTGCTCAAGCATGTGATTGAAGTATTTAGAACGTTTTATTGCAAAAAATTGCGAAATAATTAAAACAGCAATGTATTTATCTTTTACTCATTTTTGATTGGCAGTAAAAGGAAGTAAAACTATATAAATTACGGATAACGCTTAAAATTAATTTAAGTTTGTGGCAAAACATGACCTTGTCTAAATCGCAAGCCCCCAGTTCAAACAACCAATAAATTTAGTAAAACTTACCTTAAAAGCAGTCTATCGCCACATTAGCGTGATCTCGATCACAAAAAATAAAAATACCCTACTCTTAGGTGTGTGATATTGGTCACATTTATCAATTATTTTTGATGAATCAGATAAGTGAATACTTCTACAATAACAGCATTATGATTATATCAATCAACAAGGAAAGATTAATTTATGAGTACCTCAAATATCAAATTAAAAGTCCAAAATTTCGGACGCTTTCTCAGTAATATGGTGATGCCAAACATCGGCGCATTTATTGCTTGGGGTTTTATTACAGCCATATTTTTATACAACGCCAAAGATTCTAGCGCAGGCGGATGGCTGCCTAACGAAGCGATTTCTACTTCATTCATTGGGCCGATGATTACCTACCTCCTTCCATTACTCATTGGTTATACCGGTGGTAAACTTGTCTATGGTGAGCGTGGAGGAGTGGTAGGCGCTATCACAACATTTGGTGTTATTGTCGGTGCATCAATTCCGATGTTTTTAGGTGCCATGATATCAGGACCATTAGGTGGCTGGACAATTAAAATCTTTGACAAAGCCGTAGAAGGCAAAGTCAAAAGTGGTTTTGAGATGCTGGTCAATAACTTTTCAGCGGGCATACTGGGCATGATTCTTGCGTTGATTGCTTTTTTCGCAATTGGCCCGTCGGTGACTTGGTTAACCGGTATATTGATTGTCGCAGTGCAATTTATGGTCGATCATGGTTTATTACCGCTTACCTCAATCCTTGTCGAGCCGGCAAAAGTACTATTTCTTAACAATGCCATTAATCACGGTGTATTTACCTCATTAGGCGTAACACAAGTTGCAGAAACCGGTAAATCAATCTTCTTCTTAATCGAAGCAAACCCGGGGCCGGGCTTAGGTTTATTGCTCGCTTACATGTTCTTTGGTAAAGGTGCGGCAAAAGGTTCAGCTAGTGGCGCAGCAATCATTCACTTCTTTGGCGGTATTCATGAAATTTACTTCCCATATGTGTTGATGAATCCTCGCTTAATCATTGCAGTTATTTTAGGTGGCATGACCGGTATCTTCACTTTAACCGTATTTGATGCCGGATTAACTGCGCCAGCTTCGCCGGGTTCAATATTTGCAGTGATGAGTATGGCAAAAGGGTCATATTTAGGTGTAACACTATCAGTTATTGCCGCAACAGCAGTATCATTTGTAGTTTCAGCAATTTTATTAAAAACCACAAAAAATAACGATAAAAGTTTTGAAGATGCTAAATCTGATGTCTCCATGATGAAAAATGAGGCAAAAGGCTCAGAAAATAAAACCTTTACCCTTACCGAGGTGAAAAAAATTATTGTCGCTTGTGATGCCGGCATGGGGTCAAGTGCAATGGGTGCTGGCGTATTACGTAAAAAAGTACAAGATGCTAACTTAGATATTAACGTCATTAATTTAGCCATTAACAATTTACCTAATGATGCTGATATCGTTATTACACACAAAGATCTCACTGAACGGGCAAAACAGTATGCGCCAGATGCACACCATATTTCTTTAACTAACTTTTTAGATAGTGACTTATACAGCCGATTGGTTGTTGAATTAACCGATGCGCAAACTAACCATTTATCCGATACCCAACAAAATCGCCAATCTGCTGTTGAAAACACACCACTATTTAAACTCACTGAAAAGAATATCTTTTTAGACCTAACGGCAAACAGTAAAGAAGAGGCGATTCGCTATGCCGGGCAAAAATTAGTCGATAATGGCTATGTTAAACCGGCTTATATTGAAGCAATGCTTGAACGTGAACGGTTAACCTCTACCTTTTTAGGTGAATCGATTGCCGTACCGCATGGCACGATTGAAGCAAAAGATGATGTTATTACAACCGGCATTGTATTTTGCCAGTATCCAGCAGGCGTACAATTTGGTGAGGAAGAACAAGATCAGGCAAGAATTGTTATTGGTATTGCAGCGCGTAATAACGAACATTTAGATGTTATCGCCAAACTCACTAATGCACTGGATGATCCAAAAATCATCGCACAACTTGCAACGACTTGTAACATCGAAGAAGTTTTAACAATACTGAGTTAACAAGCGTAAATATTACCCACATTTTGAAATCAGGATGTGGGTAATGAATAATAAAACAGTTAAATAATTAAAATTAAATAAGAAGGTCAATTATTATGCAAGCATTACATTTTGGCGCCGGGAACATTGGACGTGGTTTTATTGGCAAATTATTATCAGATGCGGGAATACATGTTACTTTTGCTGATGTCAATCAACAAGTTATCGACGAATTGGCAAAGCGCCATCAATATCCTGTCAATGTAGTTGGTGAAAACTCAACAATGGAAATTGTCCGCAATGTTGATGCAATTAACAGCACTTCCGATGAAGTGATAAATTACATTGCTAAAGTCGATCTAGTCACAACCGCCGTAGGTCCACAAATACTAGCTCGCATAGCGCCGACAGTAGCTAAAGGCATTATCGCAAGACATCAACAAGGTAATAACGCACCATTAAATATCATCGCATGTGAAAATATGGTTCGAGGTACCAGCCAATTTAAACAAGAAATTTTTAAAACAATACCCGACGATCTTCATCATTGGGTCAATAGCCATATTGGCTTTGTCGATTCTGCCGTCGATCGCATCGTGCCGCCTGCAACGTCAAAAACAGGTGATATATTAGAAGTCACCGTTGAAACTTTTTGCGAATGGATTGTCGATAAAAATCAATTTATTGGCCCTATTCCAGCAATCAAAGGCATGGAGCCTGTCGATAATTTAATGGCGTTTGTCGAACGCAAACTATTTACCCTCAATACCGGTCATGCCATTACAGCCTATTTAGGGTACTACCATAATATCGCCACAATTCGTGAAGCCATTTTAGTAGATCGAATTCGAGATGTAGTACGTGGCGCAATGGAAGAAAGCGGTCAAGTTTTAATCAAACGATATCAATTTGATCCAACCAAACATCAAGCTTATATCGAAAAGATTCTTACTCGATTTGAAAACCCGTACTTGCATGACGATACTGCCCGAGTAGGTCGCCAGCCAATGCGAAAATTAGCTACCGGTGACCGTTTAATTAAACCTTTATTGGGCACATTTGAGCATCAACTAACCAATAGCAATTTATTAATTGGTATTGCCGCTGCGCTCAATTATCGAAATCATGAAGACGAACAAGCCGTTGATTTAGCCAATCAAATTGCACAGCATGGCATTACGCAAGCTTTTTGTTCGATTTCTGGCATTGAAAACGATAATCCTATTGTTCCGCAAATTGAACAACTTTATACTGCTATGCAAAATCATCAATATTAAGCAAAGATGCCCGAATCGATATTAGCAGAAGACACGATACTTGAAAAACTCAATCAGCAAGCTGATATTTACAGCTTGCTGACGGTTGCAATTAAGCTCATTAACCAAAGTGTTAATCAATTAATTTTAACTGTTTTTCGTAAAGATACGCACGCCATTAAATTTGTTATCCCCACTTTAGTCGGCAAAAACGGCCCTCTTAATGATACTTCGGTTTGCTTAAAACTGCTTTATGCGCTGGGCATTATTACCCGTGAAGATTATGAAGATATCGAACTGCTGATAGCGATTTTAGATGAATTAGAACAAGACGATAAAAAATACACCTTTCTGGATGATGAAATATTAGGGCCGATTAGTTTACTCCATGATATGGTACTCCCCCCCAATTGGGCTGATCAGCATGAACAAGTAAAAGAACTGGGTATTGTCGATTCGTTAAAATCAACCATGTATCAACACCGCTATCAACAAATGATCCGTTCGGCTCTGATTATTGCCATTACCGATCTCACGCTTAGAATTGTAAATAAACAAAAAATCGATTATTTTGCCTAAAGCTTAATGAATCTATAATAAGTGCAGTGCAATTAACAGCAAAATAACGATAAAAACAGAACAGTTAAGCAACTGAGCCTATTTGATTGTCGTAAAAAAATGGTTAAATATCGGCTTTATTTCCCACTGCATTAATAAGTCGGTATAATGCCAGCAATTTTATTTTTAAGTGGATTATGCATGAAAGCACTATTTGCCAGCACATCGCGCGGGCTTGAAGAGTTATTAAAAAAAGAGTTAGAACACATCGGCGCTGCCAATTGTAAAATTGCTCAAGGCGGCGTCTATTTTGATGCTGATGAACAGACCTTATATCAATCGCTATTATGGTCACGCTTAGCATCACGCATCTTACTGCCGATTGCAGAGTTTGATATCTATAGTGATTTAGATCTTTACTCTTGCGTATTTAATATAAAATGGACCGATATTTTTGCTGTCGATAATTCATTTGTGATCAATTTCGTTGGTGTTAATGACTTTATTCGTAATAGCCAATATGGCGCATTAAAAATCAAAGATGCCATTGTTGATAACTTCTCTCGTCATACCGATTTAAGACCAAGTGTTGCAAAGCAAGATCCTGATATTCGTATTCATGCTTATTTGCATAAAAACCGAGTAACGCTATCATTAGATTTGAGTGGTAATAGCTTACACCAACGTGGTTATCGCCAGCAAACCGGTCAAGCTCCGCTGAAAGAAAACCTAGCGGCGGCGATTATTCAGCGTTCTGGCTGGCAAACCGACGAGCCGTTACTCGATCCGATGTGTGGTTCGGGCACCTTATTGATCGAGGCCGCCATGATTGCATCGAAAATCCCACCGGGTTTACATCGTAAACAATGGGGATTTTTTGCCTGGAAAGGATTTAATCCGACACTTTGGAACGACATACTTTTTACGGCCAAACATAATATTTGTAAATCAACAACGCCATTTATCGGCTACGATAACAACCCGGCAGTACTTGAGCGAGCAAAACAAAATGCATTACAAGCTGGCGTTGCTGACTTAATCACCTTTGCCTTGCAAGATGTGACACAATTAACCAACCCGTTACCGAATACAACAAACGGGATGATTATTAGTAATCCGCCTTATGGCGAACGTTTAGAGAGCGAACCGGCACTGATTGCTTTACATTCAGCCTTAGGACAACAAATAAAACAAAACTTTGCCGGCTGGAGGCTGTCACTTTTTAGCGGCGCACCCCAATTGTTAGATTGCCTACAAATGCGTGCAGATAAACAGTTCAAAGCCAAAAATGGTCCGTTAGACTGTGTGCAAAAAAATTATGCTATTGCTAAACGTGATAACGCCGAATCGACGCCAGTACAAACCATTGCGGCAAGTGATTTTGCCAATCGCTTACGCAAAAACAGGCAAAAACTTGAAAAATGGGCTTCGCTTGAACAACTTGAATGTTATCGACTTTACGATGCTGATCTGCCCGAATACAATGTTGCAATCGACCGTTATAAAGATAAAGTTGTCATTCAAGAGTACGCAGCACCGAAAAATATCGATCCTCAAAAAACACGGCAGCGCCTATTTGATATCATTAACGCCACGATGTCAGTGCTTGAATTGACAGCGGATCAACTTATCTTAAAAACACGGGAAAAACAAAAAGGCAAACAACAGTATCAAAAATTGGGGCAAAAACAGGACTACTTCTTAGTTCATGAATATCCTATCGGCGGGCGTAAAACCCAATTTTGGGTTAATGTGACCGATTACTTAGATACCGGGCTGTTTTTAGATCATCGTTTAGCGCGTAAAATGATTGGCGAAATGAGCGCAGGCAAAGACTTTTTAAACCTGTTTGCTTATACCGGCACGGCAACTGTTTATGCCGGTCTTGGCGGGGCAAAAACCACCACGACTGTCGACATGTCGAGAACCTATTTACAATGGGCGGATCGCAATTTAAAGCAAAATGGTTTAACCGGCAAAAAACACCGATTAATTCAAGCTGACTGCCTACTTTATTTAGCCCAAAGTGAGGATCAATTTGACTTAATATTTATCGATCCACCGACATTTTCAAACTCAAAACGCATGGACAATACCTTTGATGTTCAGCGGGATCACTTAAAATTAATGGCAGATCTAAAACGTTTATTAAGACCTAATGGCACAATTATTTTTTCAAATAATAAGCGTGGTTTTAAAATGGATGCTGAAGGTATGCAAAAGCTAGGGCTGACTTATCAAGATATTACCAACAAAACGCTCTCATTAGATTTTAAGCGTAACAAACAGATACACTGCTGTTTTATTGTTAAACATCAATAGTCTGCAACGTTATTAAAAAACATCACTGTAACAAAGAGGGGGGATGATTTAATCACTCCCCTGCTTTATAGCTTAAAACGCATTGTTGACAATCGCTATCTTACCACCAGCACCGAGGTTTGAGCGCCACGCACCACCCCCGAGGCATTGGAGCCGAGTAAGTGGGTTGTGATATTTGGGCGTCTTGAGCCTAAGATGATAAGATCAGGCTTAATTTCATTGGCCAACGATAAAATTTCATCTCTAGGATTGCCAAAAGCGATCGAAAAAGATAAATTTTCCTGTGGTAAATTAATCGATTCCATTAATTTATGTAAGTATTGCTCAGTCTGAACGGTAGCTTTATCTTTAAACTCATCAAAACCAAAGGAGTAAGCATTGACGATAGCCGAAGCAACCGGCAAAGCATGAAAAAAGATCACTTGAGCATTAGCTAGTTTTGCTAAGCGCTCAACATGCGGAATAACTTTTTTAGTTAAATCCTCTTCGGTGATATCAATTGGCACCAAAATTTTATTGTACATAATACTCCCCCCAACTCGATAGATGTAAACTTGAATCATTAACCTGCGTTAACGCTTTTACTCAACTATTATGCTACTAGTTTAGGATTGATACACCCAATATTTTATATTGTCATATGCTCAATTAACCTATAATGATATCCTAAAATTAATTGAGAAAATTGAAATAAGTTTTTATTCATTATATGACGGAGATCAAAATGCACAGTATTATTTATCGTTCAGATGTTAAGCCAACACTTGAACAAACCCAAATACTTTATCAAAACTGTTCATTAGGTGAACGTCGACCAATTGACGATGCAAAGCGTTTTCAAGCTATGTTAGATAATGCAAATCTCATTATCACCGCATGGCATGAAAAGCAATTAGTCGGTATCGCCCGTTGTTTAACCGATTTTGTCTATATCACTTATTTAGCCGATCTCGCCGTTGATAAAAATTATCAAAAACAGGGAATTGGCAAACAATTAATTCATCATATTAAGCAAAATACCGACAAGCAGTGTTCAATAACCTTACTGGCCGCGCCTTCGGCAGTTGATTATTATGGTCACATAGGGTTTAATGCTCACCCTTCAGCTTGGATATTAAATAAGAAGCCTTAACATGAAAATCATATTAGCCTCAACTTCACTATCACGTAAGAAAGTACTGGAAAAGTTAGCGATACCCTTTGAGTGTGTTCCGCCAGTTTGTGATGAAACCCCGCTACCGGGTGAATCGGCAGAGCAATTGGTTGTACGACTAGCAAAGCTTAAAGCTCAATCATTAGTTGCAAAGTATCCCAATAGTTTAATTATTGGTTCTGATCAAGTGGGTGTGCTTAATGATCAAATTGTGGGTAAGCCTCACACGGTTGAAAACGCTCGTATACAATTGAAAAAAAGCAGTGGCAACACTTTTTATTTTTTTACCGGCATGACAGTAATTGATACCCAATCGATGCAATCAACCACTATTTGCGAACCATTTAAAGTCACTTTTCGACAATTAACTGATGCCGAAATTGATGCTTACATTGCTAAAGAGATGCCTTTGCAATGTGCAGGTAGTTTTAAATGTGATGAACTGGGTATTACCCTGTTTGACAAGCTCGAAGGCAATGATATTAATTCGCTTATTGGTTTACCTCTGATAACATTGAATAAAATCATGATAAAAATGGGGCATAACCCGCTTTTAATCGCCTAAGTCAGTGTTTACTTAACCATTAAACTGACTTATTTGATTAGTCAATTAAGCGACCTGATGACATTTTCACAATTTTTTGGCTATAGCTTGCCACATCATTATCATGGGTAACAATTAATAAAGCCGTACCTTGCTGATGAATATCTGACAAAAGTTGCATAATTTCAGTGGCGCTCTCTTCATCCAAATCGCTTGTCGGTTCATCAGCGATAATGATTTTGGGCTGACAAATCAGTGCACGTAATATGGCAATGCGCCGCATCTCTCCACCTGACATATTTGCCGGATAAGCATTTTGTAAATCAGCGACTTTCGCTTTTTCCAGCAATTGTTTAGCTATATTTAATGTGCTTTGATTTGGGCGCTTAGTCAGATAAAAGGGTAATCGAATATTTTCCAGCGCAGTTAAATTAGGGAGCAAACTACTCCCTTGCGGAACATAACCAATATGCTGATTACGAAAAGCAGATACTTGCTGATCATTAAGCTCAAACAAATTAGTGCCATTGATGATAATTTTGCCTTGAGTTGGGGTCAGTAAGCCTGCAATCATATTAAGTAGTGTGGTTTTGCCACTGCCTGATTTACCCATAATACAGATAAAATCATTTTCAGCCATTGAAAAACTAACATTATTCACTGCCGAAAAAGTTTGCTCACCTCGTTGATAATCTTTGCGTAAATTTTTGATATCTAATAGCATTTATTCACCCTCTCGCAGCGTGCGATATGTATCAAATTTAGTCATGGATAAAGCTGAATAGATACTTGAAAATGGTCCAATTATTAATGTTAAAACAAACACCACGCTAGCATAAATTAAGACATCTAATAATCCGATATTAACACAAGGAAGCCCTATTGATTGGCAGATCAATAAACTAAAGGCATATAGCAATACGCCAGCAATCACTATTCCAGCAATTCCACCTAATGCACAAATAATTAGTGATTCACGTAATAACATTTTCACTAAATCACGACGTGAAGCGCCTAAAATCCGTAAAATACTAATTTCCCGTTTACGTTCGTTTAGTGATGAAGAGAAGATAACGAAGATCACAATAATTGCCAGTACCCAAAATAGAGCAGATAAACTATAAACAATTGTTGAGAAGCTATTTAGATATTTAGCAATATTACTTAACATCCCTTTAGTCATCACAAAATCAAGGTTATAGTCAATAGCAAATTTGGGCATAATTTGATTGACCACATCTTTCGGTGAATAATTTGGATCGACTTTGATAAAAATAGATGAAGCATAGTTATTAAAGTGTTCAACATCACCCTCGATTAATTTGGCGTCTCTCATTAATGCTTGCGCTGCTGACATAGTCATAAAAACTGAAGTATCAAACCCCATTCCGGTGCTATCCATTTTCGCCGCAATTTTGAATGGATGATTAAAAAACCTGATTTCATCGCCCACTTCGGATGTGATTTTAGCCCCTACCACTACTTTATTATCGCTCAGTGGCTGAGATAATTGGGTTTGAAGCCAAGGCTTAATCACAAAATCACTATGCTGATCAAAGCCAATTAATTGCACTTTGGAGCTACAACAGCCGGCATTTAACGAGGCAATAAAAAGTTGAGGCGAAATGGCATCAATTCCTTTGATATTCTTAATTTTATCAATCAAATCAACTTTAAGATAAAAACTACTCGGCTCACCACGCAACAGCGCCACTTCAAGATTTTTTTCATAACCATGTGGCACAATCAAAATATCAGCCCCTAAGCGATTGCCCATACCGGCAATGCCCAAGCTTAGGTTTTTCATCAGCACACTACCACCAAATAGCGTTGCAGAAAAAAGCATAATGATGATAATCAAACAACAACTACGAAACGGCCGCCGTTGAATATTTCGCCATGCTAAACTAGCTATGGTAATAGGTTTTTCTTGCATGTTTTAATTCCAGTCATTCATTGATTTGTTTTACTTATCTGTCTTAAGAAAAATAAACTCAAAGTTTCTTAAGTTACATCCAATTTCTTTTGGTCATTTTATTTAAACTAACAATATTGATAATAGCTACAATAAATAACACTAATGACAGTAACACTAACGCTGGTTTTGCGCCGATATTGCATCGCATCATTTCATTACCGCAAACACCGATTAAAACAGTTGGAATTGCGCCTGCTAATATCGCAATGCAAGCTAAAGCCAAGCTTAATCCCATTCGGATAAATACGGTGCGAGAAAATAGCATCAAAAAACCGATAGCCATAACCAAAGCGCCCACACCTAGTTCGGCTTTGGCAGTCCAAAAACATTTCATTATCTTGCCACCACTGCTATGCATATGCCCTGCATTAGCCGCTTCACTGGCCATAGTATCAGCCGGCATTGATGCCACTTCGGGGAGTGGGCAAACGGGTAAAATATAAAGGGGGAATAAGATAATCATTGATCCGAGAAACATAAAACAGAATGATGAAAGCATACGATTTTTCATTTTACTAACCTTTCTTAATTATTAATTACTTGTGCAACTTTGCCATGCTCAAGTACAACAGTTGTTTGTGCATGTTTAGATACTTCGGGCGAATGGGTTACGACAATAATGGTGCTGCCCTCTTCGTGTAATTGATGTAATAAGTTCATGACCATGGCTTCATTACTTTCATCTAAATTACCGGTTGGTTCATCAGCTAAAATTAACTTTGGATAGTTTATCAAGGCTCGAGCAATGCAAACACGTTGCTGTTCACCACCAGATAACTGACGTGGTAAATGTTTAGCTCGAGCGGCAAGCCCAACTCTCTCAAGGGCTTGTAAGGCTTCTTTTTCATCGACCATGCTGTGGTAATATTGGGCAACCATCACATTTTCTAACGCAGTTAAATAGGACACTAAATGGAATTGTTGAAAGATCAATCCAATTTTATCGCGACGAATTTCAGTCAACTGCGGTAAAGAGAGCTGAGTTATATCTTGCCCATCTAAAATCACTGATCCTAACGACGGTTTATCCATACAGCCGATAATATTCATTAACGTCGTTTTGCCACTCCCTGACGGTCCCATAATCGATAACCATTTACCTTCCTCAACGGTTAAATTCACCTCTGATAAGGCATGAAGTGATCCATAAATCTTTGATACATTATTGACTTGAAGTATATTCATTCTTTACATCCTATTCGCCACGTAAAACTAATGCCGGCTCCACTTCGAGCGCTCGTTTTACCGGAATTAAACACGCAATGACTGTCACAATAGCTGATACCACAACTGTCGTTGGGATAAGGTAAAATTCAACATTAATAGTGCGCCCAAAAACATTGGTACTAATGACCTGTGCAAAGATCAGTCCACAAATCACACCAATAATCCCCCCCAAAACACCTAAAATTAGCCCTTCAGCAAGAAACTCTTTGGCAATGCTTCGATTATTCGCCCCGATTGCTTTTTTTAGCCCGATCTCTTTGCGTCGTTCCATTACAACGGTCATCATGGTGGTTGCGACACATATCATCGTTAACATTAATACCACAAACGTCACCAGATAAAGTAAGGAAGAAAGCTTACCTAATACTGAGGACTCCGATTGTGTTACCCATTTAATTAGATGCGGCTCAATACTATCGGACTGCTTTTTTATTATCTCAATATCGTGTTTTAGTTCATCTTGAGTGGCGGTAATACTTACTTCAACCACCTCAGCTTGATCGCTTTCTTCAAGAAACTGCTCTAAATCATGCAAAGCAATAAAAATAAAACTGTCTTCTGAGCGACCTGTTTTAACAATACCGGTAATAGTTAAATCTTCATCAAAGCGGGCATTTTGTTTCGATTTACCTGTGACAGGCATCGTGCTACCAATGGTCAATTTTGCAAAATTAGCGATATCGGTTCCGATCAAAATTTCATTTGGATGCTCAGGAAGTTTCCCTTCAATTTGCCAATAAGGGCTGGTTTTAATAACCTGCTTAAAGTCAGTCCCAACAATGGTATAGGGGTGTTGATTACTGCGTATTGCGTCATAGCGAAATGGGGTAACGCCAAGTAGCTTATCTTGCGGTAACAGTTTAACGACTTTAGTCACATCCGCCATTGACATAGTCGATTGGTTATTGGCGGGCATTAAGAGCATATTGGCGCCGTAAGAACGGAACTCTTGCCCCATTTGCCGTGGTATATCATAACAAAGCGTTACCATACCCAGTAACACCGTTGCGCCAATAGCCACACCAAGTAAAGCAATTGCCATTCGAGAACGCCGACGAATAAGGGAACTGACAAGCGTTTTTATAATAAATCGTTGATTTTTATTTATCATGATCTTTGCCTTTTCCTTTACCTGCCATGTAACACATCTGTTGGGCGTAAAAACATCATAATCCGTAGTGCCGGTAAACTACCGAGAATGGTTATCAAACTGACCATAATAAGTACTAACGGTATGATAATCATTTTAGGCTGAACAAACGAACCAAAGACCGTGTGCCCAATGATTTGTGCAAAACCTAATCCAATAAAATAACCTGCTATGCCGCCTAATAGCGCAATAATTAAAATCTCAGTTAAGATTAACATTGCCACCGACGTATTTGTCGCCCCTAAAGCCTTTAATAGACCGATTTCGGTACTGCGTTCAATCACATTAGCCGTAACCAGATTCGAAATCGCCAACGCTGAACAGATCAACGATAAAATGGTTAACAGTAACATGAGTAATTGCGTTTTTTGCAAAATTGAGCCTTCCGATTCGGCAACTTGCATAATTGCTTTTACTTTGACATCCGGCATTAACTCTTCTAATTGATAGGCTATTGAACTAATGTAAGCGGTGCAATACCATGTGTCCCACTGTGTGCGTGACAAGCTGGAAGGGTCTTGTGCGGCTTTTCGGGCTAGATCGTTTTCCGGGGTAGTTAAGGCACTGACTTCAACCCGCTCGACTAATCCGACTTTATTCGCTAAATTTTGCGCCACAGGTAAAGAGACATAAAGTTGTGAATCTTCAATACCGCCACTGTGGAAAATGTTATTAACGGTTAAAGTAGCCCGGTTTTGGGTATAAGGTGAAGTTAATTCAATTTTATCACCGATTTGCAAATTCCACTGTTTAGCAATCGCTTCACCAACCATAACACCCTGTAAATTATCATCTTTCATCGAGTTACCGTCTATAGTCCACCAGGATTTCATCGCTAACATGCCGGTATCAACTTCATCACCGGTTGGAATGGTCAAGTGTTTGTTAAACCATGTTCCAACAACGGTAACCGGTTTATCGTGGAAGGTTGCTTGAGTGGTTAAGTAAGGGGCAAAATCGACAATGTTATAGGCCCAAAAAATCATCTTTATTTTGACTAAATCATCTTGCTTAATGTATTGTACTGCTTGCTCGGTTTCACTATTATCAAGCTGATACATTTCACTAACTAAGGCTGTACCTTTAGGCACGATATTGAGATTTGCACCGTAGGCTTTTAATTCTTGGTTAACTTTATCCCCTACATCAAACATCACATTTAACATAGCCGTTGCTAGTGAGACGCCCAATGCAACGGTTAAGGCAATCAAAAACAGCTTCTTTTTTTGACGAACTAAAACGCTAAGTAACATTCTGCGAAACATATTTTCTTCCTTTGCAAATCGCCTTTTATTTAAAGCGGCTTTTTTCTGCTTCTAAATTAGCCGGGCGAATCACCATATTACCGTCGATAATTTCATATTTAAGCGGTACCGGATTGCAACCGCCTGAAAATCCGATTGTTGCAATATTCATCACCACATCACACAAAATGCAGACAACTTGATTGCCTCGTTGATAATAACCGCTTGCCCCACAAATATCGCAAGCATCAAACCCTACGCCGTAAGCATTTTCACTTTTTTTGATGACAATAAAACGAACAAGTGTGCCGTCGGTTGCCTTATATCCATAACGATGTAAATTACCGTCATTGACTTTCTCAAGCGGGATGACAATTAAACCATTGGCATCAGGCGTAACTGGCTCAGCTGGGGTAAGTTCAACCCCTTTTTCAAAAATGTATCGGGCACGGGTTACGGTGTAGGCAGTTATGGCTACTGTGGCAATCATCCATAGGGAAGTTCGCCTATCTTGACGTAACTTAGCTTTGAGTTTACGCACTTGCGCAGGATTGCTCCCGACTAATGAGGTTGTATTGGCTTTAAAATATAAAACGGCGGTAAGGCAAAGCGCTATGGCCATAAATGCAAAGATAAATAAATTAACATGCGCTAACACAAAAATGACTAGTTCCATCATCCATTTTTGTGGCGCAATAAAACGCCGGACAATTAAAATTTGGATAAAATTGATGCCATTTGCAAGGGTTAAAATAGTGATTGCAAGTGCCGTTATCAATACCACAAATTTATCGGCGAGTCTGAGGCACATTCTGTAAGCAAATAAGCCAATTAAGAGTGTGACAACTAAGGAAAAACCGTAGCCCACCCACTTAGACAGGTAATCATGATTAAAAATTGACTCCATGCCAACATCAAATTCAAAAGGATAAAGCAGTAAATTCGGGACAAATTGAGCAGATAATAAGCCAATAGCTAAACCGGATGAAACAATCAACAGCGCTTGACTAAATCGATTATGGCAAGATTTTACCAGTAGACAAATTAATAGCGGTAAAGCGATAACCAACCAAGGAATAATCACACCGAGATCATAAAATTCCCGAATGGCAATGCCGGTAGTGCGTTTTAAAATGGCGTAAATGAGTGCAGCAACAAAACCTAATAAAAAACCAACGGTAATGTATCTTTTACAATGAGAGTAATTGGATTTAACCATAACTGCGCTTAGCAGCGCTATCATAATGACAGGAACAAACGTATTATCGGTAACATTGATAAGGTATTGAAGCATAACCATTGCCTAATTATTACAATATCATTGGCGAGCTTGCTACTCGCCAACAATATGACTTATTGCATAAATTAAAAAAATTTATTTAAAAAAACGATAATTACCATGCACGTGGAATAAAATCGAAGTCCCAAGATACTTCATACGGTGTAGTCCAGAAACGACCTTCAACACCGGTTTCTTTATCAACATGTAATAAATAACCTTGTTTTTCCGGGCTTTCAATAATAAATGTCACTTTATATTTACCTGCACCGTCTAATTTAACGTTATTACCATAATGTGGACCGTCAGAAGCATTCATTGGCATAAAGTTACCTTCGATAACATTGTCGCTCCCTTCTTTTTGGATTTTATATTTCACTGTTAGATAAGGGACAAAAGTACCGATACCATAACCAAGAACATTATCTTCATTAGCTGAGATATCTGCCTCTAAATGCATATCTGATTTTGATGCAGGTAATCCGCCCATGCCAGCAGGTTCCATATCAACAGGTTGGAAATAAACAGCACTCACATTTAATGGACCGACTGTCACTTCTTCACCAATTGGGAACTCTTCAAAGCCTTTTTCCTCACCGGGTGCGGGTGCTTCGGCATTGGCGAATGATGAAAATGCAAGGATTGAAGAAATACCTGCGGCTAAAACTAATTTTTTCATTGAATACTCCTTAACTTCGTTTATGATTATGTGTTGTTACTCTTTTAATGCGACACAATTTCCCATTGTGTCACAATCAATCTTGTTACTTAATTAGAAACTGCCTTATTTGTCGATTTAAATTTGTAATATAAGACAGATACTATTACGAGCATTACCATTACTACTTGCGGAATTAATGTTTCAACCGTAGGATAAATACCTAAAATTTCAACAGAACTGATAAAATCAACCGGTGTTACCTGAATAATATCGGCTTCTTGCAACTCTTTTACACCACCGCCAGCAAAAGCAATTGCCATAATGTACATCAATACACTGGTACAGATGAAGAATGGTTTAAGTGGTAATCGAATTGCACCAAAACGAATAACAATAAAGATGAAGGCAAGGATTATCCCGCCAACGCCAAGTCCGTACCAAACCATATCCATATGCTCTTTAGCATCGGCTAACATGGCTTGATAAAAGATAATAGTTTCAGCCCCTTCCCTAAACACGGCTAAGAAGGCAGCAAAGCCCAAAGCAATACTACTACCGGTTGTAACAGCCGTTTGTACTTTACCTTCAACATAACTTTTCCATGCTTCAGATTCGGATTTGGAGATCATCCAATTGCTGACAAAAAAGAGTACTACCGTGGCTAATAACATGGCGCCACCTTCCATAATCTCTTGATTAGCGCCACTCAAACCAACAATAGTATGTAAGGCAATTGCGGTTAAAATACTGACAAAAATAGCAAACAATGAACTTAGGTAAACCACTTTTAACATCGGTTTATTATTGGTTTTGACCAGATAAGCTGAGATTGCGGCAACAACCAATATCGCCTCTAAACCTTCACGGAATATGATGATAAATGAAGCGAAGAAAACACTCCAACCACTCTCTTTTTTGCCGTCTAATTCATTAGCATCTTCATGCAGCATTTTTAAAATCACATCGATTTCGGCTCGCACCACTTTATTCGGTGCATTAGATGTCATTAAACGTTTAATTTTAGCAAACTGATATTCGGTATCGGTGCCTCGTTTACCGGAAATATAGGACATTACCGCCCGTTCTACACCATGTTTTTCATAAAAGCCAAAATAGGCATTATTGACACGATCTTTTGCCTTGTTAATATCTTTCATAAAGTAGATGTCATAAGCATCATTTAGAATGATATCCATTTCATCGACAATGGCATTCCAAGACTCATATTTTTTGTCAGTGGCATAAGATGTTGGTACAAAAGTAACGATACTGGCAACAAGCAACAATGCTAATGTTAAAAATCGTTTCACTTCCTTACTCCTTATTTACCTAGTAACACTATTCCAATTGGCTTGCTGTTTTCCGGTAGTTGCAATTGTTGTGATATTACATCTGGTTTGATTGAATGAATATATCTAACACTGAGTTTTAAAGCTGTCGCGGCAAGATAGACATTTTGACTCATCGCACCGACAGCTATCTGACTAAAATCATTGGCCTGATCAGGCGAAAAGTCGGTTAATGCTTCGCTATCAGAGACAAAAATTAAAGAGTAAGCAGCACGTTTGGTGAAATTTTGCATAGCAATATCGCCACGTAAGTCTTGATTATTTATCTCACGCAGATAGTGTCCTTCCCATTCGTATAAAAAGGTACCTTTCTCACCAGTGACATAAATTCGAACGTACGGAGCTTTGCCTTTTACCATTGGCACTGTCCAACCCGTTTTACCACGATTTAAGCCACTGGCAGCCCAAAGTATGTTCGAAAGCTCCTCATCTGAAATAGTACCTACCGGAAAACCCCCACCAGGCGTTGAAGAGCGTTTTTTTAGGCTTTCGAATAAACTCATACCGTCTTGAGTTTGAGGAGAAGGCAAAGACATGTCTGCATAACAGAGAGACAAAGGAGAAATGGACAAGAACAATATGACAACTATCTTCCGTAATAGGCACGGCATAGCAGACCTCTGGAACCTTGATAAAATTTTAGCCATATCTTATTGCTATTATTGTTAATTATCAACATTAAATAGCAATAATTATCATTAAACACAACCTTATAAAATATAAGGATTTACTAATTTATTCGATAAAATTAAAAATTTAGTTGGTAAATTAATCAAAAACCAGCTAACTTCTATCACTACCTATAAATAGCGATTTTTATTTTTTTTATCATTAAGTATATACTGATGCTAATTGCTTTATTGAAAATTTGAGTACAACATTTTATGCCTTTATCTACATGGGTGGTATTACCCCTTTTTATTTTAGCGATTACTTCTGCTTCTTTAATTGGCAGCAGAGCTTTGCGACGAGACACAATTGTGTTAATGACTGTTTTTATTGTTATGGAACTGACCTCTATCTATTTTAGTGGCGGGTTTATAGACTATCAGTTCTATGTCAACTTGAATATAAATGATATTATTGAAGGATTATTCATCTTTAAATTTCAAGCTGTCTTAGTCATTGCTGTTTTTTTTGCCTTAATCATTGGATTAATCAAATTGGCGAACTTTTGTAGGCGTAAATTTCGTCTACCTTACCGTTTATTGCTAGCCACTTTAGCTATTGCATCGCTCAGTTATCATAACGGACCTTTCAGTCGTTTATACGAAATATATCAAGTCACCACTGCCGATGAAAAACCCTTCGACCAAGCGTTACAATCGATGAACATGGTTGATTATCCGCATAAACAACAAGTTCACACACAGCAAGGTAAAAATATTATCGTTCTGTCGTTAGAATCCTTCGAGCAAGGCTTTTTTGATTTTGCCGATATCACCCCTAACTTAAGACAATTACGCCAAGAGTTTACCTTTTTCCCGAATATGCCAATGGCAGCAGGAAGTAGCTGGACAACCGCCTCGATGTATACTTATATGACGGGTATGCCGTTTTTAATTGGCGGATATAGCACCTCGCCTTTAATGAAAGCGGACAAAACTAAGCTGGTTAGTTTGGGGGATGTACTTCAGCAAGCGGGCTACCAAACACGCTATGTTATGTCTGGCCCCGATTTTGCTGGTATTGGACACATCGCAGAACTATTAGGCATGCAAGTTATCTCTGAAAAAAATTATGTTGGACAATATCCGGTTGCGCCATTTGGATTATATGATAAAGATATCTTAGATATCGCCCAAAAACAGGTTACTCAATTGCACAATTCCGGCAAGCCCTTTGCGCTATTTATTTCAACCATTTCAACACATGCGCCAAATGGTTTTAATGATGAGCGCATGACATCAGTCATTTCTCCAAAGGATGATAACATGTCGTTTGTGGCCGCATCCCTTGATCATAATGTAGGGAAATTTATTGCGTATTTAAAAGAAAATAATTTATTAGATGATACGGTGTTTTATATCTTTCCCGATCACCTCATGATGGGGTCAGGCACACCAACAATTAATCGCCTTTCTGAAAAAGAACGCAAACTTTACTTATTAACTAATGCCAAAACTGAGAATCTACAAAAATCAACAGATCAAACAATCTATCAAATTGATCTACCTCGTTTAATCTTAAACGGCGCACAAGTTAATACCAACGCTAAATTTTTAACGGACTATTTAACCACTCCAAATTTTGATAAAAAACAGTTCATTGAACAAAATAAGTCCAATATAGCAACGTTAAATCATGCCGCTCAAGAGTATAAACAGGACAAATAATGACGCTTGATACAATCGTTTTAGTTACAACCGTCAGCTTTTTGGGTATGGTTTCGCCCGGTCCTGATTTTTTTCTGGTGCTGAAAAACAGTTTAAGTTATAACCGAAAAACAGCGCTGCTAACATGTTTTGGCGTGATAACGGCAATTTTAATTCATATGAGTTATTGTGTCGCAGGTATTGCTATGCTCATTACTGCCACACCGTTAATTTATGATTTACTGCGTTATGCCGGGGCGATTTATCTTTTTTGGCTGGGAATTAAAGCGCTGCTTGCCCGAAACGGTGGGACTACCTATATCAGTCAAGGCGTGGTTAGAGACCAAATCTCTGCTAAATCAGCCTTTATGCAAGGTCTCTTTTGTAATTTACTGAATCCCAAAGCAACGCTGTTTTTTTTAGCGATTTTTACCCAACTACTCAATGCGCAATCTTCATTTTTAGATAAATGCTTAGTGGCGCTAATTATCTGGCTTTTAGCTGTGTTATGGTGGCCGTTTGTCGTTTTTATTTTTCAGACCCAAACCGTCCAACGGCGCTACTTTAAAATTCAATTTTTAATTGATAAATTACTGGGCGTGATACTTATTATATTAGGGGTGAAAGTCGCATTAGGATTTTAAATATTTTGCGTAATTTAAAATCTGTTTTATACTGAAACGTATACATTTTCTGAAACTTCTTGACAAAAAACGTTTCTTTTTGAATATTCAATAGTTAATTGTTAAACTGTTGACAGTCAGACTTTTTATATTCGTTTAACTTATCGTTTTAATCATAAAAAGTTGTCATTCACATTTACCCAAACGCTAGGCTAATTGAAATGGATAAATTATTACAGTATGGTCAAGAACTGCTTGAGCTCGAACTGCAAGAAGCACAAAAGTTACCTAATCGACTCGGTAAAGATTTTATCAAAGCTTGCCAACTGATCTTATCGACCAAAGGCAAAGTGGTGGTTTCCGGCATTGGAAAATCAGGTCACATTGGCAAAAAAATTGCAGCATCACTTGCCAGTACCGGCAGTCCGGCTTTTTTTATGCACCCGTCTGAAGCCTTACACGGCGATCTGGGTATGGTGACTGAAAATGATATTGCGATTTTAATATCCTACTCCGGGCGAGCTAAAGAGTTTAACTTTATTTTACCGATACTATCGGCCATGAATATTCCGGTAATAGCTATCACTGGTGGGCTGGACTCCCCGCTAGCTAAGGCGGCACAAGCAGTACTGGATATCTCAATTGAAAAAGAGGCTTGTCCTATGGGACTGGCGCCGACTTCAAGCTCAACTAACACGCTGCTAATGGGCGATGCGCTTGCGATTGCTGTCATGCGTGCCAGAGGCTTTAAAGAAGAGGACTTTGCGCGTTCACATCCGGCTGGAAGCTTAGGGGCAAAATTACTTAATCAAGTTAAAGATGTCATGCGAACAGGTGATTTAATTCCTAAAGTGCCGGAAAGTGCAACCGTCCTTGATGCTATGCTAGAATTAAGTCGTACCGGTGTTGGTTTGGTTGCTATATGCCATAACGATAACCAAATAATCGGCGTATTTACAGACGGTGATCTGCGCCGTTTATTGTTAAAAAATGGCACTTTACAAGATAGTATTGCCCAAGTGATGACCAGCCCGGGTTATCGAATCCCCGAAAACTGGAAAGCAGTAGAAGCATTAAAAACATTTAATGATCATAACATTACCGCTGCACCGGTAGTCAATAGCGAAGGGGAATTAGTCGGTGCTTTAAACATTCATGATTTGCACCAAGCAGGTATAAGCTAAAACTATTGATAAATACCTATTGCAAAAAGGGGCTATCTATTGAGATAATTACCGACCTAAATTTTTGTCGTTAGACGGAGATCCAAGAAAAGTTACACAATGACAAACCAAAATGATATTACCAATCATAACGAGTTGATATTGTGTTGTAAATTTTAACCAAAATTAATAGATGATGAAACTACAATGGCAGAAAAGCGAAATATCTTTCTAATTGGCCCAATGGGGGCAGGAAAAAGCACAATAGGCCGACAAATTGCACAACAGTTGGGCATGGAATTTTTTGACTCCGATCAAGAGATTGAAAAACGTACAGGTGCTGATATTGCATGGATTTTTGACTTAGAAGGTGAAGACGGATTCCGAGCCAGAGAAGAGAAAGTCATTAACGAATTGACTGAAAAACAAGGTGTTGTACTGGCAACAGGTGGCGGATCGGTTTTATCTAAAGAGACACGGAATCGATTATCAGCACGTGGTATTGTTGTTTATCTTGAAACAACCATTGAGAAACAGATGGCACGGACTCAAAAAGATAAACGCCGTCCATTATTACAAGGTGGTAACACCCCAAGAGAACTTTATGAAGAGCTTGCCGGTGAACGTGAACCACTTTATGAAGAGATAGCAGATATCACAATAAAAACTGATGAGCAAAGTGCTAAAGGTGTTGCTGGTTATATCATTGAGAAAATAGAGCAAATCTAAGTCATTGACATTCTTCAGTGGCTTGAATTGTTGAGCAATAAACCAGATGTTGGGTTAAGGAGAGAATATGCGTGTAGATAAAAATGATCGATATGTATCAGAAAATTCTTACAAGAAGTCTACGCCTTTAATGCAATTGCCAAATTTTCTTCAAAACTACTCAAAAAGAAAATTGACTATTATGCTTATGGCAGTTGTAATAATTCTGTTATTACTTAGCTTAGTCGTATTTCGTCCTTCAACAAATAACGAACCAACTTCATTAACGCCGCCGGTAGTCAATGGCGTTCCACCGGAAGAGCCAAATAGCGTAACCGAGCAGCAACCTAATCCTGCTATTCAACCGCCACAACCGGTTGATAGTCAGACAACTAATGGTAGCTCAAATAGTGCACAGAGCCATGTTACGCAATCTGGCGGCAATGATAATAGCAATAACCCAACACAAGCACCGAATTCGGCTAATGGAGCAAGCACTAGCCAACCGACTACACCGCCAGCTTCATCGCAAACTACGCAGAAGCCTGAGCCTGTTAGTCATAAACCAGAAATTAATACTTCAACAAACTCAGCGATAATTAAAGACGAACACTATGCTGTCCAACTTAGTGCGTCTAAATCAGCTGAGGGATTAAGAAAACTCGTTAAGCAACATAATTTGACCAATTACCAGATTTACGAAACCAAACGTAACAATGAAACTTGGTATATTTTAGTTCAAGGTAATTACGCCACCGCTGATGAAGCGAAAAAGGCGATTAAATCATTACCCGATGCTTTACAAAACGACAAACCATGGATCAAATCTGGTGCAACGATCAATAAAGAAAAAACTGCAAAATAATAAAGGATATCGTTCATTTATCCTGGCAATAACAAAATAGGAGTTTCCGTTGAAGAAGCAGCGAGCCTTTTTAAAATGGGCTGGAGGAAAATATGAGCTCGTAGACACGATTAAGCGATATCTACCACAAGGGGATCAACTCATTGAGCCTTTTGTTGGCGCTGGCTCCGTTTTTTTAAACACCAATTATAAAAGTTATATTTTAGCTGATATCAATCATGACTTAATTGCACTTTATAACTTATTAAAAACAAGTCCTGATAAGTTTATTAGCGATCTTAAATTACTATTTAGTAAGCAAAATAACCAAGCTGATGCATTTTATCAGTTACGAGATGTGTTTAATGGGAGCAAAGATCAGTATATTAGATCGCTTCTGTTTGTCTATTTAAACCGCCACTGTTACAACGGTCTTTGTCGCTATAATAACAGTGGATTATTTAATGTGCCATTTGGACGTTATAAAACAATTTATTTCCCTGAAAAAGAGCTCTATTTTTTTGCTAAAAAAGCGCAAAATGCTGAGTTTATTTGTGCGCCTTATCATGATGTCATGAAACAAGCTAAACATAATTCAGTGATTTATTGCGATCCTCCCTATCTTTCGCCCAATGACTCAGCAGGTTTTACTGCTTACTACTCCAATAATTTTGGATTTGATGAGCATAAGAAATTATCGCAATTAGCCGAAAACATGGCTTATGAGAATAATGTTCCGGTTCTGGTATCTAATCATGATACTGATTATACAAGAACTTTATACAATAAAGCGCGATATCTTTATCGTGCTGAAATGCGTCGCTCAATTAGTTGCGCAGGTGAAGGGCGCAAAAAAATTGATGAAATCTTAGCCTTATATCAAAAGTCATAAAGTGATATTGATAAAGGCTTTATCAGTAGAGGTATGTAATGCAAGAGTTTATTATAGCGCCATCAATACTATCAGCCGATTTTGCCCGTCTTGGCGAAGATACCCAAAAAGTACTTGATGCCGGGGCGGATGTAGTCCATTTTGATGTAATGGATAACCACTTTGTGCCAAATTTAACTATGGGTTCAATGTTCTGCAAGGCACTTCGTGACTATGGAATCAAAGCGCCAATTGATGTGCATTTAATGGCATCGCCGGTTGAAGAGCTGATTGTCTCTTTTGCGAAAGCCGGCGCGACTAACATATCTATTCATCCCGAATCGACCATTCATCTTGATCGCTCATTACAACTTATTAGAGATCATGGTTGTACCGCCGGTTTGGTTTTCAACCCGGCAACACCATTGGATTATTTAGATTATGTCATGGACAAAGTCGATATTATCTTATTAATGGGTGTCAATCCCGGCTTTGGTGGACAATCATTTATCCCCTCAACGCTAAAAAAACTACAACAAGTGAAAAAGCGGATTGTCGAATCGGGGCAAAATATCAGACTTGAAATCGACGGCGGGGTAAAAGTTGAAAACATCGCCGAAATAGCAAAAGCAGGTGCCGATATGTTTGTTGCCGGCTCAGCTATATTTGGTCAACCCGACTATAAAACCGTTATTGATGCCATGCGAAAAGCGTTATCAGGAGTAAAACATGCCTAAACTTGATGATATTCAGGCAATTGCCTTTGATCTCGACGGCACTTTAGTTGACAGTGTGCCCGGACTGGCCTTAGCTGCTAAGCAAATGTTGGCCGACTTAAATCTGCCGACAGTTACCAATGAACAAGTCAAAAATTGGGTGGGTAATGGTATTGATGTTATGCTAGAACGTGTGTTTAAAGCCATTGAGGTAACACCTTCTACAGAATTATTTCATCAAGCAAAAGATCGCTTTAATCAACACTATGACAAAGTCATGGATGCCCAAACAAAACTGTTTCCGCATGTCAAAGAAACGTTAAAAATCCTACACGATAATCACTACCCTTTAGCTTTAGTGACCAATAAACCAGCGCATTTCTTACCTGCACTGCTCAGTTCATTAGGCATTAAAGACTATTTTTCGTTAGTGCTAGGCGGTGGGGATGTGATTAAATTAAAACCGCATCCGGCGCCACTTTATCAAGTTATGGCAACGTTTGGACTATTTAGCTCGCAATTATTATTTGTCGGCGATTCTAAAAATGATATTGATGCGGCAAAAAATGCCAATTGCCCAACAGTTGCATTAAGCTATGGTTATAATTATGGTATATCTATTGCAACCAGTCATCCCGATTTTTTACTGGATGATTTTAAAGATATATTAACTTTATTACCTCAGCCCAAAGCTGACGCAAAAAAATAATTAGCACAAATAATTAGCACAAATAAAGAGAAAACAGATTAGGAATTAATTATGAGTAAACCGATTGTATTTAGTGGCGCTCAGCCATCAGGAGAACTAACACTTGGCAACTACTTAGGCGCTTTAAAAAATTGGGTGGCGTTGCAAAATGAATATGATTGCGTTTACTGTATCGTCAATCAACATGCGATAACGGTACGTCAAGATCCACAAAAACTACGCAAAGCGACGCTCGATACCTTAGCACTCTATTTAGCTTGTGGCATCGATCCGCAAAAAAGTACCATTTTTGTTCAATCACATGTGCCAGCCCATGCCGAACTTGGCTGGGCATTAAACTGCTACACCTACTTTGGCGAGCTGAGCCGTATGACGCAGTTTAAAGATAAATCATCACGCCATAGTGAGAATATTAATGCCGGCTTATTTGATTATCCGGTGCTTATGGCTGCCGATATTTTACTTTATCAAGCTAATTTAGTGCCAGTTGGTGATGATCAAAAACAACATCTTGAGCTATCACGTGATATTGCGATGCGCTTTAATGCGCTTTATGGTGAGATATTTACGGTACCAGAGCCCTTTATTCCGAAAGTCGGTGCAAGAGTGATGTCACTTCAAGAACCGACTAAGAAAATGTCTAAATCAGATGAAAACCGTAACAACGTCATTGGTTTACTTGAAAATCCAAAAGATATTGAGAAAAAAATTAAGCGAGCCATGACCGATTCTGATGAGCCACCGGTTGTACGTTATGATTTAAAAAATAAAGCGGGAGTTTCGAATCTGTTAGATATCTTAACCGGCATCACGGGCAAACCAATAATTGAGCTTGAAAAAGAGTTTGAAGGCAAAATGTACGGCCACTTGAAAACTGAAGTAGCAACACAAGTTATTGATATGTTAACGGCTTTACAAGCTAAATATCACCAATACCGTGACGATGAAACGTACCTGTTTTCAATTATGCGTGAAGGTGCTGATAAAGCACGCTCAAAAGCTGAGCCGACATTGAGAAAAGTGTACGATGCTATCGGTTTTGTATAATAACGATTCGACAGACGACACAAGTCGCGATAAACATTGAACAATATTAATTGGCTTTAGTAAGCAAAAAAGTTGACACTGTAAGCTTTAAAGCCATTTAACTATTATGGGTTAACAATGAAGATTATAATTCTTGGTGCAGGACAAACCGGCAGTGCGCTGGCAGAGTATCTGGTAACCGATAAACAAAACGATGTCACTGTGGTTGATGAAGATCACGAAAAATTGCAATCTTTGCAAGAGCGTTTTGATTTACAAGTCATTGTAGGAAAATCTTCTTATCCACAAGTGTTGGAAAGCGCTGGTGCTGAATCGGCTGATATGCTCGTTGCGGTTACCAATTCTGACGAAGTTAATATGATGGCTTGTCAGATTGGTCATGTCATGTTTAACATTCCGCAAAAAGTCGCCCGTATTCGTGCGCCGGAATACAATGATGAACGATACCCTTTTTTCAATAAAGATTGTATTAATATCGATCACATTATTGCACCAGAAAATTTAATCACAAATCATATCAGTCAATTAATTCAATATCCCGGCGCTCTTCAATTTGCCTCGTTTTATGATAATCGGGTCTGTCTAGTTGCTGTTACTGCATATTATGGTGGCGCTTTAGTCGGTAGTGAACTGTCCGAACTCAAAGAGCATCTCCCGCATGTTGAAGCTCGAGTGGTGGCGATTTATCGCCAAAATCGCTTTATTCGTCCATTAGGCTCTACACTTATTGAAGCCGGTGATATGGTCTACTTTATTACTCCTCCGGTGAATATTAAAGCGGTAACCAGCGAGCTACAACGGTTAGAGAAACCTTACAAACGAATTATAATTAGCGGTGGTGGCGGGGTTGCGGTTGCCTTAGCTAAGCGGTTAGAGAACGACTATCAAGTCAAGTTGATTGAGCGGGATGCGGAACGGGCAGAATTTATTGCTGAACAGTTAGTTAATACCACTGTTTTACATGGTGAATCGTCCGACCAAGAGCTTTTATCGCAAGAACAAGTCGAATTAACTGATCTGTTTATTGCTGTAACCAGCGATGATGAATCAAATATTATGTCTTCAATGCTGGCCAAAAGAATGGGCGCCAAAAAAGTTATTGTGTTAATCCAAAAGCAGGCTTATTTGGAATTGATTAATGATAGTGTGATTGATATTGCTATCTCCCCACAACACGCAACGATTTCAGAGCTACTGAGCCATGTAAGACAAACCGGCGTTGTAAAAGTGATTTCACTTCGACAAGGCGAATCGGAAATTGTCGAAGTGGTGGCTAATGGCACCAATGAGAGCTCCAAACTGGTCGGCAAAAATATCAACGGACTAAAATTACCGTCCGGCGCAACCATTGGGGCTGTTGTTCGTGGTGAAGATGTCATTATCGTCAACACGGATTTAACTATTGAAGATGGCGATCATTTAATTATCTTCCTACCGGAAAGAAAAGTGATAACAGATATCGAAAGATTATTACAATAGCTTGTTTAAAACCGATAGTAAGTTCATAATAACTAAAAAAATTTGACTCGGGGTGTTTTTTGCCTTTTGCAAAAAACTGAGAGTTTACCCGTTGAACCTGATCTGGATCATACCAGCGTAGGGAAGTCTGAGCCACATTGCGCTTAATCTGGCAAATTCTTCCCAATAAATAGATGATAAGGAATGAATATGTCACAAGCCAAAATGTTTGATTTAGCCCAAGCCACTCCCTTTATTAATAACGTCAAACAACAACATCCCCTGGTCCACTGTATAACAAATGATGTAGTACAAAATTTCACTGCCAATGTGTTACTGGCTATTGGCGCATCACCTGCAATGATTGTTGCCAAGCAAGAAGTTGCCGATTTTGTTAGCGTTGCCAGCAGTTTATTGGTTAATATTGGAACAATTGAGGATAATATTGCGCAAAGCATGCTGATTGCTGCAAAGCAGGCACAACAAAGCCAAACACCTTGGGTGCTCGATCCGGTCGCTGTTGGTCCCGCATTGCCTTATCGCACCGCAATAGCTCATCAACTATTGGCATTTAAGCCCACTGCCATTCGCGGTAATGCATCAGAAATTTTGGCATTAAGCGGTGAGCAATCTTGCTCAAACGGGCCTGATAGCCAAGATTCAACCGAACAGGCGCTTGAAGCGGCAAAGCAGTTAGCACAAAAGTATCAAACCATTGTTGCAATGACCGGTGATATTGATTATGTGACTAACGGTCAAATCACATACCGCATTGAAGGCGGTGATATTGCATTGACGAAAGTAACCGGAACCGGTTGCTCACTGTCGGCAATGGTGGCGGCCTTTATCGCTAGCTCAGACGATACGTTATTAGCTTGTGCTTCGGCCTGTTTGATGATGAAAAAAGCGGGTGAACAAGCTAACAAACACCATGGCTTAGGCAGTTATGCCGTATCAATTATCGACAAGCTTTCACTGTTTAATTCACACCATGGATAAGGAAATCTGATGAAAAAACAATTGAATTTGGACTTATATTTAGTTCTCGATCCCTTATTGTGTGGTGGTATTAATGGTATGGTAAACACGACCGAAATTGCTGTTGCTAATGGCGTTACTGCTGTGCAGTTAAGATCTGAGCAAGCGCTAACAGGTAAAGCGTGGTATCATGCCGCCTTAGCACTGAAAACCGCACTAGCCGACACCCCTGTCCCGCTATTTATTAATGACCATATCGATATCGCACTCGCTATTGATGCAGACGGTGTCCATATTGGGCAAAGTGATCTGCCTGTCGATGTTACTCGCCGTTTAATCGGTAAGGATAAATGGTTAGGGTTTTCAGTTTCCAATCAAGAGCAACTTAATGCGGTTGACTGGCAACAAGTCGATTATTTGGGAATTGGTCCAATCTTTCCAACATCAACCAAAAAAGATGCGGCAACAGCTATGGGAATTGAGCTGCTGACTCAACAAGTAAAACTGAAAAAATGCCCTGCTGTAGCCATTGGTGGCATTGATATCAATAATATTAGCCAAGTTATTCAAACAGGTATTGACGGCGTTGCCGTGGTTTCCGCCATTTGTGGACAAAAAAATGTCGCACAGGCAACCGCATCGCTGATTAATAAAATACAACAAGCTCGACAGGAAAAAATATTATGACAACAATCGCCTTAACCATCGCCGGCTCCGACCCAAGTGGTGGTGCTGGTATTCAAGCTGATTTAAAAACATTTTCAGCATTAGGCGCTTATGGGATGTCGGTAATTACTGCTCTCACTGCGCAAAGCACTCAAGGCGTTGATGACGTGCTGGCTATATCGCCACAATTTGTTGAAGCGCAGTTTAATACGTTATATCAGGATATCAACATCGACAGTGTTAAAATCGGTATGTTGATGAACAAAGAGATAGTGTCGACGGTCTATCAGTTATTAAAAAATAACCCTATAAATAACATTGTGCTAGACACCGTTATGGTTGCCAAAGGTGGGCACCGCTTATTAAAATCCGACGCTGTCACTGCAATTCGTGAAAAATTATTGCCACTGGCAACTGTTATCACCCCAAACTTGCCGGAAGCGGCTGCCTTGTTAGATTGTGACGAAGCTAGCAACGAAAATGATATGCTAAAACAGGGGCAAGCGCTGCTTAAATTAGGCTGTCAAGCTGTGCTAATGAAAGGCGGACACTTGCCGGGGCATGAAAGCCCGGATTACTTGATCACACATGATGAAATTATCACTATGTCTTCACCAAGAATTCAAACCAAAAATACCCATGGCACAGGTTGCACCTTATCTGCGGCAATTGCTGCGTTATTACCTCAACGCAGTTTAGCGCAGGCAGTCAAACAAGCGAAAGATTATTTATATGGCGCCATTAGCCATGCTGATGATTTAAGTATCGGAAAAGGTATTGGACCAACGCACCACTTTTACCAATGGTGGTGATCGATTGATAACTGAGGTTTCGGACAAATTAACACTGTTTTTTATTTAACTGAAATTTTGCCCGAAACCGTCATAATTGAAATCATTAAAACTAGTAGGCAATACCAACAAATTCATAACCGGCTTCATTAATCGCAGCAATAGCGGCTTCTTGCGAAATGGTTCCGCCGTCGATATCAACTTCATGTTTAGCTAAATCAACCGTCACTTTAGCCTTTGGATCGATATCGTTAATCGCCTTAGTGATAGCATTAACACAGTGCTGACAACTCATATTATCGACTATTAATTTCATAATTAACCCTCTGTTTTATTGGAAATAACATGGTTTTGTAAATAATTAACCGGCTGAGCGCATAGATTAGCTATTTAACAAAACGCTATGCTAAAAATGAAAAAGTTTTTATATATTACGCCAAAACAGCCTAAAACCAAACTACCAACTTAGTATGATAAAACGACAAATAAGCGGATATTTAGCCTAGCTTAACAGTTGAAATACATCTTCTATTTACCAATGCAAAATGAGCTAAATATGCGCCCAAGCAAATCATCAGAAGTAAACTCTCCGGTAATTTCACTTAAAGCTTCTTGCGCAAGTCTTAACTCCTCAGCGAGTAATTCACCGGCATGAAAAGTCATTAATTGATAATGCCCATTGCTTAAGTGCTGAGCGGCTTTTTCCAGTGCTTGCAAATGGCGGCGGCGCGCTAAAAAGCCACCTTCAGTGCTCGCATTAAAGCCCATAGCTTGTTTAAGATGATCACGCAGTAGCGCAATACCGTCACCGGTACGGGCTGAAAGTTGAATTAGTGAGTAGCCATCTATTTCACTGTAACCTAACGCCTCGCCGGTTAAGTCAGCTTTATTACGAATCACAGTTACAGGCATATTTTTTGGCAGACGCTCGATAAATTCTGGCCACAATTTTTCCGGATTTGTTTCATTAGTCGTTGTGCTATCTACCATAAATAAGACTCGATCGGCTTGCTCTATTTCATGCCATGCTCGTTCAATACCGATTCTTTCCACTTCGTCACTGGCTTCACGCAATCCGGCAGTATCAATGATGTGTAGAGGCATACCGTCAATATGAATATGTTCACGTAATACATCACGAGTCGTACCGGCAATATCGGTCACAATTGCAGCTTCACGCCCGGCAAGTGCATTAAGTAAACTTGATTTACCGGCATTAGGGCGCCCGGCTATCACCACTTTCATGCCTTCTCGTAACAGTGAGCCTTGTTTAGCCTCTTGACGAACTTCGTTTAAGCGAGCAATCACTTCATTAAGTTGCGCTTCTATTTTGCCGTCCGACAAAAAGTCGATCTCTTCTTCAGGAAAGTCAATAGCAGCTTCAGTAAAGATTCTTAGGTGAATCAATGATTCAACTAGCGCATTAACTTTTTTAGAAAATACCCCCTGTAGGGATGATATAGCTGATTTTGCAGCCTGTTCAGAACTGGCGTCAATTAAGTCGGCAATGGCTTCAGCTTGGGCTAAATCTAATTTATCATTTAAAAAAGCACGCTCTGAAAACTCACCCGGTCTTGCAATTCGCACATTAGGTATCTCAAGCACTCGTTTAAGTAGCAGATCTAATATTACCGGCCCACCATGCCCTTGTAATTCAAGCACATCTTCACCGGTGAAAGAGTGAGGATTAGGGAAATATAATGCGATCCCCTCATCTAACGTTGTATTATCAGACGCTAAAAAGGGAAGATACTCAGCATAACGAGGTTTTGGTAATTTTCCTAATACCGCATGCGCAACTGTTTGAGCTTGAGGCCCGGAAATACGCAAAATTCCAACACCACCTCGACCCGGTGGCGTTGCTTGTGCAACAATTGTATCGGATTTCATATTTATCTATAACAATTTAAAATTTGATGATTAATAATAGCATGGAAGCACGGTAAAAACATTAGCTACTAATGGCTTTACCGCGATTGATTAAAGGTTTTGATTTAAAATTATTGCTCGTTTTTCATATCATCGCTTGGATGATCAAATAGCCAGGAGTTTGCCAGTGCAAGTGGCTCACGAATCAATGCGTAATATTTATCGATATTATCCCAAGCTAATGGTGCTGATAGTCCTGATACTTGGCTAAAACCTGAACGTTTGGCTAACATAATTGAACGCAACAGATGAAAATCATTGGTTACCACAACCGTATTACCTAAAGGTAATACATGATTTGCATAGATAAATTGTTGTGCTGTTCGGGTTGATTTATCTTCTTGATAAATTCGACTAGGTTCGATACCTTTATCGATTAAATATTGTGCCATAACGCTAGCTTCAGTTGCCGACTCATCCCTTCCTTGCCCGCCACAAACAACCACTTTGGTTTGGGGATTATCTTTTAAGTAATCATACGCAACATCCAATCTTACAGCTAATGTAGGATGCGCAACAGCCGGCTTGCCTATAACTTGAGAGCCGAGCACCACTAAAGTATCCGCATTTGATACCGGTTTTTTATTGGCATACAAATAAATAACAATATTGGCAATAACAAAATAGGTAAAGATTAAAATAAAGCAAATCTTGATCAATTTAATAAGCATAGTCATTTTTTCCTTTATTTTTTATCACAATATTGAAAATGATCGTTAACTAATCCCATTGATTGCATAAAAGCATAACAGATAGTCGAACCAACAAAAGTAAAACCTCGCTTTTTTAAAGCTTTTGACATGCTGTCAGAAATATCGGTAGTAATAGGCACTTCACTCATATCGTTAAAATGATTAATAATCGGTTTTCCCTCGACAAATGACCAGATAAATGTTGAAAAATCTTCACCGTTATTTTGCATATTTAAATAGGCATGCGCATTTTTTACTATTCCGTTGAGTTTTAAACGATTGCGTATTAAGCCTTTGTTTTGCAATAAAGCTTCGATATTTTCTGCCGTTAATTGAATAATTTTTTCCGGCTGAAAATCAAAAAAACAGCGACGGTACTCTTCTCGCTTCTTCAACACTGTAATCCATGATAATCCAGCTTGTTGCCCTTCTAAACAGAGTTTTTCGAATAATTTAAGGCTATCATATTGAGCAATTCCCCATTCGTTATCATGATAATCGATATACAAAGGATCATTAGATACCCAGCTACAGCGCCTTGATTGTGGGGTTGACATAGATAGTTTTCCTTACATAAATTTCTATAAACAAGCTGAATTTTTCCAAATTTTTCCGAGAATTATAAATCAAATAACCGGTTTTGTCTCACTCATGAAATTTTTTTATGATGAAAAAAAGGACAAATTTTTATGGCAGAATGTTGTCTCAATTTAGGATTTCGTCAAAAAAGATGAATTATTTGGTTATCTTTATTTAACAATAACAATAAGGTTGTGTTCATGAGTCAATCTGAAATCAACGCCGAATGGCAACCCGTTGCTCGGCCATTAAATTGCAAGGATTTGAAAACATTAGTGCTCTCATCGTTAGGTGGAACGTTAGAGTTTTACGATTTTGTTATTTACGCGCTTTATATTGACACTATTGTCAAACCGCTTTTCCTCCCCCATACATTATCACCTTTAACCTTGGATCTTTTTGCTTGGGGAATTTTTGCCGCTGGTTATTTAGTTCGTCCGGTTGGCGGAATTATCATGGCGCACTTTGGCGATAAAGTCGGACGTAAAAAAATGTTCACGCTAAGTGTAGCCATGATGGCTTTACCGACTTTTATTATTGGTATATTACCCACTTATGAAACCATTGGGATTATGGCGCCACTACTGCTGTTGATAATGCGTATGCTACAAGGTGCAGCCATTGGCGGGGAAATGCCCGGTGCTTGGGTATTTATTGCAGAGCATGTGCCAAAACAACGTTACGGATTTGGCGTTGGCACCTTAACATCCGGCATAACTGGCGGTATCTTGCTTGGTTTTATTGTGACAATCATTATTGATCTCTGTTTTACCAACCAAAATATCTTAGATTATGCTTGGCGTATTCCCTTTATCGTCGGGGGCATTTTTGGTGTTATTTCAGTTTATTTACGCCGATTTTTATCTGAAACGCCAATTTTTAAAGAATTGGCTGCCCGTAAAGCTATTGAAAAAAATATTCCGGTTGTGACCGTTTTGAAAAAACATAAAACCGCTTGCATGATTGTGGCGCTTTTAACTTGGTCATTATCAACAGCCATTATGGTCGGCATTTTAATTACCCCGGGGCGTATTGTCGGGGGGATGTACCACTTTGCCAACCTTGATTGGCGAATCGGTGGTTGTATTGCAGCCTTAACCTTAACCATTGGCTGTATTATTTCGGGTTGGTTAGAAGATAAGCTCGGTACCACTAAAACCGTTATCCTTTCTTGGGGTGGCCTTGCGATTGTTAGCCTCTATTTTTATAGCAGTCTATCGCCTGACATTTCGCTCTGCAAATTATATTCAATTTGGGCGATATTTGGATTATTTATTGGTTCTATCGCAATGACACCAATTATTGGCACCAGAACTTTCCCACCCGCTATCCGCTATTCGGGACTGTCATTTTCTTATAATTTAGCCTATGCCTTGTTTAGTGCAATTACGCCAACGTTAACCATTTATCTATTAAGTCCGGATCATTTACTGGGTCAATATAGTTATCTTGGTGCGGGAATTTATATCTCATTTGTGGCATTAATCGCCGTCGCTGTAGGCTTTTATCCATTAGCCAAACAAGGCTGGCGAAGTGAGTCTAATAATCGATAAGTAAGAAGTACAAAAAAGCAGGCATTAGCCTGCTTTTTATTTTATAGTTTGCAGTCATTAATTTTATTAACGCATAGTGACAAACTCTTCAGCAGCAGTTGGATGAATTGCCACAGTATTATCAAAGTCTTTTTTGGTTGCGCCCATTTTAAGTGCGACAGCAAAGCCTTGTAATATCTCATCCATGCCATAACCGATACCATGAATACCGACAATTTTTTCATCTTTACCCACACAAACCAGCTTCATTCGGCAAGGTTGACGATGTGCAGTGACAGCGGTATACATAGCGGTAAAAGTGGATTTATAAACTTTTACATTCTCTTGACCGTATTGAATAATAGCTTGCGGTTCAGTCAATCCAACAGTACCTATAGCCGGATGAGTAAATACCACGGTTGGAATGTTAGTGTAATCGAGATATTCATGTTTTTTATTATTAAAAAGTCGTTCCGACAAGCGACGTCCGGCAGCGACGGCAACAGGAGTTAATGCGGTGGCACCGGTATCATCACCAACCGAGTAAATGCCTGCAACATTAGTATTTTGGTACTTATCGACGATAACAAAACCATTATCATCAACATCAACGCCGGCAGCTTCTAGATTCATATCACCAGTGGCTGACTGACGACCAATTGCCCAAATCAAACAATCAACAGTATAACTTTCACCGTTTTCCAATGTTAGGGTTAATGAATCATCACTATTTTTAGTCACTTGTTTTGGAATAGCAAAGGTATGTAACCGTTGACCTTCAGCGGCAATCACTTCCATTAAAGTTTCAATAATCAGTGGATCAAAACTGCGTAAAGGTGTTGCCTGACGAACAAATTGATGCGTCTGCGCACCTAGCGAATGTAAAACGCTGGCAATTTCACAAGCAATATAACCTGCCCCAACCACGGCCACACGTTTAGGTAAGGCTTTTAAGGCAAAAAATCCATCTGACGTGATACCATATTCAGCGCCGGGGATGTCCGGAATGGTTGGCTTTCCACCGACCGCAATAAGAATATGATCGGCACTGTATTGTTCACCGTTAACCTCAATTGTGTGTGAGTCAACAAATTTTGCATAGCCATAAATCACATCTACGTTATTATTGGTTAGCACACGGTCATACGATTGGTGTACACGATCGATATAAGCGTCACGGCTTGCTAATAATTTATCCCAACTAAATTGATTAATAGTGGTATCAAAACCATAGTCGGGACCATAATGATTGATTGCTTCGGCAATTTGCGCGCCATACCACATAATTTTTTTCGGAACACAGCCTACATTAACACACGTTCCGCCCAATGATTTTGCTTCAATAATTGCACATTTTTTGCCATATAACGCTGCACGGTTAACCGATGCAATACCGCCACTACCGCCACCGATAGCAATATAATCATAATGTTTGGTCATTATCTATCCTTTAAGCTTACTGATTCAATATGGTTAATAGCTTTGCACAAAGTGGGCAATAAAAAAAGCATTTATTCTAAAATTTAACAATAGTTATTATCTATTGATTATCAAAATAAATAAATAATTATTTAATTAAACAACCGAAGCGCCACTGATTGTTGTTAATCTAAAAAACTGGATAGATGTTTAGCTAAACGATTTGTACATCATGTTGTTAATACAACAGATAGCTAAAGTGGTGAGAATTGACATTGTAAACAAAAAATTGGCCACCTGTTGGTCGCCAATTTTGCCTAAGAATGGTTTATTGATTTTTTATGGCATTGATAATATTTGTGGTGGAGCAACCATCTTCAAAGTTTAAAACTTCTACCGTTCCACCTGCTTCAATGACCTCTTTACCGCCAGCGATATCTTCCGGCTTATAGTCGCCACCTTTGACCAAAACATCAGGCAAAATATTGCTAATGAGTCGCTGTGGCGTTTGTTCAACAAATGGCACAACCCAATCTACTGATTCAAGTGCGCCTAATACAATCATACGTTGCCTTAACGGGTTAATTGGTCGGGATTCACCCTTGAGCTGTTTTACTGATTCATCACTATTTACAGCGACGACTAAGCGATCGCCAAGTTTTCTGGCATTAGCAAGATAAGAGACATGGCCTGCATGCAAGATATCAAAACAACCATTGGTCATCACAATTTTTTCGCCACGTAACCTTGCTTTTCGGACTTCTTCTTTTAACTCATCTTCAGTCATCACCCCAAAACCATTATTTTTACGGGCTCGAATGGCATTTTCTAACTCAATTTGAGAAACGGTTGAAGTTCCTAGTTTACCCACAACCACACCTGCGGCGGCATTGGCTAAAAAGCAGCTTTCTTCTAAAGATTGGCCTGAGGCTAACGCTGTAGCTAATGTAGCAATCACGGTATCGCCTGCTCCGGTCACATCAAAGACTTCTTTGGCATGAGTCGGTAAGTGATAAACCGGCTTATCTAACTGGAGTAGCGTCATGCCTTTTTCGCTACGGGTGACCAGTAATGCTTTGAGATCAAATCGCTTAATTAGCTCATAGCCTTTTTCGATGATCTGCTCTTCATTCTGGCAATGCCCCACTACCGCTTCAAATTCGGACATATTTGGCGTAAGTAGTGTGGCGCCTCGATAACGTTCAAAATCTGTTCCTTTAGGATCAACTAAAATAGGCACATTAGCTTGATTAGCCAGTTGAATCATAGCTTGAACAGAAGATAATGCTCCTTTGGCATAATCTGACAAAACCAATACATTATGGCTGGCGAGTGCAGTTTTAATACGTTCGAGCATTGGCGAAGGATCTACATTATCAAAGCCCTCTTCAAAATCAATTCGGATAAGCTGTTGATTGCGAGAAAGCACTCTTAATTTAGTAATCGTTGGATGCGTTGAAACCGAGACAAAGTCACATTGCACATGGTATTGAGTTAATTGTTCATCAAGGATTTTAGCTGGCTCATCAATGCCTGTTAAGCCAATGAGCCGCACATGACCGCCAAGCGCTGTGATATTCATCGCCACATTCGCAGCGCCACCTGGACGCTCTTCGAGCGCATCAATTTTCACAACCGGAACCGGCGCTTCAGGTGAAATACGATTAGTGCCGCCATACCAGTAGCGATCTAGCATAATGTCACCAACAACAAGAATATTGGCAAAATTAAAGTCTGGTAATGATGTTTTCATTATGATGAGTTATCCTTTACTAGTCATTTAAGCTATAACTTAACTATTTATTGATTTTCATTTAAATCTTGTTGGCTTTCATTGTCAAGTTGGCTATTTTTACGTGGTTGGTAAAATCGTGCAAAAAAAGTACCGATTTCAAATAATAAGCAAATTGGTATTGCTAATAAGATTTGTGAAAATACATCCGGTGGTGTAACAAACATCGCAACGGCAAAAACCCCAACAATAATATAGGGGCGTTTTTTTCGTAGGCTTTGGGGATTTGTCACCCCTGTCCAACAAAGTAAAATAATGGCTACCGGTACTTCAAATGCAAATCCGAATACAACAAAAAGCGTCATGACAAAATCTAGATATTTGGTAATATCGGTATTAATTGCCACATCCACTGGTGCGGTATGAATAAAAAAGTAAAATGCCAATGGAAAGACCATAAAATAAGCAAAAGCAATACCGATATAAAATAGAATCGTACTTGAAATAATCAGTGGCATGACTAAGCGTTTTTCATGCTGATAAAGTGCCGGGGCAATAAATCCCCAAACTTGATAAAGCACATACGGAATCGAGACAAATATTGCCACAACCGCAGTTAACTTTATTGGGGTAAAAAAAGGCGCTGCAATGTCAGTTGCAATCATACTACTGCCGGTAGGCAATTGTCTAATCAAAGGATTAGCAACAATATGGTAAATATCATTCGAAAAATAGAGTAAGCAAGCCAGTACGATTAAAATACAGATTATGCAACGTAGTAGCCGTGTTCTGAGTTCAACAAGATGTCCAATTAAAGGTTGAGTTGCGTCGTCTGTCATGATTTATCTTTGTCTGAGTGTTCAATATCTATATGGGTAGCCGAATCAATCTCTTTTTGTAATGATTCGGTCACCCGTTTTAATTCATCAATTGATTCTTGAATTTCAGGGGTAAGGGTTTTTAAACCACTTTGCTCAGCTTTTTTTAAGCTGTCTTGTAACTCTTGTAGTTTCAGCTCTTTGCTTAACTCTAATTGCACGGTTGCAGACATGCGGCGCATAACTTTAATCCAACCAGCGACGGTTTTAATCGCCACAGGTAAGCGCTCAGGCCCAAGCACAACCAGTCCAATAATGAGCACTAATAATAATTGACCAAAGCTTATGTCAAACATAAGTTACTCTTTTTTATTATTGTCATCATCAGTTGAAGTCAGATCTTCAACTTTTGCTGAACTGTCACTTGCCTCTTTTTTGCTATCTTGTTCGTCATCATCATTCATGGCTTTTTTAAAACCTTTAATCGATGCGCCAAGATCTGATCCTAAAGAGCGTAGTTTTTTCGTTCCAAACAATAATACAATAACGGCAATAATTATAAGGAGTTTGGGCATACTTAGCATAATAATGACTATCTCCAAAGGGGTTAAATAAATAAATTATACACTTAAATAATAAGATTCTAAAGTGACCATATTAGCGAAGTATCAATAATGCAACACATAAAGTACTCACAACAGCAATGATACAATATAAATAACGTTGGCTTTTCTTATTGCGTTGTAATTGTTGATTGATGCTGACTAATTGTTGATTAATCTGCTTTGTGATTCGTGATTGATCATTCAATTTTGCCGGTAAATTGGGTAAAATTGCCCGCCATTCCGGCAGTGAAGCCCAAGCTTGTTGTAAGATCTTTTTGGCACTGTATTTATCTTCATACCATTTTTCTAAAAAAGGTTTGGCTGTTTGCCACAAATCCAATTCAGGATATAACTGACGACCTAATCCTTCGATATAAAATAACGTTTTTTCCAGCAACGTTAATTGCGGCTGAATGTCCATTTCAAACTGACGGGCAACTTGAAATAAATCCAATAATATTTGTGAGAACGAAATCTCCACCAGTGGTTTTGCAAAAGCCGGTTCGCACACATTGCGCATCGCCATTTCAAGCGCAGCGGGATCGGTTGTCTCCGGTACCCAGCCCGATGCGATATAAGTTTCAGCAATCTTACGATAATCACGATTAAAAAAGGCCAGAAAATTTTCAGCTAAATAGCGCTGATCTTCTTCAGTTAGAATGCCAACAATGGCACAATCAATACCAATATAGCGAGGGTTTTGCGGATCGGTGATATCAACAAATATATTACCCGGGTGCATATCTGCATGGAAAAAATTATCCCGAAATACTTGTGTAAAAAAGGCTTGAACACCTCGCTCGGCGAGTAATTTCATATTAACGTTATTGCGTTTTAGCTCATCAATATTGGCAATCGCAACGCCTCTAACTCGCTGTTCAACTAAAATCGTTTTACGAGATAACTCTTGATAGATGTAAGGAATATAAAGAATATCGCTATTAATAAAGTTTTCACGCAGGCGAATAGTATTATAGGCTTCTTGCTGTAAATCGAGCTCTTTAAGTAACGTTACTTCATAATTATTAACAATTTCAACCGCACGCAACCTTTCACCAAATTTGATGCGTTTAGTTAGCTGTCTTGCCACCCAATACATCAATCGAATATCGGATTGAATCACGGGCAAAATATTCGGTCGCAACACCTTAATCACTATTTCAGCTTGACTACTTTTTAATGTCGCAGTATGTACCTGCGCAATGGACGCTGAAGCTAATGGAATTTCATCAAAATCGGAAAAATAGGTATCAATAGGCTTACCAAGAGCAGACTCAATGAGTTGTTTCGCTATCTTCCCGTCAAAAGGCGGGACTTGATCTTGCAACTTAGCCAGCGCATCGGCAATATGCTTAGGTAATATGTCACGCCTTGTCGAGATCATCTGCCCGAACTTTATCCAAACCGGACCAAGTTCGTGAAGGGCTTGACGTAAGCGTTCGCCAATTGGTTGATGTTTCGCTTTCGGTCTGACCCAAAATAAGCAGATCAATAAAAATCGCAGCCATTTGGATGACTGATGAGCGGGCAACAACTCATCTAATCGATAAGCCCGAAAAATTGCCAGAATTTTATAAAGTCGAAAAAATGTCATGATGTTTTATCGTATTAGAATTTGAAGCCAATATGTAAAGCGACAATGCCACCGGTCATATTGTGATATTTCACATCAACAAATCCGGCATCTTCCATCATCTTTTTCAACGTTTTTTGATCCGGATGCATTCTAATTGATTCAGCTAAATAGCGATAACTTTCTGAATCATTGGCCACCAATTTGCCCATTAATGGCAGCATGGTAAAAGAATACAAATCATACGCTTTATTTAAGATTTGATATTGAGGTTTGGAAAACTCAAGAATTAATAATCGTCCGCCCGGCTTTAGAACTCGCCACATCGAACGCAGGGCTTTCTCTTTATCGGTAACATTTCGTAAACCAAAAGAAATAGTAATACAATCAAAATAGTTATCGGCAAACGGCAATTGTTCAGCATTTGCTTGCACATATTCAATGTTTTTAAATAAGCCTTTATCACGTAACTTATCACGACCAACTTTTAACATCGATTCATTGATATCGGCAAGCACAACTAAGCCATCATCACCAACTAACTGGGCAAATTTAGCGGTTAAGTCACCGGTTCCACCAGCAAGATCGAGAACTTTTTGACCTTTACGGACACTGCTATACTCAATGGTGTTTTTTTTCCAGATACGATGAATCCCAAATGACATCAAATCATTCATTACATCATATTTATCTGCAACCGAATGAAAAACTTCTGCTACACGTTTGACTTTATCTTGTTTTAAAACTTGGGTATAACCGAAATCGATTTTCTCTTGATTATTATTATCTTGTTTATCAGAAGATTGAGACATAAAAATACACCTATCGTAAAGATTTAGGGTATTTTAGCATAAGCATTAATAAATGTGATGAACTAAATCAATAATGACTCAACCATTTTCGTCACCGTTTCAAAATGCTCTAAAGGTGAGCTATTTGCGGGTAAATCTGACTCATGTATGACTAAATCAAAAGGACAATTGATTTTTAAATCTCTTAACGCATCACTTTGTTTATTAAAAATCTGATAGTAGTTTTTCGCTAAACTATCAAAATCAATCGAGGTAAAGACCAGTTTATTGGCAGTTTCGACCGCTTTCGCCACACGTTCAACATGAAGCATAGCTATTCGCATATAATCATTTTCACTTAAATAACGCTGATGTTGCGGTGTGGTTATTTCGCGTTGAATGTAATTAATATAGCCATTAGAAACATATTGAGTATTGTATATATTGGCAAGCTGAAGGGGTAAATCGTTAAATTTACCTTGTCCGATAATAGCGACTTTTTTAACGAAAAAAGGTTTAGCCGCTTTTGCAATGAAATTCCAATTTTTATAAGGATTTTCACGAATTTTTGTCGCACTAATATTAACAAAATCACGATCGGCATCGACAATCACAACCGGACAGCCAAAATAGTGTTCATGATTTTTAGCATCTTGCGGCTCACTGGTGAACACGACGGTAGGTTCAATTTTGTGCTCAGCTAAAATATGTTTAACACGATCGCTCCAATCTCGCCAGCCATTGGGATAAGATTCAATACCGGCTTCATCTAAAATATGTACATGAATATTGTGACGATCTTTGAAGGTTTCTTGTAACCAAGAAAAGCGATCGTAGACTTGAGGTTGTTTTGGTAATTGGCTTTTTTGAAAAAGGAGTTTATCACGTTCAGCCTCGCAGCCAAGGATAATATGCAATTCATCAACTTGACTCATCGCTTTTTCAATCAGATAGATATGACCACAATGTAAAGGATAAAACTTACCAAAAATTAAACCAACTTTATGTTTCAACACCATAATGATTACCAGAACAGAATAACTAGCTACCAATGTACAGAAAAAATAACCATTTTCTATTCAAATGATGCTATTTAGAAATATTAAATGACAAAAAAGCTAATCCAACTCATCTGCAACATATTCACTACTGATTTTGCAAATGCGATAATACAATCCCTGTAGCAACTGAAATATTGAGTGCAGGCATATTATCATTTCCTTTAAGATGAACAACTACATCAGCACAATTAACTAATTTTAAATTAATTTGCTGGAAAATGACCAAAGCAACTTTTTGATTAAAATGTGCTTTATGTAGCTCAGTTGATGCCATTGATTTAACCTGACACGGTAATAGCGCAACAACTTGATAGCCATGTTGTTTTAATAGATCTAACGAAGCAATAAAATCATCACTTTTGATTGATTCAACCGCTTCAATACCCCCTTCGGCAACCCGCATAGCAGCACCACTATCGAGTAAATTGGTTTGACGTAACATTACACCATTTACATCAAAAAAAGCCGCACTACGAATCAAACCACCTAAGTTATGAGGATTATTCACATCATCAATAGCCAAAAGGCAATCTTGAGTTTTATCACTTTGTTTAGCTAAATAGTCAATTAAACTAAGTGGAACACGTTTTTTTACAATTAAGCACACACCACCGTGATGAGGAGTCTGGGTAATTTTAGTGATTTGCTCAGATGATACAACATCATAGCCCAAACGCTGCTTGACTAACCAATTAATTAAATCTTTAAATTGATAAGTCATCTCTTGAGTAATAAACAGTTTGACTATCGCTAAACGACGATGTTTAAACACCGCTTTACAACTGTTTTCACTATAGACTAAAGACTCTTCTTTACGTTGACGATACTCATCAAACCCAAAAGTCGGAGTCTGCTCATTATTACGAACTTTCTTTTGCCATGGTGAATCATTTAAATCATATTGAGATTGATCGGATCGAGCTTTGTTATCTGGTTTTCTGCCACTAACATTAGGTCGAAACGTTTCAATGCGATCATTAAAATCACGTTTGCTTCTTGAATTAGACTGAAAAGAATCTTCCCTATGCTTATTTCGGCTATTTTTCGATTTCTCTTTAGTCGCAAAAGAGTGTTTTGGATTCTCTTGTTTTTTAGCATAGTAAACAGTGGGTTTATTTTTTTCAGTATTATCGTTCATATTTGTCTCAATATTGTTCAGTTAGCGAGTACGTATAGTGGGTGCAATTTTATCTAAAACACCATTAATAAATTTATGGCTCTCTTGAGCGCCAAACGTTTTGGTTAGATCAATAGCTTCATTAATCACAACTTTATATGGCACATCATGACGTTTCATTAATTCATAAAGTGCAATTCTTAAAATGGCTAACTCGACTTGCCCTAACTCATCAACACTACGTTCGGTCAAATAAGGTGACATTTTTTCATCGAGTTCAGCAGTGTTTTTAGCCACACCACTAAGTAACTCTCTAAAATATTTGGCATCAACGCCTTTCATATCTTGCTCAGCCATAAAACTTGCTTCAACATCAGCAAGATCATTGCGTGAAATTTGCCAAGAGTAAATTGCTTGAACGGCACACTCTCTTGCACGGCGACGAGGATTCACTAACGCCACTAAATTACTCCTTAATTGCTTTAATAATATTTAGCATTTCCAGTGCAGTTAAAGCAGCTTCAGCGCCTTTATTACCGGCTTTAGTGCCTGCACGTTCAATAGCTTGTTCTATACTTTCAGTTGTTAAAATACCAAACCCTACCGGAATTGAAAAATCTAAACTGGCGCTTAATAAGCCAGAACTTGACTCACCAGCAACAAAATCAAAATGCGCAGTACTACCACGAATCACTGTGCCTAAAGCAACAATAGCATCATATTTTTTTGATTGTGCTGCGGCTTTAGCAGCAAGTGGAATTTCATAAGCGCCCGGAACCCAAATTACAGTAATATTTTTATCATCAACTTGCCCGATACGGGTCAATGCATCAACAGCGCCATTAACTAAACTGTCATTAATAAAATGATTAAAACGAGCGACGATTATAGCTACTTTAGCTTTGGGTGCCGCAACTTTACCTTTTACTGTTTGCATATCAATTCCTTATAGATTAATTTTAAATGCTATTTAACTCACAATTATCTAATTACCACTTATTTAACTATTACGGTAAGCGAAAATAATCTTGCTATTTTATCACAATTTAAAGGCTTGTCCTATTAGGATATAACGCTACAACAACGTTTTAATAAATAATTTTTTGAAAATTGATCGATAACATTTAACCAATCAAATCATTTTATTTTTGGAAAAAGAGTAAGGCAAAAATAACAGCTGTTTAACTCTAGGATTTTTCTCAGAAAAATTATGCTTAAACATAGGTTATTTCTGAAACTTCTTGACAAGGATAGGCATTTTATTTTTTATCGCTTGCAAGCTATTTTGAACGATTTACAATACTAAATAGAATTTCTATTTATGAGGTTATATTAATGTACATTGATAATATTCGTGATGAGTTAAACCAAGCTATTGACGTGTTAGCCAATTTTGTTTCGGATAATAAAAATCTTGAACAAATTCAGCAAGCCGCTATTTTAATTGCTGATAGTTTTAAACAAGGCGGAAAAGTTTTATCGTGCGGAAATGGTGGTTCTCATTGTGATGCAATGCACTTTGCTGAAGAATTAACCGGCCGTTATCGTGATAACCGCCCTGCCTACCCAGCCATTGCCATATCTGATGTTAGCCATATATCGTGCGTAGGTAACGATTTTGGTTTCGATTATATCTTTTCTCGTTACGTTGAAGGTGTTGGGCAAAAGGGGGATGTGCTGTTAGGTATTTCAACTTCCGGTAATTCAACAAATGTACTAAAAGCCATCGAAGCGGCAAAACAAAAAGGCATGAAGATTATCACCTTAACCGGTAAAGATGGTGGAAAAATGAATGGACTGGCTGATGTCGATATTCGTGTACCACACTTTGGCTATGCCGATCGAGTACAAGAAATCCATATCAAAGTTATCCATATTCTTATAATGCTAATTGAAAAAGAGATGGCTTAAAATGTGCGAACTATTGGGTATGAGTGCCAATGTACCAACCGATATCTGTTTTAGCTTTACCAGTTTAATCAAACGTGGCGGCGATAAAGGGCCCCACAAAGATGGTTGGGGCATCACTTTTTATGAAGGAAAAGGCTGCCGGACATTTAAAGATCCGGAGCCATGTAGCTATTCGCCTATCGCTAAAATGGTACAAAACTACCCAATCAAATCCACCGCAGTTATCGCCCATATCCGTCAAGCGAATCGGGGTGGAGTGGCATTAGAAAACACCCACCCTTTTACTCGACAATTATGGGGGAAAAATTGGACATTTGCTCACAATGGTCAATTAACCGATTATGAAAGTTTAGACAGGGGTATTTTTGAGCCGGTAGGCATGACCGATAGCGAGTATGCTTTTTGCTATTTGATCAATCAATTACTTAAAAAATATCCGAAAAAACCGACTGATGATATCAAACTCTTTGATGACATTAGACAGTGTGCTGATGAGTTAAATAAGCTAGGGATATTTAATATGTTACTGTCTGACGGACAATATGTTTTTGCGTATTGTTCAACCAATTTGCACTGGATCACTCGCCGAGCACCATTTGGTAAAGCAAAATTGATTGACGAAGATGTGGAAATTGATTTTCAAAAACATACCACACCTGATGATGTGGTCACTATTATTTCGACTTTGCCATTAACTTCGAATGAAACATGGCATAAATTAAATACCGGCGATGCGATGTTATTTAAAAATGGTGAGATTATCCAATCTTCCTGGTCTTAATACGTACCATAGGTTGTTCATCTTTAAATAGATATTGTAAATACCCCAAAGTCAGCAAGCCGACAAAGGTTAGGACTATCCATGGAAGATGCGGGAAACCTATCGCCTGCGCAACATCATATAACCAGCCGGCACCGGTATAGCCAATAAATCCGCCTAAAGCTAAGCCTAGTCGGCTAAATCCCATATAGCTTCCTTTTGCTTTCGGATTGGTTAATACTGTTGATAGTGTTTCTCTCGCAGGCTCAGCAATAATTGCCCCTAAATAAAACAGTGCAATAAGAGACAACAAGATAGATAAATGATGCGTAAAACCAATGATAATAAAGGCAAAAGTCATCAGAAACAGACCAAATTTAAGTCTTTGATCTAATCGGAAATAGCGCTCACTTAATCGTGCCAATGGATAAAGTAACACTAATGATATGCAAGCTTGAATGGCATACATCCATTTGACATAACCAGGACTGCCCGACACATTGGTTATAGTTAAAGGCAACATCAACATGATCTGCACCCAAAGCACATAATAACCGGTCAAGGTCAACACATAACGGGTAAATTTGCGATCTTTGACAACCATTTTCATCCCATTGATAATGGGCGCTTTACCAATTGCGATATGGTAGGCCGGCAAATAGATAACATTAAAAATGCCACATAAGAAAAAGATAAATGCGCCGCACCAACAGACCAGATGAAAATCATAATCGATCAGCAAACCGCCTATTAAGGCACCTATCACCGCACCAGCATTATCTTGTATCATTAGCAAAGAGATAAACTTACCACGCTCATGCGGTCGAGTAAATTTAATGGTTAATCCCATACGTGGCGGATCAAACAATAAACCGCCAAGTGCCGAGAGCAAGCACGATAGCAGTAATAACCATGGTTCGTTAGCAACTGCCATAGAGATAAAACCAATGGAACGCAAAAACATACCGGTGACGATCATTGGCTTAGCGCCAAATCTATCGGCTATGGCACCGCCAATAATACCAAAGCCTTGTTGTACAAATTGCCGAAATCCTAAAGCAAAACCGACAAATAATGCACTCCAGCCTACTTGACTGACAAAATGAGTCGAAACCAGCGGAAAAACGACATAAAATCCTAATACGATAAATAAATTATCAAATAATAATATTTTTCGACCGGTTTTACGGATTTGCGAAGGAATTGGCATCTATTTGACTCTTTGCGCTAAATAACCTTGATAGTCCGGGATCTCTATTTCGACCTCTTGAGCAAAAATAGATGATTGTATTAAAGCGTTAGCTGTTGCTTGATTAGTCGCCACCGGTATATTCCAGACGGTTGACAGGCGAAGTAACGCCTTAACATCGGGGTCATGCGGAACTGCATTAAGCGGATCCCAAAAAAAGATAAGAATATCGATTTTACCTTCTGCAATTAAAGCGCCTATTTGTTGATCCCCGCCCATTGGTCCACTTAACATAGGGGTAATTTCAAGTCCCGTCTCTTTTTTAATTAAAGTACCGGTAGTGCCGGTGCCACATAAATGGTGATGAGTCAGTTCATGATAATTTTTCTTGCACCATTCAAGCAGTGAATCTTTTAAGTGGTCGTGAGCGACTAAAGCGATACTCTTTTTGGCAGGTAATATACGGGTGGTTAAGCGCATTGATTTTATCCTAATCTATTATTATCTTTGCAATTTTTAACAGAGTATCGACGAAAGTGCAAGAAATATTTGATTAAAATAAAGCCAATAAAAAAGGCACCGAAGTGCCTTTTACTTGATAGCAAATTGCAATCAATTAGAATTGGTAAATTAAACCAAGTGCTACAGTATCTTTTGTTGTAGCTTTGATTTGTGATTTGCTAAATGTGCTGTCATTATATAAAGCACGACGAGCACCGATATCATCTTTATCTAACAAGTTGATTTTATAATCGATAAGAGCTTGTAAGTTTTTGTTGAAGTCATAAGTTAAACCAACATCAACATATTTTGCTAAGTCATTACCTTTAAGACCAGCATCGCTTGAATAACGAGATGCATCGCTTACTTTGTGTTGAATATAAGCAACAGATGGTGTTAAACGACCCACTTCGAAGTCGATACCATATTGTGCAACAAATTCATAACCTTTGGTTTTTAAATCATCAGCATTAGTTGACGCTGATCCATTATCCCAACCATATTTTTGTTTGCCTTGAATATATAATGCAGCTAAGTAAAGGTTATCATTGGCATATTTAACACCAGCAGACCAAGCTTTAGCATCTTTATGACCACCAGTTTGTGCATAACCGGCACCAACTGATAAACCAGTTTCTAACACATCCCAATCAACCACGGCACCCCATGCTTCTGCACTATTGTGGCCATTACGATCGTGTTTATTGAAACGACCAGTTGAACTATTATCACCATTATCCGCATACTGAACAGCAAAACGAAGACCGTCTACTAGACCGAAGAAGTCAGAGTTACGGTAAGTTGCAACCGCTTTAGTACGTGCAGTTAATGCATAAAGATTGTTATCAGAAGCATCACCACCAAACTCAGGTAAAACGTCAGTATAAGAAGTTAAGGTTTTTAACACACCGTCATTACGACCATAATCGAATGAACCAAGGTCACCAAAGTTTAAACCGGCGTAAGCATAACGAGTTTCGTTATCTGCATCAGCACCTGTTTTTGCTTCGTATTCCCAACGGCCATAACCACTTAAACTGTCAGTAATTTGAGTTTGACCAGACATACCTAGACGTGCAGTAGTTTTGTCGCCTTCGCCTGTTTGGTTGTTACGATCAGTAATATAATTTAAGGCATAAACTCGACCATAAAAGTCAACTTTATTACCGTCTTTATTCCACACTTCGATAGAAGCGCCAGCAGTACCTGCAATTAAAAGCGCAGGAATAGCGATTGCTAATAGATTACGTTTCATTTTGTTACCCTCTTAGGTATTTTATTATTGAAGATGCAAATTACTTTGCTCTCGATTTAATAAATAACTGCTAGCTAATAGCAATTATATTATTACTGTGATATCTATTCTTAATATGTAGTATATAGATTTTATTGTACACACTATCTATTTAACAATGATAATTAGATTAATTCTGCGAATTTACGTTTATTTTAATCTTAAATATCAAATTTTTTAAGCATAAAATGTGTTTTTGTTTGAAAAGATTAATAGAAGGCGAAAAAAAAGGCACCGAAGTGCCCTTTTTATTAAGTTTTAAGAATTAAGTCTTAAGCAATTAGAATTGGTAAATTAAACCAACACCTAACACATCTTTAGTACCTGGTTTGTTTTCATGTTTACCACGTTGTACTTTAGTGTTTTCAGCTGCACCAACGTCTTTACGATCAAGTAAGTTGAATTTGTATTCAACAATTGCGCTGAAGTTTTTGTTAAGATCATAAGTTGCACCTAAAGATACATATTTAACTAAAGGTGAGCTTGAAGAATGATCGTAGTAACGAGAATGATCGCTGCTTACTTTATGTTGAACATAAGCTAAAGATGGAGTTAAACGACCCACTTCTAAGTCGAAACCATATTGAGCAACTAATTCAAAACCTTTAACTTTAAGATCTTCAGTTCCATCATTATAAGCTACACGATTTTTTAACTTGCTTTGGAAGTAGTTAGCACCTAAATATAAATCGTAGTTTTCATATTTAAGACCAGCAGTCCAAGTGCTGTGACGGTAGTAGCTTGAAGATGAACGAGCATAAGCTGCACCAGCAGTTAGACCAGTGTCAAAAATACGCCATTGAGCGTTAGCACCGTAAGCTTCTCTTGATCCACTATGGATAGCGTCTTTTGTATTTGAGTTATCACCGTTGTCTGCATATTGAAGAGCAAAGCTGAAGTCGTCAGATAAACCAAAGAAGTTGTTGTTACGGTATGTAGCAACGGCTTTAGTACGTGCAGATAATACATGCCAGTCGTTGTTAGCTGCGTCACCACCAAATTGTGGTAATACGTCAGTGTAAGCAGTGATTGCTTTAACTACACCGTCATTACGACCATAGTCGAATGAACCTAAATCACCGAAGTTTAAACCAGCAAATGCATAACGAACTTCGTTATGTGAATCTTTACCTGCTTTAGCTTCGTATTCCCAACGGCCATAACCAGTAAGGCTGTCAGTGATTTGAGTTTGGCCAGACATACCTAAACGAGCTGAAGTATCATCACCTTCACCAACTTGTCCGCGATCAGTAATGTTGTTAGCTGCTTTTACTCGACCATAAAAATCAACTTTATTACCGTCTTTGTTCCAAACTTCGATAGATGCATTTGCGCTAGCTGCTACTAAAAGCGCGGGAATAGCGATTGCTAATAGATTACGTTTCATTTCTTACCCTCATGGTTATTTTCTAAAAAGACACGTCCCATAAGTTTAGTGTCAATTTCATTACAATAATTCATCCAAAAATAATAATTCGATTATTATTTTTATGTACTTTATTCAAGTACTGTAAATTATGTATAAATTTTTTTTAAAATCAAGTGAACTTTTCGTTAAATGCAGTGTCTAAGTCTAAAATATCGACTGTTTGATTACTTTTTCAACTATTTTTACAAATTTTACAAAAATCAAATTACACTACAATAAGTTAGATTAAATAAACCGGCAATTTGCCGGTTTATTTTTACGTTAAAAATGCGCATTACGTGGCGTTCTCGGGAATGGGATCACATCCCTGACATTTTGTACCCCGGTGACATAAACAATCAGTCGCTCAAAACCAAGACCAAAACCAGAATGAGGTACAGTGCCATAACGACGCAAGTCACGATACCACCAATAATCTTCTTTTTTCAGCCCCATTTCATCCATACGTTTATCTAACATGTCTAAACGCTCTTCACGTTGTGAACCGCCAATGATTTCACCGATACCGGGCGCTAACACATCCATTGCGGCCACCGTTTTGCCGTCATCATTCATGCGCATATAAAACGCTTTGATATCTTTCGGATAGTTTTTTACCACTACCGGCGCTTTAAAATGTTGTTCAGCTAAATAACGCTCATGCTCCGACGCTAAATCGATACCCCAACTCACCGGGTTTTCAAATTTTGCCCCACAGTTTTGTAAAATGGTAATTGCATCAGTGTAATCAACTTGAGCAAAATCGGCATTAATAAAGCTTTCAAGACGATTAATTGCCTCTTTATCGATATGCTGAGCAAAAAACTGCATGTCATCAGCGCGTTTTTCAAGCACCGCTTTAAATACATACTTAAGCATATCTTCAGCAAGTTTAGCGTTATCATCAAGATCAGCAAAGGCGACTTCCGGCTCCATCATCCAAAACTCAGCTAAATGGCGGGTTGTGTTGGAGTTTTCAGCTCTAAAAGTTGGACCAAAGGTATACACTTTTGACAATGCACAAGCATAAGTTTCAGCATTTAATTGCCCCGATACGGTTAAAAATGCTTCTTTACCGAAAAAGTCTTTATCAAAATCAACTTTACCGCTATCCGTTTTTGGCAGATTTAACATATCGAGCGTGGACACACGAAACATTTCGCCAGCCCCCTCGGTATCCGATGCGGTAATAATCGGAGTTGAAAGCCAAAAAAAGCCTCGCTCATCAAAGAACTGGTGGATAGCTTGCGCTAAAGTATGACGTACACGAGTAATGGCACCAACAATATTTGTTCTGGCTCGTAAATGGGCAACTTCACGTAAATACTCTATGGAGTGACGTTTTGCCGCCATTGGGTAAGTTTCCGGATCGTCAACAAAACCATAAACTTCAACCTGCGTAGCTTGCAGTTCATATTTTTGACCTTGCCCCGGTGATTCAACCACTTTACCGGTGACTTTGACTGAACAGCCAGCAGTTAGGCGTAAAATATCTTGTTCATAATTTGCCAGATCTTTTTCAATTACAGCTTGGATAGAATCAAAACATGACCCGTCATATACAGCTAAAAATGAAATGCCGGCTTTAGAATCACGTCGGGTTCTTACCCAACCTTGTACAGAAATAGTGCTCCCAACAGCAATTTTGCCTTGAAGCACGTCAACAATAGGTGCAACTGAATTCATTTTAATTATCCATCTCTATATTAATTTATCTATTCATCATAATTTAAGTAATCGTGTTTTTGCTAAATGATGTTTCGCAACTTGATTAAGTAAGCACCCAAATAAGTTGATATGCAAAAAACGTAATTACTGATTTTTTTGACATTAACATAACGTTAATTGTCAATGCTTAACCCTAAAAGTACGCTTTAATTCATCGATAAAAGCTTGGTCTTGCGATATGGTTTTACCGGGACTGTCCGATAATTTAGCGACTGACTGACGATTACACTCAGTCAATTTTATAACAATATTTAAGGCTTTCGTATTAACCACTGTCGAGGGAATATCACATGCCAGATGACCGCCGATGCCAAAGGCCAATTTTACTCGCTGATTAAAATGCTGATAAATTTTCAGCGCTTTATCAAAATTGAGGCTGTCAGAAAAGACTAATAACTTACTTTTAGGATCGATACCCAGCTGCTGGTAATGGCTGATCGCCTTTTCACCCCATTGAATCGGATCACCCGAATCATGGCGCAGCCCTTGATAGTGAGAGGCAAAATGCCAATCAAAATCCCGCAAAAACGCATCCATAGTAATACAATCGGTTAAAGCCACCCCTAAATCATTAGGATACTCATCTAACCAAACCTGTAGCGCAGTTTTTTGACAATCTGGTAAAGACGGACTTAAACGCTGATGCGCTTGAAACCATTCATGCGCTTGCGTACCCACCGGCGTCAGCCCCAAACGATAAGCCAATAAATAATTACTGGTACTATGAAAATTATCAAAATGGTCTTTTAAATAACCGATAACGGCTTCTTGCACGGCAAATGAATAGCGACGACGTGTACCAAAGTCCATTAAATTAAACCCGGACATATCGATATTTGCCGTTTGCTGGTTAAATATTTCCAGTTTGTCTTTCAATCGATCTATTGCCTCAGCTACGCCGATATGAGGCGAACGATCATGGTGGACAATTTCGCTGATAACCGCCAGCAGTGGCACTTCCCATAAGATCACATCTAACCATTTGCCTTCAATTCGGATAACTAACCGGCCATTTTCATTGCGAATAGTTAATAAATCGCTATTAAATCGCCAATTTTTTAACCAATTCAAATAGTCAGCTTGAAAAAAAGAGATGTTGGACAAATAGTTAAACTCATCATCAGTGAGAGTTAATGATTCCATTAATTTAACTTGATGCTTTATTTGATCTGCATAGTGGCCTAATAAATCATCACTACGGCATCGAAATTCAGCAACCACAGTCGCATTCGGATAGTGATGAAAAACAGCTTGTTGCATATGCAATTTATAAGCATCAGTATCAAGTATTGATGTAATTATAGCTGGTAACATGTGAATCTATTATCAGTACATTTATAAAATTGCAAAGATTATAGCAGAATAATAGTGAAGAGATAGATCAATTATCTAATAAGATTATTTTTATTAGGCTATACTAGTAAACTAAATTGAAGATTAATTGTGTTTGATTAATAAGGTTAATAATAATGAGTACAAACAAACCCCATACCCAACCAACGGCAAAATATCGTCTGGATTATAAGGCGCCGGATTTTACCATTACTGACATCGATCTTGATTTTAATCTGTCAGCCGACATTACAACTGTAACCGCTCGTAGCCGGGTTATCCAAAAAAATGCACAAGCAAAAGATTTGGTGTTAGATGGCGAAGATTTAAAATTAGTCTCTATAAATATTGATGAACAACCTTGGACAGATTATCAAATCACCGATAGTGGCATCATTATTCATCATGTTCCTTCAGATGAATTTACCTTAACAATTGTTAATGAAATTAAACCGATTGATAATACCGCACTGGAAGGATTATATGTTTCCGGCGAAGCGCTATGTACACAGTGTGAAGCCGAAGGCTTTCGCCACATCACTTATTATCTGGACCGACCAGATGTCTTAGCCCGTTTTTCAACTCGAATCACAGCCAATAAACAACAGTATCCTTATCTGCTTTCCAATGGTAATCGCATTGCTCAAGGTGAACTTGCTGACGGACGTCATTGGGTACAATGGCAAGATCCGTTTCCAAAACCAGCTTACTTATTTGCCTTAGTTGCCGGAGATTTTGATATTTTAAAAGATGAGTTTATCACTCGATCAAATCGTAAAGTCGAGCTTGAAATTTACGTTGATAAAGGTAATTTAGACCGTTCGCACTGGGCAATGACCAGCTTAAAAAATGCCATGCGCTGGGATGAAACCCGATTTGACTTAGAATACGATTTAGATATTTTCATGATTGTGGCGGTTGATTTTTTCAACATGGGCGCAATGGAAAACAAAGGACTCAATATCTTCAATTCTAAATATGTACTGGCCAAACCACAAACCGCCACTGACGATGATTATATCGGCATTGAATCGGTCATTGGTCATGAATATTTTCATAACTGGACAGGCAATCGTGTTACTTGTCGGGATTGGTTCCAATTAAGTTTAAAAGAAGGCTTAACTGTATTTAGAGATCAAGAGTTTACTGCCGATCAAGGATCAAGAGCGGTTAAGCGTATTGCCGATGTCAAATTACTGCGTACAGTACAATTTGCCGAAGATGCCAGCCCAATGTCGCACCCTATTCGTCCGGATCAAGTGATTGAAATGAACAATTTCTACACCGTCACCGTCTATGAAAAAGGGGCTGAAGTTATTCGCATGATGCACACCCTATTAGGTGAAGAGAAATTTCAAGCCGGAATGAAACTCTATTTCAAGCGTCATGACGGCAGCGCAGCGACTTGTGACGATTTTGTCGCCGCAATTCAAGATGCTTCGGGTATTGACTTAACGCAATTTAAATTATGGTACAGCCAATCGGGCACACCGCAATTAACCATAACCGATAGTTATGATGCAAACGCCAAACAGTACACCTTAACCATTGAGCAAACAACCCCGGCGACGCAAGATCAAGCACAAAAAAGCCCGCTGCATATTCCGGTTGATATCGAGTTGTATCAACATAATGGCGAAACAATTGCCCTGACACATAATCAGCAAGCGATTAATCATGTATTAAATTTAACCGAAGCCAAACAACAGTTTGTTTTTGATAATATCGAGCAAAAACCGATTATTTCACTACTCCGAGATTTTTCCGCACCGGTTAAAATGCACTATGATTATCAAGATAATGACTTAATTTTCTTGATGCAACATGCAACCAATGCATTTAGCCGTTATGATGCAGCACAAATGTTGTTAAATAAATACGTACAAACCAATGTTGAAAATTACCAACAAAATAGAGCGCTAAACCTACCTGATGCGGTCGTTGATGCTTTCAGAGCGACGCTCTTGTCTGAATCAACCGATCCGGCGTTAATTGCTCAAATCATTACACTACCTTCAGAAAACGAACTGGCGAATCTGTTTAACATCGTTGACCCAATTGCCATTTACCAAGTCCGCCAGTTTTTATTGACTCGTTTTGGCAATGCGTTATATGACGAATTAACAGCCGTTTACCGCCATAATAAACTCGACAATTATCGAATAGAGCATAACGATATCGCTAAACGATCTTTAAAAAATGCCTGTTTGATGCTACTCGCTTATTCAAATGAGCGCGCACAAGTCAATCAGTTAGTTAGCCAACAATATTATCAGGCTAATAATATGACCGATTCAATTGCCGCACTATCGACTGCGGTCAAAGCGCAGCTTGATTGCCGGCAAGAACTTTTAGCCGATTTTGACAATAAATGGCACCAAGATGGTTTGGTTATGGATAAATGGTTATCGTTAAACGCAACCAGTCCGGACCAACATGTCCTGTCAACGGTTAAAAAACTGCTTACCCATCGCTCGTTCACGCTCAGCAATCCAAACCGGATTCGTTCACTCATCGGTGCTTTTGTGAATAATAATCCGGTTGCATTCCATGCAACTGACGGTAGTGGTTATCAATTTTTAGTTGAAATTTTGACAGAACTAAATCAAAAAAATCCACAAGTTGCAGCAAGACTAATCGATCCATTAATCAGATTGAAACGTTATGACCAACAACGCCAACAACAAATGCGCAACGCACTGGAATCATTGCTAAAACTGGACAATCTATCAAAAGATTTATTTGAGAAAATCAGCAAAGCGCTAGCGGCATAATCCCCCCTATCTCATCATGTTAATGCTTTAGCATGATGAGATCATGGCGTGTAAAACCAGGGCTTTATACTAAAACATAGGTATTTTCTGAAACTTCTTAACAAGAATTAAAATGAATTTAACCCAATAATTAAGACAAAAGCCCAACACCGACAGGGCTTTTAACTGAATTAAAATAGAAAGATAAGTATTATTGGTACAGTAATAAAAGCTATTGTATTTTTTACTTAAACATAGGTATTTTCTGAAACTTCTTGACAAGAATTAAAATGAATTTAACCCAATCATTTAGACAAAAGCCTAACACTGACAGGGCTTTTAGCTGAATTAAAATAGAAAGACAGTATTATTGGTGCAGTAACAGAAGCTATTGTGTTTTATACTTAAACATAGGTATTTTCTGAAACTTATTGACAAGAATTAAATTGAATTTAACCCAATAATTAAGACAAATGCCTAACACTGACAGGGCTTTTAGCTGAATTAAAATAGAAAGATAGTAATATTGGTACAATAATAAAAGCTATTGTATTTTTACTTAAACATAGGTATTTTCTGAAACTTCTTGACAAAAATTAAAATGAATTTACCCCAATAATTAAGACAAAAGCCCAACACTGACAGGGCTTTTAGCTGAGTTAAAATAGAAAGATAAGTATTATTGGTGCAGTCACAAAAGCTATTGTGTTTTTACTTAAACATGGGTATTTTCTGAAACTTCTTGACAAGAATTATAATGGATTTACCCCAATAATTAAGGCAAAGCCCAACACCGACAGGGCTTTTAACTGAATTAAAATAGAAAGATAAGTATTATTGGTACAGTAATAAAAGCTATTGTATTTTTTACTTAAACATAGGTATTTTCTGAAACTTCTTGACAAGAATTAAAATGAATTTAACCCAATAATTAAGGCAAAGCCCAACACCGACAGGGCTTTTAACTGAATTAAAATAGAAAGATAAGTATTACTGATGCAATAACAGAAGCTATTGTATTTTTACTTAAACATAGGTATTTTCTGAAAGTTCTTGACAAGAATTATAACGAGTTTGACATAATGAATAATATAAACACACTAACAGCTACCGAGCTTTCTGAAAAACTAAATCAGAAAACTCCGTTATTTTTACTTGATGTACGCGAGCCTAACGAAGTTGCGATCTGCGCAATTGCGGGGGCAACTCATATTCCGATGAATTTAATTCCACTTTATCTTGATCAAATCCCGGATGAAATTGATATTGTGATCTATTGTCATCATGGTGTAAGAAGCCTGAATGTTGCCAACTATTTAGCTGAGAATGGTTTTGAAACTCAACACCTTTACAATTTAAGTGGTGGGATCGATGCGTGGGCATTAACCGTTGATAAGCTGATGCCAAGATATTAAAACGCCCGTAATGCAACGGGCTTTAACTTGACTATTCTTGTGGCATTACCCAATAACCGTTTTGATTATGGGTTTTCATATAATCTTTAAATTGTTGCGATTGATAAATACGCTTCACATCTTGAGCCCACTGGCTATTTTCATTACCGCCATTTACCACAACCATGATTTCTAAATCCGGAATAATGGTTTCTGATAATAATGCGGTTTTTGAATCAATATTGGCTGAATAGACAATACTGCCGGGTATAACCGCAAAATCGATTTCATTAAGCACCCGAGGAATATTCGCCGAATCCATTTCAATAATTTCAATACCGGCAATATTTTCCGCCACATCATTTTTACTGACAATAATCGGATTACTGTTCGGTTTCAACTTTATCCAACCGGCTTTTTCAAGCAAATTATAAGAGCGGGCGGCATTCGATGCATCTTGTGGTATAGCCACTTTAGCGCCGGCAAAAACCTGATTTAACGAAGTATATTTATTAGAAAATATCGCCGCCGGCACAGAAGGAACATGCACAACAGGTTTTAAATTCGCTTTACGCTGTGCATTAAACACATTCATATAGGCGGTGTGTTGTGCCACGGTTAGATCAATACTTCCTTCACTTAAGGCAACATCTGACTCTAACAAATGTGGAAAGTTAACCAATTTTACTTTATATCCTTCAGATTCAAGGATCGGTTTGACGGCATCTTTAAAAAGGTCATTATAAGGACCGGGTGAGACGCCCATACTGATCTCTTTTTTCGTTTGATTATCGGCTTTTCCCGATGAGTTATCACACGCACTGATTAAAAATATTGTACTAAATAAAGCGACCACGGCTGCACGCTTAATAAATGTTTGTTTGATAAATCCCGCTTTCATTTGAACAACCCTCAACAGTCTAAAAACATAAACACACTCTAACATAGAAAAAACCATTCAGTTATTCCATGTTCTTCTAACTTATAACTTTTAGGAATAAGATATAAAAAACGATTATTAGGGTGACAAATTAAGCTATGTTACTGTAAAAACTATCAATAATTAATTAGCGTTGGGTATAACATGAATTCGTCACTTGCAGATACGCTTAGAGAGCTTTTTACCACGTTGCATCAACATCCTGAATTATCCAATCAAGAGTTTGAAACAACAAAAACACTACGCGCCTATTTGGAAAAAGCACACATCCGCATCTTAGAATTAGGCGCTAAAACCGGCGTTATTGCCGAAATTGGCACCGGCTCGCCGGTGCTTGCACTGCGGGCAGATATTGATGCGTTACCGATTAATGAGCAAACCAATTGCGCCTACCGCTCTAAAACAGCCGATGTCATGCATGCCTGTGGACACGATGTGCATGCCACCATTTTAATGGGCGCAGCTTATTTATTAAAACAGCAAGAAAAACACTTAAAAGGCACTGTTCGCTTACTGTTTCAACCGGCAGAAGAGAACTTCACCGGCGCCTTGCAATTTATCGACATTGGCGCCCTAAATGGGGTAGATGCTATCTTAGGTCTGCACAATAATCCCAACTTAACGATTAATCAAATGGCATCACGAGCCGGCGCATTTTCCGCTAATGTTGATCGAATCGAAATCACCGTAACTGGCGTCGGTGCGCATGCGGCAAGGCCTGAATCGGGCGTTGACCCGATTGTCATTGGCGCACAAATTATCAGCGCAATACAGACTATTTCCAGCCGTACGGTCAGTGGATTAGATGCGGTCATAGTCAGCATTACCAAATTTCAAGGCGGAAATACTTGGAATGTCATACCTGAAAAAGTTGAAATGGAAGGTACTGTCAGAACATTAACCCCTGAAATTCGTGCCAAAGTAAAACAACAGTTGGCGACTATTATTGAAAATATCGCCATTGCCATGGGCGGTAAAGCCGAATTAAGGTGGTTTGACGGCCCGCCTTCCATTATCAATGTGGCCGAATGGGTTGAATTTGCTCAAAAAGTTGCCAAACAAGTTGGTTATGATATTATTGATTTTAAACCACAACTTGGCGGTGAAGATTTTGCCCACTATTTACATCATTTGCCGGGTGCATTTATCAATCTTGGTTCACAAAGTTCTTATTCGCTTCATCATCCAAAATTCCAAATAAATCAAGACATGATAATGCCCGCAGCCAACTATTTATCCCAATTGGCGCAGCAAGCACTTATACAATTAGCACAGAATCGATAGGAACGAAATAATGATAAGATTTGAAAACGTCTCTAAGCAATATGAGCGCAACGGCATCACCACTCAAGCATTAAACAATATCAATTTAACTATCGATAAAGGCGATATTTATGGCATCATCGGTTATAGCGGCGCCGGTAAAAGCACCTTAGTGCGATTGATCAATTTTCTTGAAAAACCCACTCAAGGCGAAGTTATTATTGAAAACCAACTGTTAAATCAACTATCTAACAGTGAATTACGTCAAGTCAGACGAAAAATCGGCATGATCTTCCAACACTTCAATTTACTTGAATCAAAAACCGTATATGACAACGTGGCAATTCCACTTATCTTAAATAAAAAAAATAAGCAAACAATCAAACAAAAAGTCCATGAACTGCTGGAATTTGTTGGATTAAGTGATAAAGCCAATAGCTATCCCAAAGAGCTATCCGGCGGGCAAAAACAGCGCATCGGTATTGCCAGAGCTTTAGCCAACGACCCAACTATTTTACTATGTGATGAAGCCACTTCTGCGCTCGATCCGCAAACCACTCAAGCAATTTTAAACATCATCAAACAGATCAACGAAAAGTATAAAATAACCGTTGTTTTAATTACCCATGAAATGCATGTTATTGAACAAATTTGCAATAAAGTGGCGGTGATGGAAAAAGGCCAGATCATTGAACATGGTAATGTGCTTGATGTGTTTGGACACCCTAAACATCAAACGACCCGCAACTTTGTCAGTTCGGTCATTAACGATCAGATCCCAACTGGGGTCGTTGAAAATCTGTTAGAGATAGAAGGCAAAAAAGAGAATATCAAACTATTCAAACTGGAATTTTTAGGGCGTTCTGCTTCTGAGCCGGTCATGAACTCATTGATATTACAACAAAAAGTTGTCGTCAATATCCTGTTTGCCCATATGTCTGAAATTGAAAAAACGGTATTAGGCAGCATGTTTGTACAACTAAAAGGCAGTGAAACAAACATCGAACAATCAGTGCATTACTTACGTGAAAACGGCGTACAAGTCACTGAAATTAAACATTGGGAGATAAACTAAATGGAAATATTAACTAACATTTGTGATTACCTGAAAACTAATTTCTCAACATCAGTGACCGTCGATCAGTTTATTCAAGCCACTTACGATACCTTTTATATGGTGTTTTTTGCATTATTATTGGGATCGCTAATTGGCATATCCCTTGGCATCTGTTTAGTGACAACTCGTCCGGGTGGGCTGTTGGAAAATAGTCGGGTCTATCGCATTATTAATCCAATCATTAATCTGGTGCGCTCACTGCCTTTTATTATTCTATTAGTCGCCATTGTTCCGTTAACGAAATTGATTGTCGGTAGCTCAATTGGTACAACGGCGGCCATTGTGCCTTTAACATGCTACGTGGCGCCTTATATTTCAAGGCTGGTTGAAAATTCACTGCTCGAAGTCAACAGTGGGATTATTGAAGCGGCGCAATCTATGGGCGCAACACCAGTACAAGTTATTTGGTATTTTATTTTACCCGAAGCGTTCAGCTCCTTAATTTTAACCCTAACAACTGCCACAATCGGTTTAATTGGTGCCACCGCCATGGCGGGCGCTATCGGTGCCGGTGGTATTGGCGATTTGGCGGTATCATACGGTTATCAACGCTTTGATACCACTGTGACCTATATTTGCGTGGTCATTTTAGTTATCGTCATTCAAATTGTCCAAAGTTTAGGAAACTATTTAGCACGTAAAGCTCGGCACGAATAACCAAAATCCTAGCGTACATTATTTACATAACAGGGAAAAGCCAGCTAAAAGCACTTTTCCCTAATAAAATAATGGGAAAATAAAGGATAGTAATGAACACTATTTCCAACCAATAGTGATAAAGCATGGAACTGCTGATAAAATAAGCTAACTTACCAAAAAATATCGACAAATTGGCTAAAATGTCAGTTAAATCAACTATATGTTTAATAGATTTCATTATTCTAAAATATCAAGTAAAATAACTTCAAATTTAATCATGGTAGTGTAGGAAATCATAGTGACAAACACATTACAGCAAAATATAGTCGAAATTCACGATATGTCCTTTTATCGGGGAACAAGACCTATTTATAAAAATATGAGCCTGAATGTGCCAAAAGGCAAAGTGACTGCCATTATGGGTCCATCCGGAATTGGTAAAACAACACTACTCAGGCTTATTGGTGGTCAGCTTAAACCACAATCCGGTCAAATCTTATTTGACGGTGAAGATATTCCCAGTATGTCACGTTCAAGATTATATGAAGTGCGTAAACGCATGAGTATGTTATTTCAATCGGGCGCATTATTTACCGATCTCAATGTCTTTGATAATGTGGCTTACCCATTGCGTGAACATCTCAACTTACCCGAACCGGTATTGCATAATTTAGTTCTGATGAAATTACAAGCGGTCGGACTACGAGGCGCAGCGCATATGATGCCTTCGGAATTATCCGGCGGTATGGCTCGGCGTGCAGCGCTAGCCAGAGCAATTGCGCTTGACCCAGACTTAATCATGTTCGACGAACCTTTTGCCGGTCAAGACCCTATCTCAATGGGCGTGATTGTCAAACTCATCGCCGAAATCAACCAATCACTAGGCTTAACCTGCATTGTGGTAAGCCATGATGTTAAAGAAGTACTAAGTATAGCTGATTATGCCTATATTATTGCAGAACAACATATCATTGCCGGTGGAACATCACAGCAACTTCGAGACAACCCGGATCTACGTGTGAAACAGTTTCTTGAAGGCTTAGCTGACGGCCCTGTGCCATTCCATTATCCAGCAGATGATTACAAATTAGACCTAAGCAGAGGTGCAAAATAATGTTGAATTTAATTGCGAAACTGGGGCAATCAGTCATTAATACTATCGCAATGCTGGGTCGTTCAGGTGTGATGCTATTTGGTGCGCTCATTGGTCGTCCACAATTTAAAAAGCAATTCCCACTGCTGATCAAACAATTCTATTTTGTCGGCGTACAATCACTGACAATTATTATTGTATCGGGTCTGTTTATCGGCATGGTATTGGCGTTACAAGGTTATTTTATTCTTACCACATTTGGTGCCGAAGCCAGCCTCGGGATGATGGTAGCCCTTGCGCTACTTCGTGAGTTAGGACCTGTGGTTGCCGGATTACTGTTTGCCGGGCGAGCCGGTTCAGCGTTAACCGCTGAAATTGGCTTAATGAAAGCCACAGAACAGTTATCAAGTATGGAAATGATGGCAATTGACCCCCTAAGACGGATTATTGCACCACGTTTTTGGGCTGGATTTTTTAGCATGCCTTTTTTAACCGCTATATTTGTCACCGTCGGAATACTGGGCGGCGTGCTTGTGGGTGTTGAATGGAAAGGTATTGATTCCGGATTTTTTTGGTCATCGATTCAAAACAACGTTGATTGGTGGCATGATTTAGGTAACTGTTTTGTTAAAAGCTTTGCATTTGCAATTGCCAGTACTTGGATTGCACTTTTTAATGGTTATGACTGTGTACCAACATCAGAAGGAATTAGTCGGGCAACAACCAATACTGTTGTCTATTCATCATTAGTTATTTTGGGGTTAGATTTTATTCTAACCGCATTAATGTTTAGTCATTGAGGTCATTAAACATGAGTCGTAAAGTTGAAATTACAGTTGGATTATTTATGCTACTGGTCATTGCATCAGTATTATTTTTATGCTTTAGAGTCACTGACCCGACATCATTTGTCAGTCATAACTCTTATCGTGTCTATGCGATATTTGATAATATTGGCGGATTAAAAGTCAAATCACCGATAAAAATTGGTGGCGTGGTGATTGGGCGAGTAAGTAACATTACATTACAATCAACCGATGCTGAACAATATAAACCTTATGTCACAATGGATATTGATACATCATATGACAAAATCCCTAGTTCAAGCTCACTATCAATAAAAACATCCGGTCTTTTAGGTGAGCAATACATCGATATCAATTTAAGTTTTGATAATCAAACCGTATTTGATATCGATTCCTATTCTGCAAATAATTCTACACCGGTTAACCCGAGTAAAGACAAACAACCCCCTTATTTCGAAGAAGGTTTTGTAATACATAACACAATACCGGCTATGGTCATCGAGGATTTAATCGGAAAATTCCTTTACTCAGTTGGTTCATCTGACAAAAATAAAACCGAAAATACAGAAAATACAGAAAACAAATAACAAGTAAGGAGTTCACATGTTAACCAAATTTAAGCAAGCCCTAGTATTAGTCTTCGCTTTATTATTTAGTAGCCTAGTACTGGCTGAAAACAATCCGTATCAAGATATGCAAGTAGCCGCTGATAAAATCTTCGGCACAATGAAAGCACAAGCGGCAACCTTAAAAGCCAATCCGGATAAATTAAAAGATATTGTACGAACAGATTTATTACCTTATGTCCAAGTAAGATATGCTGGTGCACTGATTTTAGGTAACTACTACAAATCAGCAACCGACGCTCAACGTACAGCTTATTTTGATGCATTTGAAGGCTACTTAGTGCAAGCTTTTGCCCAAGCATTAACCCTATACAATGGTCAACAGTATGAAGTTGAATCCGCAAAAGATTTAACCGGTAAAAACTTGATATCAATTCGTGTATTACTTATTCAACCGGATAAGAGCCAACAACCGATTCGTATCGATTTCCAATGGCGCAAAAACACCGTTACCGGTCAATGGCAAGCTTATGATTTGATTGCTGAAGGGGTCAGTATGATTACCACTAAGCAAAACGAATGGTCTACCACTTTACGTCAGGAAGGTATCGATGCGTTAACAAAACAGTTAATCGACCTATCCAATCGTAAAATCGATCCTAACGCCAAACCAAAAGGTTAGTTGAACATGTCGCAAATTCAAGTAGAAAAGCAACAAACAGTATTACATTTAATTGGTGAGCTTGATGCTCACTCATTAAATGATTTGTGGTCAAAGCCAGATTCGCTCTTTATTGGTACTGACAGTATCGACGTAGCACAACTTAGTCGGGTTGACTCTTCGGGACTTGCGACACTCGTCTACTTTTGCATTAAGTATGGAACGAAACTAATCGGCATAAACCCTCAGCTACAAACCTTAATTGCGCTGTATGATTTGCAGCCGGTTATCGCCGATTAAATTAGGTTTTTTACTTAAACGTATACAATTTCTGAAAGATCTTGACGGCACGTCACTATAATCATTAACAACAATGAGTTTTAATAATGGATAAACAACAAATCATTGATAAATTAAACAGTTCACTTAATCTTGATGATCTTCATGTCATGACAACTGACGGAAGTCATTTTCAGGTTATTGCTGTTGCCGACTTTTTTGGGCAATTAAGCAGGGTAAAAAAACAACAAGCAATTTATGCGCCATTAGCTGAGTTTATTAACGATAATCGTATTCATGCATTATCAATTAAAACTTATACACCCACTGAATGGCAACGTGAAAGAAAACTAATGGGCTTATAAGTTATTCGATGATTAGAATAGACTTCAATAGCCCTTTTTTGCCATTAAATTACGTTCTATCTATAGACGAAATCAATGCATAAGGTATCGCAACATGACAAACCCATTACTAACAGATGCACCTCTTCCGCTATTTTCACAGATTAAGCCTGAACACGTATTACCAGCCATAAAACAGACTTTAGACAATTGTCGCAATACCATTGAGACAGTACTTAAACAAAATAGTGAATATACATGGGACAATTTAATTCAACCGATTGATGAAATGGACGAAAAATTTGGCCGGGCATGGTCTCCTGTTAGTCATCTCAATTCAGTGAAAAACAGCCCTGAGCTACGTCAAGCTTATGAAGCTTGCTTACCACTGCTTTCACAATACAGTACCTGGGTTGGTCAACACAAACCGCTTTACCAAGCCTATAAACAGCTAAAACAAAGTGAGCACTACAACACCCTTTCTAAAGCACAAAAAAAAGTGATCGACAATGCCCTGCGTGATTTTGATCTATCGGGAATCGGATTACCGGATGATAAGCAAAAACGCTATGGTGAAATTGTAGCGAAACTTTCCGAACTTTCATCACAATATAGTAATAATGTGCTTGATGCCACTATGGGTTGGTCAAAATTAATTACCGATATTAATCAGCTAGCGGGCTTACCGGAAAGTGCGCTTAGTGCAGCTAAGCAGCAAGCGACAGCGAAAGGACAAGAAGGCTGGTTATTAACCCTTGATATGCCTAGTTACATACCTGTCATGACCTATTGTGATAATCGAGATTTACGTTTTGAATTTTATCAAGCCTATAATACTCGTGCTTCTGATCAAGGTCCAAATGCCGGCAAATGGGATAACACCCAAATCATCAAACAGATTTTAGCATTACGTGATGAATTGGCTAAATTACTCGGTTTTGACACTTATGCCGATAAATCCTTAGCCACCAAAATGGCACAATCAACCTCGCAAGTTATAGCGTTTTTAACCGATCTTGCTAACAAAGCCAAACCGCAAGGCGAAAGAGAGCTGGCCGATTTAAAACGTTACGCTTATGAATTTTTTGGCGCAAGTGATATTCAACCATGGGATATTGCATATTACAGCGAAAAGCAAAAACAGTATTTATACTCGATCGATGACGAACAATTGCGCCCCTATTTTCCGGAGCAACGTGTCATTAACGGCTTATTTGAAGTTGTTCATCGCATCTTCGGTATTACTGCCAAAGAGCGTCATGGCGTTGAAGTGTGGGATCCGCAAGTCAAATTCTACGATCTTTATGATGCCAACGGTGAGTTGAAAGGTAGCTTTTACTTAGATTTATATGCTCGTGAGCATAAACGTGGTGGCGCCTGGATGGATGATTGTATTGGCCGGATGCGTTTTGCGGACGGTCAGGTACAAAAACCGGTTGCTTATTTAACCTGTAATTTTAATCGCCCGGTTGGTGATAAACCGGCACTCTTTACCCATAATGAAGTAACAACCTTATTCCATGAGTTTGGTCACGGTCTTCACCATATGCTAACCGAAATTGATGTATCATCGGTGGCCGGTATTAATGGTGTGCCATGGGATGCGGTTGAGCTGCCGAGTCAATTTTTAGAAAACTGGTGCTGGCAACCGCAAGCATTGGCATTTATCTCCGGTCATTATCAAACCGGTGAACCGTTACCAACGCAAATGCTTGAAAAAATGTTAGATGCCAAAAATTATCAAGCGGCACTGTTTATTTTACGTCAGTTAGAGTTCGGGCTATTTGACTTTAAATTACACTCACAGAAAGACGCCGACATACTTGACACATTGGCACAAGTTAGACAACAAGTGGCGGTTGTGCCAACAGTTGACTGGGGACGATTCCCGCATGCATTTAGTCACATTTTTGCCGGCGGTTATGCAGCAGGTTATTACAGTTACTTATGGGCTGAAGTGCTATCTGCCGATGCTTTTTCACGCTTCGAAGAAGAAGGCATCTTCAATACCAAAACCGGTAATGCTTTCCTTGATCACATCTTGTCACAAGGTGGCAGTGACGAGCCGATGACGCTGTTTAAAAACTTCCGTGGACGTGAGCCACAGCTAGAGGCACTACTACATCATTATGGTATCTCCTAGTTCGAATTTAGCTCAGCTAATCCCATTAGCTGAGCAGTGGTTATCTCACCATACCGATCTGCCATTCGCACTGACGTATCAAAATCAGCAACTTGCGTTAAAAAAAACTGATGAGCCAAAACTCAGTGCCATTACGGTTGATTTTGTGTCAGGCGCAATGGCGCATCGTCGTCAATTTGGTGGAGGTCGGGGCGAAGCAATTGCCAAAGCGGTGGGGGTTAAAGGCAGTTATCTTCCCAAAGTGATTGATGCAACAGCCGGGCTTGGTCGTGATGCATTTGTATTAGCTTCAATTGGCTGTCATGTGACAATGTTTGAAAGGCATCCGGTCGTTGCCGCCCTGTTGGCTGACGGTTTAAAGCGTGCCTATCAAGACCCAACTATCGGTCAGTGGCTGGCACAGCATTTACAGCTTATCTATCACTCGAGTATCGACGGCCTTGATTGTTATACCGATAAGCCCGATGTCGTTTATCTTGATCCGATGTTTCCACATCGGCAAAAAAGTGCGCTGGTCAAAAAGGAGATGCGCGTTTTTCAGCATTTAGTGGGCAGTGATAGTGATGCTGATAGTTTACTTGAACCGGCAAGGCGACTGGCTCAAAAACGGGTTGTAGTAAAAAGACCGGACTATGCGCCCTTTTTAGCTAATGAAAAACCTACCGCTGAGATTAAAACCAAAAACCACCGGTTTGATATATATACCCCTGTTAGTGCATTATAGGAATGATAAAAAATTATGCGATTAGATAAATTTCTCGCTCACCATTTAGGCATTAGCCGTACCATTGTTGGTAAAGAATTAAAAGCCAAAAAAGTCACCGTTGACGGTGAAATTATTAAATCCGGTGCCTATCAGCTTACTCCACAGCAACAAGTTGAGTATGACGGCTATATCATTACCCCGGTTATTGAAAATCGTTATTTTATGCTCAATAAGCCTCAAGGCTATGTCTGCTCAACTGATGATCCGGATCATCCAACCATACTCTATTTTATTGATGAACCCATGCCGGAAAAACTGCATGCAGCGGGTCGATTAGATCTTGATACAACCGGACTTGTACTGTTAACCGATGATGGTAAGTGGTCACACCGTATCACCTCGCCTAAACACCATTGCCAAAAAGTGTATGAAGTTACCGTCGAACAGCCGCTAAGCCCTGATCTGATTGAACTATTTGCAAAGGGTATTAAGTTAAAAAGTGAGAAGTCACTAACTAAACCGGCGCAGTTAACGATTATTGATGATTATCATGCCGAATTGACGATTAGCGAAGGCCGCTATCATCAAGTTAAACGGATGTTTGCGGCAGTAAATAATCATGTGATTGCATTGCATCGCAAGCAAATTGGCAATATCATTCTTGATATACCCGAAGGCGAATATCGCTTACTAACACAAGATGAAATCAATTCATTTAGTTAATATCGAATCATATTATTAATCAAATAAAAACCTATTAATAAAATTGTCATGCGAAACCAATAAGCGCTTACGATTAATTAATGGTATTTAAATAATGTTGTAAATTAAAATCCATAAAGGAAAAAGTTCGTGCAAAATACTGATCAACCCGTAGCAATTAAGATTTCGAAAAGCGCACTCATTTTTATTCTTGGATTACTGTCTATGTTAATGCCGCTTTCGATAGATATGTACTTACCCAGTATGCCAACTATCGCCCAGCGGTTTAATGTTGCTGATGCAACGGTGCAGTTAACGATTAGTTGCTATTTATTAGGCTTCTCAGTCGGGCAGCTATTATTTGGTCCACTGACCGACAGTTATGGTCGCCGTAAGGTATTAATTGCCGGATTAACTATCTTCTTTGTGGCGGCATTTTGCTGTGCGATAGCCGCAACGATTCATCAGTTAATTACGGCTCGCTTCTTCCATGGTATTGCGGCTGCGGCAATTGCTATTGTAGTAAATGCCTTAATGAAAGATATCTTTCGTGATCGTGATGAATTTTCCAAAATGATGTCATTTGTGATGTTAATCTCCAATGTTGCCCCACTACTCGCCCCGATTATTGGCGGTTTTATTTTGTATTGGTTCAATTGGCAGGCTAACTTTTATAGCTTAAGTTTCATCGCCCTTGTGTCAATCATTTTAGTATTCACAACCATTCCCGAAACACTACCTAAAGTTAAACGCAGTAAATTTAGCTTAAGGCGTATATTGAGTAACTTCATTACCCTATTCCGTCACAGGCAAGTATTTACTTATATGATGATTGGTGCATTTTCCGGCGCCGGCCTGTTTTCATTTTTAAGTTTAGGGCCTTTTGTGTATATGAACTTACATGGCGTTGCAGCAATCAATTTTGGTTACTATTTTGCGCTCAATATTTTAGTTATGGTATTTATGAATACCCTCAATAGCCGTTTAGTAAAACGTGTAGGCGCCATTAAGATGATGCAGTTAGGGTTATTAATCCAATTTATTATGGCAATTGGACTGGCAATTATAACCTTATGTAATTTAGGCTTTGTCTGTTTAGTGATTTGTGTTGCCGGTTATATTGGCTGTATGTCAACCATTGGTGGCAATAGCATGGCGGTTATCTTAGACCTTTATTCACATATCGCAGGAACCGCCTCATCACTGGCCGGCACGCTTCGTTTTGCGGTTGCCGGCGCAATCGGTGTAATCCTTTCGAGCTTAGTTTCAACGCATAATAGTGTTGCGGTTAATGATAATATGAGTGAATGGCTCATGGTTGGCTCAATGGTGATATGTAACTTTTTAGCAGTTGGTTTATACTTGACGGTGAAAAACATCAAAAGGAAAGAATCATGATCTATCAACTCGATAATTTACGCCCTAACATTGCCTCCGACTGTTTTATCGCAAATTCGGCCGATATTATCGGTAATGTCGAAATAGCATCCGGCGTATCAATTTGGTTTAATGCTGTTTTGCGTGGTGATATCGCCGCAATTTATATTGGTAAAAATAGCAATGTTCAAGATAATACAACGATTCATATTGAAACAGATATTCCTTGTGTTGTCGGTGAAAATGTCACTATTGGGCATAATGTGATTTTGCATAGTTGCACTATCGAAGATAATGCCTTAATTGGTATGGGCAGCACCATTTTAAACAATGCTAAAATTGCTAAAAATTGTCTGGTTGGAGCAGGCTCACTTGTCACCCACAGTTTACCTTATGAAGAAGGTTGTCTTATCATGGGCTCGCCGGCTAAAATTATCCGCAAATTGACCGATGCCGAAATTCAAGCCAATATTGAAAATGCCAACAGATACGTCGAAAATGGCAAACGGTTTAAACAAACTTTAGTTGCGATGACCAATTAGTCCAATAATAAATTCGTTTTTATGTTTTATTCCCTCTCTCAGAGGGCACAATATATGGTAAAATGCCAATAATTTTAACTGAAAATCGCTATTTAGGTACGTGTTTGAAAAAGTCAAAAATTACGAGAAGGCAGATTATAGCGCAACTGATTCTATTAACGATAATAGGGTTATCCGTTTGCTTATTTTTATCGCTGTTTACTTACAATCCCTCTGATCCGGGCTGGTCTCGCACCGCTTGGCATACACCGATAAGCAATTTTGGCGGTTATCTCGGTGCTTATGTTTCCGATGTGTTATTCCAATTTTTGGGCTTTGTGGCTTTTAGCATACCCGTAATTTTTATTTTCTTTTGTCTGCAATTAATGCACTATTTTTATCGGCATGCCAATGATCCGATTAACTATTTTAGTGTCTCATTTCGAATTATTGGTATTTTAGCGTTTATTTTCAGTTCCACTGGTTTTTTTGCCTTAAATATTCAAGATGCCGAACAATTTGAAGCCGGCGGTTATTTAGGTTCAATCGTTATTGAAAGTCTGTTACCGGTGATGAGCAACCTTGTCACCTCACTGGTTTTACTGGCAACCAGCTTTGCCTGTGTCACACTATTAACCGGGCTTTCATGGTTGTATCTAATAGAAAAATTAGGTGCGCTGGTTATGCTGTTGTTATCACCAATTAGATGGTTATTTTCATTACGTAAAACAAGACACGTTGCTGACGATGAAAATGATGCGCCAGAAAACCCACAGTCAGCCGAACAAGAGCAGGATCCTCAGTTTACTATCCCGTTTGATCATGATGCAGTCAATATCCAACAAACTGCCCCTCTTAATATCAAGGTTGATGATCAGCAAGCTGAGGCTACAATTAAGATTGATAAACAACCCCAAACCGAAGCAACCTTATCGCCTAAAACGGAAGATGACAAACTTAAACAAACAACAATGGAGTTAGTCAAGGCGCTGCAAGAGCTTAATGCCAGATCGCTAGCTGCTGCTGAAGATAGTTCAAATAAAACGCAAAACCAACTAGAATCTGATGATATATTAACTCGCATTGAATCGATTTTACAAAATATGAAAGAACGTGATTCTGATTCAGTAAAATCGTTAGTTGAACAAATTCAACTAAACAAATCAGCAACGGTAGACCCTTTTGAGCACGACAAATACACTATTTCTGATGCGCCAAGTAAACCTTTGTTTATCATGAATGATAATCAACCGTCCATCACATTACAACATGATAGTGAGATTGACGAAGAGAATGAACAGAGTGCATTTGATCCTATCATCGAACTCTCAGCCGACGAGCCTGAGCCACTATTCATCACGCCCCAAATCATGACGGATGTTGAGCTACCTGAGCGGATACCAGCCACCGATGTGGATATAGATTTACTGAAAAAAGAAAATCCGGTTATTGAAGATATCTATCAAGTCGAAACCACCGATGAAAAAGTTCAGACGTTTGAGCCGATAGCGGACGATGAGCAAGATAGCTTAATTCATCCATTACTCAGGCGGGATGATACGCCACGGGCAAAACCAACCACACCATTGCCGTCTTTGAATTTATTGACCGCACCGCCAACGACTCGAATTGAAGTCGACCATGCTGCCTTAAATGCCATGGCTGAATTAATTGAAAAAAGCTTAGCTGACTATCGTGTTAAAGCCAAAGTGGTTGATTATATGCCGGGTCCGGTCATCACTCGTTTTGAAATCGAACTGGCGCCGGGGATTAAAGCTGCCCGTATTTCGACGTTAGATCGTGATCTGGCTCGCTCTTTGTCAATGCCGTCGGTGCGTGTGGTTGAAGTGATTCCCGGCAAACCTTATGTCGGTATCGAACTACCAAATAAAAACCGTCAAACCGTCTATTTTAGGGAAGTGCTTGATAGCCCACAATTTAAAAATGCCCAATCACCACTAACTGTTGTGCTAGGTAAAGATATCGCCGGACAATCGGTGGTGGCGGATTTGGCCAAAATGCCACATCTGTTAGTGGCAGGTACCACCGGATCCGGTAAATCAGTCGGCGTTAATGCAATGATTTTAAGTATTTTATATAAATCACAGCCGGAAGATGTTCGCTTTATCATGATTGACCCTAAAATGCTTGAGCTGTCTATTTATGAAGGCATCCCTCACTTACTCACTCAAGTGGTTACCGATATGAAAGATGCGGCCAATGCGCTAAATTGGTGTGTCAATGAAATGGAAAGACGTTATCGCTTAATGTCATTTTTAGGGGTACGTAACATTGCCGGTTACAACGAAAAAATCAAACTGGCTGAAGAAATGGGTCGACCAATCCCCGATCCATTATGGAAACCAACCGACAGCATGGATCTGAACATGCCAACATTGGAAAAATTACCGTATATCGTTGTTATGGTTGATGAGTTTGCTGACTTAATTATGGCGGTAGGTAAAAAAGTCGAAGAGTTAATCGCAAGACTGGCGCAAAAAGCACGGGCGGCCGGTATTCACCTTGTCTTAGCCACCCAGCGACCGTCGGTTGATGTCATTACCGGTTTAATTAAAGCTAACATTCCAACTCGTATTGCTTTTACCGTTTCGAGTAAAATTGACTCACGCACGATTTTAGATCAAATGGGCGCCGAATCCTTGCTTGGTATGGGGGATATGCTTTATTTGGCACCCAATAGCTCTATACCAATTCGTGTTCATGGTGCGTTTGTCCGTGATGAAGAAGTTCATGCCGTTGTACAAGATTGGAAAGCACGTGGCACACCAAAATATATTGAAAACGTGACCGTTTCAACCGATGACAGTGAAAGTAGCAGCTTAGACGGTATTGATGAAGAGCTCGATCCATTATTTGATCAGGTTGTGGCTTTCGTTGTTGAAACACGTCGGGCTTCAATCTCTAGCGTTCAACGAAAATTTAGAATCGGCTATAATCGAGCGGCTCGCATAGTTGAGCAAATGGAGCTGGAAGGCATTATTAGTCCGCCTAGTCATAATGGTAATCGTGAAGTTTTAGCAACCCAATCACAACACGATTTTTAAAGTGATAACGCCAGCTTATAGTATCTAATAAGCTGGCAAGCTCGAAGGTAATAACCCGCAAATATATTAACTGGGGTAACCAAACTTTGCTGTTAACTTAAATTAATTGAAAATCGTTAATTTTGCACAGCAAGGCATTAAAACCCGCAAGGTAACACAGACAATGAGTGATTACTCACAGCAAGTGGCTTTATTGGAAGCCAAAATAATTGATAATAAAAATTTAAGCCCGGCGACACAGCTTGCGATTAAGGCGTTAATTAAAGAAATTTGCCTGTCACCTAAACCCGGTCTGGTGGATATGAACAATAATGGCGCACATCGGGATATGGATTTTCAAACCTTCATTTCCAGTATTCAAGCCATTACACATTGGTTTGAACAGTTTTACCAATACGGTAAAAACACCGCTAATATGCCGGTTAACCAATTTTTATCGGGCATTAGACCGATTGGATTACAATGTGAAAAAGCGATGTTTGACGCAACGCATCAAGTCAATACCCACAAAGGAGGCATTTTCGCTTTTGGTTTATTACTCGGTGCTATTGGTCGAATTGAACAGCAAGGCTTGCCACTTAATGCACAAAGTATCTGTGAGCAAGTCGCCACTATCTGTCAAGGTATCGTCAATAACGAACTTAAACAAAACAACCCGACACATTCCGTCGGTGAAAAGCTGTTTAAACGCCACAATTTAGCCGGTGCCCGCGGAGAAGCTGAATCAGGTTATGCCACAGTTCGACAAGTATCACTGCCAATATATCAACAGATGATAAACCGCGGTTACGATGAAGAGACTAGCTTATTACAAGCTTTATTATATTTACTGGCTTTTAACCAAGACACCAATCTTGTCTCTCGTGGCGGGCTTGAAGGATTAAACTATGTTCAACAACACGCTAAAACTTTGATTGATCAAGGTGGAATGGTTGATCATCATGGGCGAGAAAACCTATATAAGCTCGATCTTGAGCTAATAAAACGCAATTTAAGCCCTGGCGGTTCGGCCGATTTGATTGCTATTACGTGGTTATTGTCTCAATACCCAAATGCTTAAATCATCGTAAATATCCGTTGATAGAATAAGAGCATAATTGGTTGCTTACAGTTTAGCCGCTTTTGCCATTCCCTATTTTGCTGGTTGTCTTTTAACGTAAAAACAGTACAAAACCGCGCCCAACACAGCGCTTATGGCTAAAATAAAATAAGCTAAAGTCATTGAATATTGCAAGCTGACATAACCAACAATCACCGGAAATAGCGTCATCCCTAAGGCATAAATTGCTTGAAATAAGCCCATTGCCGCCGAGCGAACATCTGCCGGAATATCGCTCATCGCTTCAAAAGTTAACAATGAGAACAAAATACCTGTTGCCATACCGGGAATGATCTGGAGCAGTAAAATTAAATAACTCGATGCCACAATAGGAACTAAGGCGCAATACAGCGCCAAAAGCAGAAAAGCGAGCATAATCCAAACCGATACACTTAATCGATCGATCCACTTACTGGCGCCGAGTTTGGCAAATAAGACCGAAGATAACATATAAATAATGGCAGACAGACCAATCATTGCAGAGTTTGCGCCCAGTTCACTCAATATCTGATTGGTAAAAGACATGGTAGTAGACATTTGTATACCCTGCTGAATAAGCGCCAATAACGAAAAAAAGAGTAACTTAGAATTAAAAAAGACTTTAAATAAATGGTGATATTGAAAATGATGATGTATTTTTTCAGGGTATTTAAGTTGGGTTGCTAATATAAAGGCAATTAAACCGCTTAAACAACTGAGTAAACAGATAAATTTCATGCCGCAAAAATCAAAAAATAGCATACCGGTTAAAAAGGCCAGGAAGATCCCTAAATTGTTTACCATAATAATCAAACTGGTGGCATACCCCCTTTTGGATTTGGGATAGAATCCTAAAAACAGCACCATAAATGAAATCCACATAGCACTGGCAAAGCCAGAAATAATATTACCGATTAAAAATCCCATGCCATTGGGCTGTATTATGCGAATAACTGAGGCAAAACCGGCTAAGAAACATCCCACGATAATAAACGCTTTATGCTTCTCTTTAACATTAGCGATTAAGCCCACCGGAAGGCGTAACACTAATTGTGAAATGCCGTAAGCACTGATCACGATACCAATAAATTGCGTCGACAAGCTTATCGCAGCCAGATAAGGCGTTTGATAAGGAATATAGATATATTGGGCATACCAGAAGAAAAACACAATTGTTAAGAGTAAATAGGACTTTTTTTTGGCAGATCTCATTTGTAGACAATTTCATGACAACTAATTGTATAAAAATATATCTAAATTAGCGATTTAGCAACTACCAATTCGACCTTGTCTAAATTTTTAAACTATGCTAGCGTGGAGTCAGTTAGTCAAACGATAAAAGTTAATTTTTACTAAAAAACATCAATAATTTCAGACATCATACGATAACTGATATTACTTGTTACCAACATTTAGTCTATTTTGTCTTTTATTAGTGTTTAACCATTCTTTTAGCAATGGAGAAAATAATGGATTATCAAAAAATTGCGCTACAAATATTAAAGCTCGTGGGTGGCGAACAAAACGTCGTTAGTGTGACCCACTGTTTTACGCGTTTACGCTTTGTATTAAATGATAATAACAAGGCAGATCGTGAAAAGTTACTGCAAACCGAAGGGGTGATATCGGTGGTTGAAAGCAGTGGACAATATCAGATTGTGCTAGGCAACAAAGTCACACACATTTATGATGCGCTCACACCGTTAATCGACAAATCAACAAAACATCATCAACCTGCCCCTAAAGTCTCAATTGGGGTAAAGATACTCAATGCATTTGCTGCCATTTTTACGCCAATTATTCCCGCTATTGCGGCATCGGGCATGTTGAAAGGCATTTTGGCCGTTGCTGTAATGATTGGTCAATACTACTATCAAACCGATATTAAAACCTATAGCACCTATACCATTTTACATGCGGCATCGGATGCTGTTTTTTATTTCATGCCGATAATTTTAGGCTATACCGCCGCTAAAGTGTTTAAAGCGCACGAATTTATCTCCATGATTATAGGGGCAACACTATGTTACCCTTCAATCGTGAGCTTAATGGCAAGCAAAAATGAGGTGACTTTATTTGCTATCGAACTAACTAAAGCCAGTTATACTTCAAGCGTTATTCCAATTATTTTAGCGGTGTTTATTTTAAGTTATGTGCAAAGATTCTTAGAATATATCATCCCAGAAGTCTTAAAAATAATTATGGTTCCAACATTTTCTTTGTTGATCATGATACCTGCAACATTGCTAATTTTTGGACCTATTGGAATCTATATCGGCGAATTTATTAACTGGATCTATTACTACATTATGGGAGTGAGCCCTATTTTATTAGGTGCCTTTATTGGCGGCATTTGGTGTATCTTAGTTATTTTTGGTGCGCATCGTGCAATTGTACCAATTGGCATCAATGATGTTGCGCAAACTGGCCGGCAAAACCTATTAGCCTTCGCCGGAGCGGCGAACTTTTCGCAAGCTGGCGCTGCCTTAGGGGTATTTTTTAAAACGAAGAATAAAAACCTAAAGACTGTTGCCGCATCCGCTACCATTACCGCCCTGTTTGGCATTACTGAGCCGGCGATTTATGGTGCTAATTTAAGACTGAAAAAACCGATGATCTGCGCTGTCATTTGCGGTGCTATTGCTGGCGGATTTATGGGCTGGGGTGGCTCTTACGGTACCGCTTTTGCCAATCAAGGCGTATTAACTATTCCGGTCTATGCTGAAGCGGGCAGTAAAGCATTTTTATGCTACTTAATCGGCATTGTTTTTGCTTTTTTTGGTTCTTGCCTAATGACAATGATGATTGGTTTTAACGATATTCCAAACGATGAAGATTCAATAAAAACAGCGCCTAATACTAAAAATAACTTAACAACCGATGATGCCATTGCTGCGCCAATCGAAGGGCGGGTTGTGCCATTAAACGAGGTCAAAGATGAAGTGTTTGCCTCCGGCTCAATGGGATTAGGGGTTGCAATATACCCACAAACAGGCGAAGTTATCGCACCGGCTGATTGTACTGTGACGGTGCTTTATCCTACTTTACATGCGATAGGTTTAAAACTCGATAATGGGGTTGAACTTTTAATTCATATCGGTATTGATACGGTTAATCTACAAGGCGAATATTTCACAGCGCATGTTAAAGCGGGTGAGCATATTACTAAAGGCAGTAAAATCGTGTCGTTTGATATTCATCGCATTGAACAGAAAAATTATGATTTAACAACATCGATTATCATCGTCGATTCACAACAATATAAAAGCGTTGAAACTACGCAACAAAGTGAAGTGAGTTATCAAGACAATTTATTATTTATTCAAGTTTAGAGGTTAACATATGAAAACGTTTGCTAAGGATTTTTGGTGGGGAGCATCGTCTTCGGCATTTCAAATTGAAGGTGGCTGGGATGCTGACGGTAAAGGAATGACTGTTGCAGATTATAATTCCTTCCAACGTTCAGCTATACAAGCCGATAGCAAAGTCGCCAGTGATTTTTATCATCATGTAGAAAGTGACATCGCTTTATTTAAACAATTAGGACTCAAAACCTATCGCTTTTCAATCTCATGGGCAAGAATCATTCCGGACGGTGACGGACAAATTAATCAAGCTGGTATCGATTTTTATAATCGAGTGATCAACGAGCTTTTAAAAAATGATATCTTACCTTTTATTACACTTTATCATTTTGACTTGCCTTTTGCTTTAGTCGACAAATATAACGGTTGGCAAGATCGCCGCTGTGTTGATGCGTTTAGACGTTATGCGCAAATCTGTTATCAAGCGTTTGGCGATCGGGTCAAACATTGGCAGATTAATAACGAACAAAATCTAATGATTCGGGTTAACGAAAGAATGAATATGTATCACATTGCGCCTCAAGATGCTGAAAAAGTCAGAGCGCAAATGGATTATCATATGTTCGTTGCTCATGCTATGGCAACCAATGATTGCCATGATTTGATCCCGGGCAGTAAAGTAGGACCGGCTGTTTCCTCAACGATGACTTATCCGGCCAGTAATAAGCCTAAAGATGTTTGGGCAGCGAAAATGAATGACAATTTCAAAACCAATTATGCCCTTGAAATGTACTGTTTTGGTGATTATCCCGGTTATTATAAAAACTATCTTAACCGCTGTGGTATCTATCCTATCACGCAAGCGGAAGATGCCGAAATTTTAAAACAGGCAAAACCCGATTTCATTGCGGTTAACTATTATCGTACGTTAGTTGCCAGCTATTTACCGGAAGATGAAGCGCATCCATTTGGTACTAAAGAGAACGATATCGATTTTAACCTTTATGGCTATTTTAAAATCGAGAAAAACCCAAATTTAACGGCGTCAACTTATGGCGCACAAATCGACCCTATGGGATTACGTTTAGTGCTTAATGAATATTATCGACAATACCGTTTACCCATGATTATTACAGAAAATGGTTTAGGTACACCCGATGTATTAACCGCTGATAATAAAGTCCACGACGATTATCGGATCGATTATATCAAAGCCCACATTTTAGCCTGCCATGATGCCATTGAAGACGGCGTTGAATTGTTTGGCTATTGTCCATGGTCAGTGATCGACTTATTAAGCTCTCATCAAGGCTTTAAAAAGCGTTATGGCTTTGTTTATGTTGATCGAGATGACCATGATTTAAAAACCCTTAATCGTATCAAAAAAGATAGTTTTTATTGGTATCAAAAAGTGATTAAGGACAATGGCATTATCGACTAGTTATTAACTAAAGAGCGATTTTATTGCCAGATGACGCTTTAAAAGCGTCATCTTTATCAAGCTAAAATCTTTCAGATTAAAACCGGCTATCTTTCCCTAGCCTAACTCAACAAATTGTTATCAAAAAACTTACTTAGGTGAATAATCAGCACCAAAATAGTGTTGGCTAATTTTTGATAATTCGCCATTTTGGATTATCTTTTGTATGGCTTGATTAATATCCTGAGTTAACTGCTGCCCTTGTGCCCCTTTACTGATAAGCAAATAGCTGTATGGGGATGCGATACGTTCAGCATCTTCTTTGCTTAGTTCAATCGTTTTAAGATTCAGCTGGTGTTCATTGATATATTGCGCCAACATGACTTTATCGATTAATTGAAAATCATACTGCCCGCTTTCAACATGTTGCAATACCGGCAATAACTCGGCTTCACTATAAACAATTTTGACCGGATTATTTGGATTTTGTTCATTATAAGACTCTAAGGCAGTGGCATAATTTAACCCCGGTGAAACTTCGGTTGATTTGCCTTTTAGATCACTAAATCCGTTAATCTGTTGATTGTTTTTTGCTACAGCAATCACATATTGATTTTTGAAAATCGGATCAGAATAGAAATACTTTTCTTTACGTTTTTCATTCATTGCGTAGTTATTGGCACCCACTTGATAACGTTGCGAATCTAACCCAGCCAAAACGGAAGGAAATTCAGTGATTTCAAAACTAATCTCGTATTGCGGTAGCTGAGCAAATACCGCTTTTACCACATCAATATCATAGCCAACCAGCTCGCCTTTATCATCTACCGTGGTAAAGGGGCTAGGTGCACCCGAGGTGCCAATAACAATCTTTTGTTTACCTGTGGTTGCAGTTGTTGAAGTTTGATTGTCACAACCGACTAACGACAATACGCCCAATAGCAATAAACCATACCATTTTTTGTAGCACATAAATAATTCCCTCGCACAACTAGATTAATTTTCTGAAAGTTGTTAAAACAATCTTTCAACTATATAAAGCCCATATTTTTCATTTCTGTTCGATGATCGGCTTGATAACGTGCCATGCCGGTTTTCATTAAATCAAACCCTAAATTACGATAAAATTCGACGGTTTGGGGATGAGTGTAAAGGATGATATTGCAGTGTTTTACTTGCTCTACCAACTTTTCAACAATCAATCGACCATACTTTTGCCCATGCAGATGTTTGGCTAACGCTACGTTATAAATTGCCGCCTGACAAATGCCGTCAGATAATGCCCGTCCAACGCCAACAACTTGCCCATTTTCCAGTAAAAAAACTACGGCATAACTTCGCTTAAATACTTGCTCTTGCGTGTTAGCATCAAGCGAACTTAAACCATAAAAGGCCAGCAGATCAGCAACCTCTTGCCAGTTGATTGCTTGACAATGTTGTTGAATCACAATATTCATTGTTGCTCCTTTCACTCCTTAAATTTCATAATCAACTTGTATTGAAGAATAATATCTGGCTAAAAAAGCTTTGGTTCTGAGTTGTTTAGGATTAGAAAACATTTGCTGAGGTGAACTATCTTCAATAATTTGTCCTTTATCTAAAAACAGTACCCGGGTGGCAATATCATGCACAAAGCTCATTTCGTGTGAGACTAAAATCATGGTAATACCCGATTTTGCAGCCATTTTGATTGTCGCCAGCACTTCACCGACCAATTCGGGATCTAAGGCCGAAGTTGGCTCATCAAGCAATAAAACTTTGGGATCCATGGCTAAAGCGCGGGCAATAGCAACCCGTTGTTGTTGTCCACCTGATAACTGCTTAGGGTAATGATAAATGCGCTCTTTTAATCCAACTTCAACCAATTTTTCATACGCTATCTGTTGAGCTTGAGCTTTCGGTAATTTTTTAACAATAATTAAACCTTCCATTACATTCTCTAAGGCATTTTTTTGCTGAAACAGATTGAATTGTTGAAATACCATAGCCGTTTGCTGACGAAATTTAACTATGTCACGCCGTTTTATCTGGCTAACGTCCAACCCGACATTATCAATCTCAATGTAACCTTGCTGCGGTTTTTCTAATAAGTTTAAACAGCGTAATAAAGTTGATTTACCGGCACCGGAAGCACCGATAATAGCGACAATTTCATGAGGTTTAATCTGAAAATTAAGGTGATCCAAAATGAGGTTTTGCGCAAATGATAATGTAAGATCTTTTACCTCAATCATAATAATTTCCCTCGACGATAACTCGGGGTATTGGCACTATCGGAAATGGTTAAGCGCTTTTCTAAATACTTAACCATTAACTCAATAATAATAGTCAATCCCCAATAAATTAAGGCTAATGAAATATAGACTTCAAAATATCGATAACTATGCCCGGCAAGCGTTTTGCCCCTACCGGTCATTTCAGTGACAGAGCAAACAAACGCCAATGAAGTCCCTTTGAGTAAACCAATCAACGTGTTACCTAAATTTGGTAAAGCAACAAGAAACGCTTCGGGAATAACAATTCGGCGCAGTAACTGGCTATAGGTCATGCCTAGCGATTGTGCTGCTTCAATTTGTCCTTTATTGACCGATTGTAATGCGGCTCGAATCGTTTCGGAATTATAAGCGGCCTCGTTTAATGAGAAGGCAATAAGTACAAATATCATCGGCGATATACCATTGACATTGTAATTAGTATCATATAGATAATTGACATACCTTAATAAAACAGGAATACCGTAAAAGCTCAAATAGAGCTGGACTAGCAAAGGCGTGCCACGGATGAACGAAACAAAAATCGCCGCCAATTGCGATAATACCGGTATTTTATGCATCTTAATGACAGCAACAACCAGCCCCAACATGACACCGAATAACATCGAAAACACGGTTATAAACAAGGTTACCGGCAAATATGCCAGTAACGTTGGAATTTGGGTGAATATTAATCCAAAATCTAAAATATTTGGCATCATCACTACCCCAGTAAATTTTATCTGTTTGAAGTAAAAATCTTATCTCTGTTATGTGGTGTGTGCCAATTACTGACATCGGGCCCCAAAGGTAAAATATCGTAAGGGTTATGCGCATTGTTACTTAAGAAATAGCCCTGTTTAATTGCATGAAAATCGGTTGTTTCACCAAAGGCTGGGATCTGATAAAGATCTCTGGCGTAAGCCCATAAATTTGGAAAATCAATGATTCGATTCCGATTGGTTTTAAATGCACTATAGTAGGCCACATCAAATCTGGCCAATGTCACATATAACCGAATATCGGCATCGGTAATTTGATCGCCAAACAGATAGCGTGATTGGCTTAAACGTTGTTCGAGTTTATCAAGCTGATTAAATACGAGGTGATAAGCCTCTTCATAGGCTTTTTGGGAACGGGCAAACCCGGCTTTATAAACGCCATTATTCACTTCATGAAATATAACATTATTTAATGCATCAATATCAGCTCGCAATTTTTCCGGATAGAGATCCGGGGCGCCAGCTTTATGAAAGGGTTTAAATTGGGTTTCCCAATAGTAGGTTAGATTAAAATAATCGTTGTTAACCACTTTGCCAGTTTTGACATCGACAACCGTTGGTACGGTCGCTCGTCCATTATATTCTGGATCGGTTTTGGCATATATTTCGGGTAGAAATCGGATACCGAGCACCGGATCAACACCATTTTTATCTAACGAAAACTCCCAACCATTTTCCGTTCTTACCGGGTTGACTTTACCGACACTGATAACATCTTCCAGCCCCAATAATTTGATAGCTATCATCTGACGATGTGCCCAAGGACAAATTGCAGCCCAAATTAAACGATAACGCCCAGCTTCCACCGGTAGCATGCCAGGCTCATTACCAAAAGGAGTATTAAAGCGGTTAGTTTGACGAACAAAAGCGCCATCTTTACTGATTTCGTTATTTTCAGTTGTTACTACTTTTCCTATTGCTATAGACATATTTTTACCCCTTCTATTTGCTACTACAAATTTGATTTATCCCACATCGGATAAGTTCAATCTAGCATCAAATATTTAGTGGATAAAATAACAAATAAGCATATTTATATAATTATCAATTATATCTATAGTAGGATTTACAACTATAAAAACAGCGTTAAATCGAAATGATTATTTCCCCAGACGTTTATACAACCTTTCCGGGCGACCAATTTTTCCATGGTTAAGTTCTACAGTTAACAACTTAGTTTGTACACAATATTCTAAATATCGTCTGGCCGTTGTTTTACTTATTTGAGCATTTGCAACAATATCATCAACCGTTAATGCTTTATCAGTTTTTAAAAACAGATCTTTTACTTTTTGTAAGGTAATCTCTTCAATACCTTTTGAATGACGATTAACATCGACAAAATCTTTAGTTTGCAAATTAAATAACTCGTCAATTCGTCTTTGATTAACATGTTTTTGTAGACTTTGGCGATATAAAAAAAGTTCAAAACGCTCTAATGAATGTTTTAACCGTTGGTATGATACCGGTTTAATTAAATAATCAAATGCGCCAAAGCGAATCGCTTTACTACACGTATCCATATCACTTGCCGCTGTAATAAAAATGACATAACTATCAAGATTGTTATTGATAATATATTCAAACAGATCAATACCTTTACCGTCCGGCAAATAATTATCGAGCAAAATTAAGGTCGGTTTTAACTTTTCGACCATAATTTTTGCCTCTTGCAAGTTAGAAGCAATCCCAATGACTTGAACTTTTGTATCTCTCTGAATAAATTCGGCATTTAATTCTGCTAAAATAGGCTCATCTTCTACAATAAGAACTTTAATGGTATTTTCTTTTATCTCATGCATAATCTCTCCTCTTTACTACTTGGGTATAAAAACTGAAAAAATGGTGCCATAAGGTTGATTATCCTCAAAGGTGATGTAACCATTTGCTTTTTTGACATACGTTGAAACAAGGTGTAATCCGATACCATGTTCGCTCGCATCTTGTGAAGTCACACCGGGTTCGAATATCGAATCTCGCATGTTTTCATCAACGCCACAACCTTGATCGCTCACCTCTATAACAACCTCATCGGTTGCATCACTCAAATATAGATGAATTGTTTTATTTCCATTCGGGTTTTTTAGCGCTGCATTAAAGGCATTATCAAGTAAGTTACCTAATATCGACATAAATTCCGTTTCGGTTATCATAACGGGTAACGTTTTTAATTGACAGGCAGGATCGAACACCAGTTTTAAGCCAATTTCATGCGCTTTAGAATATTTACCAATTAATAAACCGCACACCGCCGGTACTTGAAAATGCTTAGTTATAAAATCTAAGTTATATTGGTTATCCGCTGAGTGTAATGCTATGAATGATTGCGCTTCTTCATAACGTTCCATATAAATCAATCCTGACAACGTCGCCATCCAGTTTAAGTGCTCATGTCGGATAGCTCTTAAATTATCAACGTATTGAGTAACTTGCGTTAATTGCATACTCAAAACATTAATATCATTAAAATTACGAAAAGTAATCACCCAACCTTGAATATTATCATCAACGATTATGCGAATTCGGTTAGCAATAACATTAATATTATTAAAGTAGCATATTTGATCATGTATATCTTTGAGTTGATTATCTTTTCCATAAATAAAATCACTGGATTTGATAAAATCACATAAATCATGATTCAGTAGCTGTTCATCACTAACATTAATACCAAGCATTATTCGAGCTGACTGATTAATATTGATAATTTTATAATTAAGGTCAATGGCTATAATACCTTCAAAGATTGATTCCATAATCGATTTTTGGCTTTTGACCAGTAATGCAATCTCTTTTGGCTCTAAATTAAACATCTGTTTTTTGATCGCCCGGGCAAAACAGAGCGAAAAAATAAATAACGCAATAAACAACAATGAGCAAAAAATAATAAACGGAATAAATTGCTTTTTATGTAAAGCATAGATATCATCAATCATATAGCCCACTGAAACAATACCGATAACTTTGCCTTTATTAATAATCGGGGCTTTGCCTCGCAATGCGAGACCTAAAGAACCACGGCTGATTGTGGTACTACTATTACCATTTAATACTTCTTCATTATCATTACCAACCATGGGTGAATAGATGTCGTTATTGGCAGTATGAAACAGACGATAAGCCTTAGCATCGCCAATAACAATATAACTTGCATCACTTTGTTGGAAAATATCAGATACTAATTCAGATATTTTGTTGGTATCTTTTTGTTCAACATATTGGATCAAACTCGGAATGACAGCTAACTCTCGAGCTTGAATTTGCGCTTTATCTCCTAAACTTCGATATAAAGACGCTTCAGTTACATTCCAGATATAACTTTGTAAAAGCGCCAACACAATTAACGAAAATAGTAAAAGAGATAAAAACAATTTGTTGGTAAAAGAAAATTGTATTTTATTTCGCATTTTTATACTTAACATTTCTTAACATAACGTTTAGGAGTGTAACACAGCATTAAAAAACATAGAGCCTTTAAAACCATAAAAACCACACTTAATTTATGATTTATATCACAAAATTGAAAATAAATATTTGTCACTATATGCGCCATTCAAACAAAGCTAAAAAATCATTTTGGAGATAAAAAAAATATGGTGGATTTCAATTCAGTTGGAAAGACGCAGAATAATACAGCCGAAACTAAGAAAATTACCGAAGAACAGCCGAAAGGCTTTTGGCCTTATGGCTGGTGGAAACTTATGGATGACTACAAAATTGGTGTTATCCCGCTTCCGTTGTTTATTATAGCAGGTATTCTAATATTTACAGAAGTATTAGTTACCGGTAAGTTACCAAGCGAAATTGTCGTTATGGTGGTAACTTGTGCTTTCTTCGGTTTCTTATGTGGCGAAATTGGTAAACGTTTACCAATCGTTGGTAAAATGGGCGCAGCCGCAATTTGTGCAACGTTCATTCCATCGGCATTAGTTTACTATGGTATTTTGCCACAACCTGTTGTTGCCGCTACAACAAAGTTCTATAAAGATACCCATATTCTATACCTATACATTTGTTGTATCATCGTTGGTAGTATTATGAATATGGACAAAAAGACCTTAATTCAAGGTTTCTTGAAAATTTTCGTACCAATGGTATGCGGTGAAATTGTCGGTATGTTAGTTGGTGTTGGCGTTGGCTATTTACTTGGTTTAACACCTTTTGAAACATTCTTCTTCCTTGTATTACCTATTATGGCCGGTGGTGTTGGTGAAGGGGCGATTCCGCTTTCAATTGGTTATGCCGCTATTTTACATATGGATCAAGGCGATGCGCTAGGTCGTGTATTACCTATTGTTATGTTAGGTGGTTTAACCGGTATTATTTGTGGTGGTATCCTTAACCGCATTGGTAAAGCTTACCCGCACTTAACTGGTAATGGTCGCTTATTACCGGCATCTGAAGAAGATGCGTTAGAAACCAAAAAAGCAGCTAAAGCAGATGGCGTTATTGATGTAACAACTTTCGCTTCAGGTGTTTTACTAGCAGCGCTTCTTTACATGATTGGTATGATTGGACACAAATTAACCGGAATTCCTGCACCAGTAGGGATGCTATTTGCCGCAGTTTTTGTTAAACTAGTGTCAGGTGTTTCACCAAAAGTATTAAGTGGTTCGCAAGTAGTTTATAAGTTCTTCCAAACATCTGTAACCTATCCTATTTTATTTGCTGTAGGTGTTGCTATCACACCTTGGGAAAAAATCGTTGCAGCATTCACTATTACAAACTTGGTTGTCATTGTTTGTACAGTTGTTAGTCTCGTTACTACTGGCTTTTTTGTCGCTAAGAAATTAGGTATGTATCCTGTTGATGCAGCGGTTATTTCATGCTGTCAAAGTGGTCAAGGTGGAACAGGTGACGTTGCAATCTTAACCGCAGCAGAACGTATGGAATTAATGCCATTTGCTCAAATTGCTACTCGTATCGGTGGTGCAATTAACGTGTCAGTGTCATTACTTATTCTCGGCAATTTCTTAGTATAAATTTATATTTCAAACAACAACCTTAGTTCTGCTAAGGTTGTTCGCTTTTATGATGTTTTAACAATTAACTTAAATAGCTTTTAAGGAGTATTCATGAAGCTTGTCAGTTATCTGGTCTCTGGCAAATCAAGTTTTGGTATTCTCACTGAGAACGGCATTATTGATTTAAAAAATAAATTAGGTGACAAATATGTCGACTTAAAATCATTGCTTGCCGATGAAGCGGGTTTAGCAAATGCCAAAACTTACCTTAATGCCCCAAGTGACATAGATGAACAAGATATTACCTATTTACCTGTAATTCCTAATCCAAATAAAATTTTATGTGTAGGCATGAATTATGCGGAAAAGCGAGCAGAATTTAATGAAACCAGCTCAGCACCTACACTGTTTGTCCGTTTCCCTGATTCACAAACTGGACATAAAACAAATATTATCAAACCCGCTATTACTAACGAACTTGATTACGAAGGCGAATTGGCCATTGTAATTGGTAAAGCAGGATTCCGCATCAAACAAGAAGATGCACTATCTCATGTTGCTGGCTACAGCTGTTACATGGATGGTTCTGTGCGTGACTGGCAATATACTTGGTTTACCGCAGGTAAAAACTGGCCAAGCACCGGCGCATTTGGACCATGTTTAACTACAACCGATGAAATACCGGATCCGAAAGCATTATCGTTAACCACGTATTTAAATGGTCAAGAAATGCAACACGATTCAATTAGCAATTTAATTCACACCGTACCGGAATTAATTTCTTATATCAGTACTTTTACTAAATTATCACCGGGTGATGTCATTTTGACCGGTTCTCCTGGCGGGGTGGGTAAAAAACGTAATCCACCAGTATTTATGAAAGATGGTGATGTTATCGAAGTTGAGATCACCCATATTGGGCGTCTGACTAACTTTGTTGTTGCAGAATAAAGGTAAATGTATGTACGATTTAGTTGATTATAGTGTTGTTAATATCGCTGATTCAGCGCAGGATTATCAAGCTATTAAACAGTTACTTTCTCGTTCTGATCTGGATATTGATTCGCAAGTTACTTTATTTATGGTAGCGAGAATCAATAACAACATCATCGCTTGTGCCGGAATTGATCGTAATATTATTAAATGTGTTGCAATTGATTCTGATTATCGAGGTAATCAACTTAATCTTACTTTAATGGATCACACCATTAAATATGCCAACGAGCAGGGTTATTTTCATCTGTTTTTATACACCAAACCTGAAAATAAAGATTTCTTTAGAGGATGTGGTTTTTATCCCATTGTTGAGATATCAGATCTGGTTGTGTTAATGGAAAATACCCCTGTTGGTATCAAACAGTATTGTAAAAAATTACATGAACAGTCGGTTTCTGGCTCTAAAATTGGTAGTATTGTGATGAATGCCAACCCTTTTACCAAAGGGCATCAATATTTAATCGAATATGCAGCAAGCCAATGTGATTGGTTACATGTTTTTGTGGTCAATGAAGATGCATCGATCTTCTCATTCGAAACCCGTTTACAGCTTGTAAAAGACGGTTCTGCCCACATCAAAAATGTGACGGTACATGCAAGTTCATCCTATATTATTTCAAGAGCAACGTTCCCAACCTATTTTTTAAAAGATAAAACTAAAATCGATTATGCCTATATGGGCATCGATTTATTAATTTTCCGAAACTATATAGCACCCGCTTTGAATATTACTCATCGTTATGTGGGCACTGAGCCTTATAGCGAAGTGACTAAAGCTTATAATCAAGCGATGTGCCATTGGCTTGAAGATGCAACAGTTAGCAACTCTCCAACGGTAACCGTGGTTGAAGTTGAACGCAAGATTGAAGGCGAAGACATCATTTCAGCATCATTAGTTCGAAAATTACTATCGTTGAAAAATTATGATGAGGTGAAAAAGTTAGTACCCGCAACTACATGGAATTATCTTTCTACCCATTTGGATAATTTGAAAATTTAATTCGTTTCTAAAGGTAACAAAATGAAAATACAAAAAGAAGCCATGGCAGGAACTCTCGAATCGAGCGATTTGTTAGTAAAAGTCATGCCTAACACTGGAATCGAGGTTGTTATTAACAGTGATGTTAACAAACAATTTGGCGATCAAATTCGTGCTGTTGTCGATCAAACCTTAAGCGCATTAGGCGTAACAGATGGTTTAATTATTATCGATGACAAAGGTGCCCTCGATTGTGCGATCAAAGCTAGAGTGCAATGTGCAGTATTACGCGGTGCAGAAGAAGAGAACTTAGATTGGAGTAAATTACTATGAAAAAATTACGTCGAAGTATGTTGTTTCTTCCGGGCGCAAACGCTGCGATGTTATCGACATCTTTTGTTTATAAACCCGATTCAATCATGTTTGATCTTGAAGATGCCGTTTCAATTAAAGAAAAAGATTCAGCACGTTTATTAGTAGCACAAACTTTACGCCTACCAGTCTATAAAGAGCACGGTATTGAAACTGTTGTTCGTATTAATGCACTTAATACTCCATTTGGTTTAAAAGATTTAGAAGCTGTAGTTAGAGCTGGTGTTGATGTTGTTCGTTTACCAATGACCAACTCAGCTGAAGATATTCACGAATTAGAAGCGCACGTTGAAAGAATTGAAAAAGAGTGCGGACGTGAAGTCGGTAGCACCAAACTTATGGCAGCAATCGAATCAGCTGTTGCGGTTGTTAACGCTGTTTCAATTGCAAAATCATCACCTCGTCTAATTGGTATTGCGCTTGCGGCATTTGACTATTTAGTTGATATGCAAACTGAACGTGGTGACGGTACTGAGCTATTTTATGCTCGCTGTGCAGTATTACATGCAGCACGGGTTGCCGGTATTGATGCCTTTGATGTTGTCTACTCTAATGTTAATGATGATGAAGGCTTCTTAAAAGAAGTAAGTTTAATCAAAAAATTGGGTTATAACGGTAAATCATTAATTAATCCTAGACAAATTGACCTGCTACATAATGCTTATGCACCAACCGCAGCGGAAGTTGAAAACGCCCATAAAGTGGTTGAAGCAGCAGAAGAAGGCGAAAGAAAAGGGCTAGGTGTTGTTTCTTTAAATGGCAAAATGATTGATGCACCGATTATTGATCGTGCAAGAAAAATCATCGAGCTAGCCAAATATTCCGGTGTACGTAAAGAAATTTGATAGGATTGAAAAATGACAACTTCTATAGACAAAAAAATTGACGATTTGCTAAAACAGCATCCCGATCTTAAAAATATCACACCATTTGTTGATGCAACTGCAACCACACCTTACTTAAAAGATGAGTCTAAATATACACGTAAATTGTGTGATTCTATCGAACAAGCAATTCATAAATGTGAATTACGTGATGGGATGACAATTTCATTCCACCATGCGTTTCGTGAAGGCGATAAAGTTATCAACAAAGTCGTTGAAACAATCAGCAAATTAGGTATCAAAAACTTAACACTTGCTTCAAGCTCACTATTAAGCTGTAACTCAGCATTGATTCCACATATTGAATCGGGCGTTATTACTAAAATCTACACCTCCGGTTTACGTGGCAAATTAGCTGATGCTATTTCACATGGTTTAATGGAAAACCCGGTACATATTCACTCCCATGGTGGCCGTGTTAAACTGATTCAAAGTGGCGAAATTAATATTGATATCGCATTTTTAGCGGTTTCAACTGCCGATGAGCAAGGTAACGCAAATGGCGTATCGGGTAAATCACAATGTGGTGCGCTAGGTTATGCTATGGTTGATGCACAATTTGCCAAAAAAGTGGTATTACTGACTGAAGATATCGTCGCTTACCCGAATAATCCGGCAAGTATTCGCCAAGATCAAGTTGACTATATTGTTAAAGTTGATGAAGTGGGCGATCCAACTAAAATCAGTGTCGGTGCTGCTCGTATCACCAGTAACCCACGTGAATTAATGATTGCCCGTTATGCCGCCGATGTGATTGAACATTCAGGTTATTTTGAAGACGGATTCTCAATCCAAACCGGTTCCGGTGCATCATCAACGGCAGCTACTCGATTTTTAGAAAATCGTATGCGTGCTAAAAATATCACCGCATCATTTGCTTTAGGTGGTATCACAGCAAGTATCGTTGATCTACATGAAAAAGGTTTAGTTAAACGTTTACTAGATACCCAAAGCTTTGACGGCGCAGCTGGACAATCTTTAGGTAAAAATAAAGACCACATCGAAGTATCAACCAACGTTTACGCCAACCCTGCATCGAAAGGGGCTAGCGTTGATGAATTAGATATTGTGATCTTAAGTGCGTTAGAAATTGACCTTAACTTTAACGTTAATGTATTAACCGGCTCTGACGGTGTTATGCGTGGTGCCTCTGGTGGTCACTGTGATACAGCAGTTGGTGCAAATTTAACAATTATCGTTGCACCATTAATTCGTAGCCGTATCCCGACAGTAATTAAAAATGTGACAACCGTTGTTACACCAGGTGAAAGCGTTGATGTTCTTGTTACCGACCATGGTATCGCTGTTAACCCAGCTCGCCCGGAAATTGCTGAGCGCTTAAAAGCAGCTAATTTACCGGTCATGACGATTGAAGAGCTTTATCAACGTGCGGTATCGTTAACCGGTGAACCAAAACCAATCGAATTTAACGATAAAATCGTTGGTATTGTTCATTATCGTGACGGCTCAATCATTGATGTTGTTCGTCAAGTTAAAGACTAATTAACAATCAGTAGCATGGCAGATAATATGCCATGCTCTTATTTTTGATAGATACTATGATAATTAAATTTGATGACGGTATTCCTGTTACACTTGAGCAAATGTTAATTGCTAAAGAGCAGCGGGTAAAACACCAACAAGCGGCATTAGAGCAGTTTAATCATCCGCTTATTTGCTTAAGTTTGGTCATCCCCGGCCCAATTAAAAAAAGTAGTGGCACAAATTTATTATTTCAAGAAGCAATAAAAGCAATTAAATTATCATTAGCCAGCAAAAGTATCGTTATCAGTAATGAGCAATATTTTCATGCTAATACCGGTAGCGAAGCAATAATTAGTACAAAATATCAAGCAGATGAACTAAAACAACTCTGTATTGATATTGAAAATCATCACCCATTAGGTCGATTATGGGATATTGATGTGATTGACCCAATTACCCAACACAGTATTTCCAGAACAGTATTTGATGAACAATCAAGACAGTGTCTGATTTGTCAAGATAGTGCTAAAAATTGCAGTCGCTCGAAAAAACATAGTCTCGATGAAATTTTTGCTGTTATCGAAAACAGATTAAAAGATTACCTAAAAAGCCAATAACAAAATTATCATTCTTAGATATTAAAAAAGATTGATGAAAGTACCGTAAACTCTCACCAATCCCAATGATTAATAATGACTTAAATCGTTGCTAAGGCTTGATCTAAATCCGCAATCAAATCATTAACATCTTCCAGCCCTACAGAAATACGTAATAACTGATCTGAAATCCCAGCGGTTTTACGTGCCTGCGCACTTATTCCTGAGTGGGTCATTGTTGCCGGATGACAGACCAGACTTTCAACGCCGCCTAATGATTGCGCTAAAGTGAAGATATTCAGTGCTTTTAAAAATTTTGGCATGACATCAGCATCGCCGACTAATTCAAAACTTAATAGAGAGCCGAAGCCTTTTTGCTGTTTTTTAGCGATATCGTGACCAAGATTGGTTGGTAGTGAAGGATGAAATACTTTGGCTATTTTAGGGTGATTAACTAAAAACTCAACAACCTTTTGTGCACTGTCTTGTTGTAGCCTTACCCGTGCCGATAGCGTTCTTAACCCACGTAATAAAAGATAGCTATCAAACGATGAAGTGAGGGTACCAATATTATTTGCCCACCAAAGTACATCGGTTGCCAGTTGTTGATCTTTAAAAACTAAAATACCGGCTAATAAATCAGAGTGGCCATTTAAAAATTTAGTACAAGAGTGAGTCACAATGTCAGCGCCTAATGCTATTGGATTTTGTAATACAGGCGTCATAAACGTATTATCGACTAAAACAATTGCTCCCACTTCATGAGCTTGTCGAGTGATTTCTTGAATATCGACAACTCGCAATAAAGGATTACTTGGCGATTCAATCAAGACCAGTTTTGGCCGTAAGCTTAGTGCCTCTTTTAATGCAACCGGATCAGATTGATCAACAAATTTTGCTCTAAAATGACCTCGTTCACTCAGACTATTGAATAAACGATAACTTCCACCGTAACAATCATGTGGAGCAACGACCAGATCATTAGGTGTTAATAAAGCCACACTAACGAGATGAATTGCTGACATGCCGCAGTTTGTTAAAATTGCATCTGCGCCACCTTCTAATTGAGCAACGGTTTGTTCGACTAGTCGCCGGCTAGGATTGGATTTGCGGGCATAATCAAATTCTCTTGGTTGTGCAAACTCCTGATAGCGATAACATGTTGAAGGGGTAATGACAGGAACGACACTACCGTATTGATCATCTGTATTTAGCCCACCACGAACAGCAATCGTGCTTTGGCTTAATTTTTTAGATTGACTAGCCATAATAACATCCCTATGTAAAACTTGATTTGTCGAATAATATCAGTTGTATAAGAATAGCACAATTAACAAAGACGTCAACATGTCTAGACGTCTAAATATCTTGGTGTATAGATTGCGGCAACCTAAAAAAAAAGTTAAAATTACCCACATTATTTGTGATGTGATTTGGTGAGAGATATGATGGAATGGAACGGCGAGTATATAAGCCCTTATGCTGAACATGGCAAAAAAAGCGAGCAAGTGAAGAAAATCACAGTATCAATTCCGTTAAAAGTATTAAAAATTTTAACTGACGAACGAACAAGACGGCAAGTTAATAATTTACGTCATGCAACAAATAGTGAATTATTATGTGAAGCATTTTTACATGCTTATACCGGACAGCCTTTACCTTGTGATGAAGACTTACAAAAAGATCGTGAAGACGGTATACCAAAGCAAGCTCAAACGATGATGCGAAATTTAGGTATTGATCCTGATCTCATCGATGAGTAGTAATGGCTAAATAATTTTACACTTTTCCATAAAAGCAAAAAGGCGCATAAATAGCGCCTTTTTTATTGCAGTTTTTATTACTGCCAATTGCAATATGGAAAAATTATTTCTTTCCACCAACCATTGCAAAACGTTGTTTGAATTTATCAACACGTCCACCAGTTGCAACATCACGTTGTTTACCAGTATAGAACGGGTGGCACTCACCACATACGTCAAGATGAATATCATGACCAATAGTTGAATGAGTTTTGATTACATTACCACATGAACAAGTCGCTGTGATTGCAGTATATTCTGGATGGATACCTTCTTTCATAATAAGCCTCTAAAGTTTATTCGTATCGCTATATAAATGGCTGTAAGCAAAATCTATACACCATACGAGTGTTAAAAAACATGATAAGGTTGCGAATTATACGTCCTCTATAGGAGATAATCAAGTAATAAAAGCGTGATTAAACTGGCAATTGACCAATAGTGACTTGCAGTTCAATCTTTTCTCCATTTCGCAATACCATTATGGGGACGATTGTGCCCGGTTTCAACTCTGCAATCTGATCCATCGTGCCAACAATTGATTTTACCGGTTTATTATCCACCATGATTAAAATATCATTCGGTTCAACACCTGCCTGCAATGAAGGCCCCTCGGCATTAGTCACTAAGATGCCTAACACAATCGGTTGATCGCTTGGATTTTGAGTTGGCGCAAATTCTAAGCCGTCGATTCCGATGTAGCCACGAATCACTTTGCCATCTTGAATCAATTTATTCATTATTTTGACCGCTAATGCGGTTGGAATTGCAAAACCAATACCTTCCGGCACATCTGTTCCGACATTTTTGGCAAAAGTGAGTGTGTTAATGCCAACTAATTCACCTTTTGAGTTTACCAGTGCTCCTCCTGAATTACCGTGATTAATGGAAGCATCTGTCTGGATAAAGTTTTGCCGCCTATATGGGCTTAAGCCGTCTCGTCCGGTTGCACTTATAATACCTTGTGTTATTGTTTGCCCGATATTATAGGGATTGCCGATAGCCAATACGACATCGCCAATTTTTGGATCTCTATTAGGGTTAATCGGAATGGTTGGTATATTCGTTGCGTCAATCTTTAACACTGCAATATCAACTAACTTATCTGAGCCAACTGACAAGGCTTCAAATATTCTGCCGTCTTGCAGGGCAACAATAATTTGTTCTGCGCCGTCAACAACATGATAATTAGTCACAATGTAACCAAGATCACTCATAATCACACCGGAACCTAAAGGGGTGATTGGGCTGTCTTCAGATTGATGAGGAACCTTGTTAATTGAGCGACTATAAATATTCACCACCGCCGGCGCCGCAATTTTAACTGCATCAGAATAGCTCATTAGATCATCATAAAAAATATTACGCGGAAAGCTTGAATGTGTCCCATTTCTTAAAGAAGGAAAGATAATAAGTAAGACTATCGCTAATACTGAACCAATCAATGTTGGCCATAAAATCTTTTTGAGCATAATTATCACTATGAAAATGATGAAGGTTGATATGATTCTATCATATCTAACAGCGGGATAACATTGATGTTTTCGTCGATGCATAGCATCGACGAAATTAAGCTAACAGGTTAAGTTAGCGTAAGATGAGATAAAGTTGGCTGTCGCCTCGTACTATGTTTAACGCAATTGCAGAAGGTTTACTGTCAATAATTTTACGTAAGTCAGCAATATTATTCACACGCTCTTTATTCACGCCAAAAATGAGATCACCTTCTTTTAAACTTAAGCGCGATGCCGGAGAATTTTTCGCGATACTTTCGATGATAACGCCTTTACGACCCTTAACTTCACCATTAGTGAAAACCGCTCCGTCAAGCGCTGGGTGAAGTGATTTGGCTTCAGTTGTAGACTCATCGCTTTGTTTCAATTTCACATCAACCGACATTTCTTTACCGTCACGAATCAGTCCTAATTTTACCGTACGTCCGGCGCCGGTAGTGGCAATTTTGGCACGTAACTCAGCAAAACTATCAACCGGTTTACCGTCCATTGAAATGATAACGTCACCTGATTTGATACCAGCCTCTTTTGCCGCTGAATCATCAATGACTTCACTAACAAAGGCACCTTTTTGAACTTCAAGATCAAATGCTTTAGCAATATCAGAGGTCAATTCATTACCTTTTATGCCTAATACACCACGTTTAACTTCACCATATTCAATTAATTGAGAAGATAAACTTCTAACCATATTACTAGGAATCGCAAAGCCAATACCTACGTTACCACCGCCCGGTGCAATGATTGCAGTATTGATCCCAACTAATTCACCATTTAAGTTGACTAATGCCCCACCAGAATTACCCCGATTGATTGATGCGTCAGTTTGAATAAAGTTTTCAAAACCATTCATATTCAATCCACTACGTGCTAACGCAGAAATAATCCCCGAAGTAACTGTTTGACCAATACCAAAAGGATTACCGATAGCAACAGCATAATCACCCACTCTTAATTTGTCTGAGTCAGCTAATTTTATGGCAACTAATTTTTTGGCATCATCTATTTTCAATAAAGCGATATCACTTTGCGGATCTTTACCAATGAGTTTTGCTTTATATTCACGGCCGTCATTTAATATTACGGTGATTTCATCAGCATTATCAATAACATGGTTATTTGTTACCACATACCCTTTCTCAGCATCAATAATGACGCCCGAGCCTTGACCTGTGAATGATCTTGATTGACTATCAGGATAGCCAAAAAATCGTCTGAACTCTTCCGGCATATTAGTTTGCATTTCAGCTGTACCTTCAACCTTAATACTGACAACTGAAGGTAACACCGTTTCTAACATCGGTGCTAATGTCGGTAATTGGCTATTATCACTATTTGATAATGGAGGTAAATTAGCATAAGCACTTGGTAATGCTGCTAATCCTATCCCTAAGCTTAATGCAATTATACTTAATAATTTTTTTGGTTTTAGTAAAGAATCATTCATTGTAAAGCTCTCTCATCTTAAAAAATAGTACTTATTGTTATATATATTGCCAGATTGCTCTGGCAAAAAGGATTTTATTACCTAGGATTTGATATCGTCAGCTTTGAATAGACCCGAAGGGTTATCCGAATAGTCTTTAGGTTGTTTTTCTAAGGTTAACTCGTTATGAATATTTGAATCATTTTGGGTATCGAGTTCTATTTTAGGCATATCTTCACTTGAGATAAATTTACCGGAATTCTCCGCCATATGTTGATAAAGGCGACGGAACTCTTTTGCCATGTTATCTAAAATTTCAGCACTGTGGGAAAAGTGTTTGACGATCATCTGTTTTTGAGTGGCAAGCTCTTCTTGAGTTTGTTCTAATTCTCGTTTTGCTTTGGCATATTTACGCCCTTTCGGACTAATAACGTTCATGAAAATTATACCGATAACAAAGCCAATCACCAAACCAATGGCTAAGTATGTCATCATATCTTTGTCCATATTGCACTCCTTGTATCTTCGCGTTATTTAGTTATAAAGTCTATTTTTTTAAATTATTTTGCATGGTTAGCAAGTTTAATCAATTGTTTTTTTAGCTTATCTGGTGCCTTCTCAGCGATAGCATACAAATAGGTTGCACTTGCTACTGTCAATGTACTTGTTTTGCTATGATTTTTTTTCGAGCACTCAATTACAGGTGATGTTTCAGAACAAATATCCGGATTAATCTTGTATTGAATTGATGATAAAGACGGTAAAATCTTACTACGGATGCCGGATAATAAATTACTTTGTTCATATTTAAGTCGAGTTAACCAACTTGCTGAACTCACCTCAAGTACCAGCACACCTTGACGGTAATTAGCTATTCGATAATGTTGCTTAAATAATGAAGGAAGTAATTCATCGATAACTTGAGCCAATTTACCTAATGCAAATGTGCGTTCTTTGATCTGAGAGAGTAAAGTACCTTCAGATAAAATAGACGTTAACATTTGCGGTTCATTGCATCGCATGATTGATGTTTACCCTTACTTCTAAAAAAATTAATAAACTTATTATTGCAAAAAAATGTACGACTTAATTGAGAATAATTTACCCTATTTATTTTTAATTGTCCTGTTTAAAAGTGCTATTTACAATTTATTATGAATTTATTGTGATTTTAATATTGACCGCCCCAATAGGGCTTAATCAATCACAGAAAAAAGACAGATAAAGATTAATATTTGCCAATAAGCTATTGGTTATTACTGATAACTATCCTTATCAACTGATAAATAGCTAAGCGCCCTATTTTCTCTGATAAATAGTCTAAAAACAATGCGTTATTGCAGCAAATTAGCCATAATATGATATAAAAACTGCTAGAAGTGAATAGCATTATATTGGTTTTAATATCGTTCGATAATGAAGCTTGATAAACAGAAAAAGATGACAAAAAAATATTTTACAGCACAAAAAATATTGCGCTGTAAAATATCTAGGAAGTTAACTATTTTATAGCTTTTAGCTGAACTTTATGCGCAGGTTGATTGTTGATATAAAGCGCTCTTGTTTCACCTTTTGGCAAGCTGATAACGAGTTCTTGCCAGGCTGGTTGATATTCACCTTTAGCTTGCAAATGCAGATCAATCCTTTCATTAGTTGAATTTAATTGCCATTCAATCCACAGCCCTTTGCCGTCTTGATAAGCATAACTTTCACCATCATCTTCGAAAAAGCTACCGCTTGTTGCATTTACACCTTTAGCAGGAAAAACGTTAAATTCCCGATAATCATCCAGTTTATGATCAACATAAGCCATACGATTAGATGTCGGAATAATTGATCCGGCTTTAACTAATAACGGAAAAGACTCCAATGGTGCAGGTAATGTAATGGATTGTTTACCGGCAAACCATTGATGAGTATAAAAACAGTACCAACCCGTTTGATTATCAGGTAGATAAACCTCTCGCTCACGTTGATTCGGCTCTACCACATTAGCCACAAGCAAATATTGACCAATCATAAAATCATCAGTTTCAGCAAAGGTATTCTTATCATGCTCATGGTCTAAAAAGGTCGGTCTTAACATCGGTTCATCATTGCAATGCGCTTGCCAGAGCAAGTTGTAAAAATACGGCAATAATTGATAACGAAGACATATCATTTGACGAATAATTGGCGTGACATGGGGATACATCCATGGTTCATTGACGGTATGATCATCATTCCACGAATGAATGGTAAAACGAGGATGCATAATCCCATTTTGTACCCAACGGACAAAAAGCTCTGGCTCCGGTTTATCGCCCGAAAAGCCCCCAACATCATGCCCCACATTATAAAGACCGGACAAACTCATCCCTAATCCCATTCGAATATTGTATTTAAGGGTTTGCCAGCTAGTTCGATTATCGCCAGACCAGGTTTGAACATAACGTTGAATACCGGCGCAGCCAGAACGAGAAATTAAATAAGGACGAATATTTGGATTAAAACTTTGTTGCGCTTCGAGCGACGCACGGCACATTAGTAATGGCATCACCGGGCGAATATGCTTAATGGCAATTTCTTTTCCAAAACCATGACAACGTGCCTGATTATCCCATATTTCAAATTCATTATTATCATTCCATGTAGCATCAATGCCCATTTCAAGAAGCTGTGTTGTGACATTTTGCTTCCACCAATTATAGGTTTTTGGATTGGTCATATCTAAATGCGACCCTTCATCATCCCAAAACATAGAACGTTCCGGATCATCACTTTCCGAATCTTTAATAAATAGACCTTGTTCAGCCACTTGCTGATATTTGGGGTGATCTTGTAACAGGCACGGCTTAATATTCGCCGCTATTTTTAGCCCAGCTTCATGATAAGATTGGGTAAAAGCTTTAGGATCGGGGAACTTATCGTAGTTCCAATTAAATACATACCGCTTGCCATTGATAGAGGTATAACCGGAAGATAATTGAAATGAATCACAGGCAATACCATGTTCTTTACACAAATCAATAAAATATTGCATCTGTTGTTGGGCATCGGGAGCATCGGTATAAAACATGGTAGAGCCACTGTAACCTAAACTCCATTTAGGGCCAAAAAAGGTTTTGCCGGTCAATTGGACAAATGATTTGGTCACATCAATAATTTTAGGACCGACAAAGAAGTAATAATCAATATCGCCCGCTTCAGCCTGATAACGACGATAAGGAAGATGATAGTTATCATGCTCAGTACCCAGATCGATCCAACAACTGCTTAAATTATCGTAAAACAGTCCAAAACTGACATTATTACGATGCGTGATAGTAAAAGGAATGTGTTTATATAGCGGATCGGTATGTTTGGCGTTGTAACCCATAGCATCAAGATTTCGCATCTCAAATCGTCGGCCGGCACGATTTAGATCACCGGCTTTATCACCCAATCCATAGTAGTTTTCATCTTGATATCTGCGCTGATAATGCGCAATACCATCACCATGTGGATTAATTAAGTAAGCGCTGGTGCTTCGATCCTCGACCAACAGTTGCCATTGCCCTTCTTGATCTTTGTACTCCCAAGTAAGCGAAAGTGGTTGATTTACGGTAACGCGTAATTGTTCGGTACTGACAATCAGTTGGTTATCATTTTGAGTTAATTGGTAATGAGGTAAAGAAAATCCCTCAGTACTTAATCTATCACGCCCTTCTAGCGGTACATCTTTATTTGGTGCGATACTCCACGTTCGGTCTAATGATAAACTATCATGACGCTTGATTAACACTCGAAACAGTTTTTGTTCCAACACGTATAAGCAAAAATGGTATTTGTCATCAATTAATAGCTCAATGCAATTATGTTGTTGCTGTTTAAACTTCCATTTTTTTAATGTTTTCATCGATAACCTCAAAATCAGTATCTACTTTGGCAAAATATTTAGTCACGGCCTACCGAAATCAAATATCTTTCCTATATATCATCTCTATTATCTATATTATTTTTATTCTATTTATATTTTACAGTGGCAAAAAATAGTGGTCACTTTTTGCCAATCATGCATTGTCAAAACACGTTTAGTGACAAGCTGTTAGAACTAAAACGCAATTGCAAGCTCTTTAATCGTCCGTTTAGCGCCTTTTTGCATTAAAGTCAGATAATGTTCAGTCACTTTTTGTTTAAATAAAGGGTTATTTGGTAGATCGGTATTAAATACCGCTTTTAAGCTAAGTAACGCCTCGACCCGTTCAACCCCGTCTTTACTTGCGCCAACTAATGCCGCTATTTGTTCTAACATGGGATCACAAACTTCAATTTTATGATGATTATCATCTATTGCGCCCACATAACGCATCCAACCCGCCACACCTAATGCAAGTAATGAAAAATCAGAGTTATGCTTAATATGCCAACGAATGGAATCAAGCATACGTTGCGGTAATTTTTGTGTGCCATCCATCGCAATTTGCCAAGTTCGATGTTTAAGGGCTGGATTGCTGAATCTCTCAATCAGTTTGTTGGCATATTGGGTTAAATCGACATGATCTGGAACATGAAGCGTTGGCGCTTGTTGTTGCATCATGAGATTTAACGTGGCATTTTTGTAGTTGGCATCATTCATACAATCATTGATATGCTCATAACCGGCTAAATACCCCAAATAAGCCAGAAAAGAGTGGCTACCGTTTAACATTCTAAGTTTCATCTCTTCATACGGCACAACATCATCAACAAATTCTGCGCCAACTTCATCCCAATTGGGTCGATTCGTCACAAAATTGTCTTCTATAACCCATTGTATAAATGGCTCACAGGCAATACCGCAAGGGTCAAACATGCCGCCTAGGCTATCTTGAATCTCATTTAATGTATCAAGCGTAGCAGCAGGCACGATACGATCAACCATAGTGCATGGAAAAGTGGTGTTGTTTTCAATCCATTTAGCTAAACTAGGATCGCGCGCATTGGCTAAACCCAATATGGCTTTTTTAAGCACTAAACCATTTTCCGGCATGTTGTCACAAGACATGGCGGTGAAGGATGAAACCCCACGTTGCATCCTTCGATACAACGCTTCAACAATCACACCCGGTGCCGAACAAGGTTGTGAGGGATTAGCTAAATCGGCTTTAATTAAAGGATTATTTAAATCAAGCCCCACCCCGCCGGGTAGCATACAGTAGCCTTTTTCGGTTACGGTTAAAGAGACAATCTCAACGGTAGGATCTGCCATTTTTTGTAAAATTGCCTCGATCCCGTCAATAGGTGCTAGCAGTGATTCTTTTACGCTACCAATAATAAAAGCCTGTTTTGATGTGGCGCCTTTTTCAAGTACGGTATATAAATGGTCTTGCTGACGAATATCATTGATAAGCGCTTCGCCCCCCACAATGTTGACTTCACAAATTCCCCAATCGCTAGCACCTTTATTCAATAACCGATCAGTCAATAGCGCCTGATGCGCACGATGAAAGGCACCAAAGCCTAAATGAACAATACGGGCGACCATATCTTGCCGGTTGTATAAAGGTTTATGTTCGATTGATTGAGGAAGATTGCTTAGATTTAACATTTTGCTTACCGCACTTAACAGGTTAATGACTTTATTGGTTAGACATATTTTCACTTGTTAATAAATTTTTCATCTCTATTTTTTATTTTTTGTGATTAAAATCACATTTTTTGGTTTATTTTATAGGGAGAAGTCGCAAAACATCTATAATACAACGTCATATTGGTATTCCAATTAATCGATAAACGGTAATGTATTATTATTGGCTAAAAACAATATAAGTAGCGTATAATTATTTTCATTAAACAAGAGATTAGAATGAGGATAATAATTAATGCTAACGGTTAATCGGCTATATCGGGAAATTGGTAATGAGCTTAAATCATTATTAAAAAGCGGCATTTATAAAATTGGTGACCGATTACCGCCTGAACGAGATATTGCTGAAACATTCAATGTTAGTCGAACAGTTGTCCGCGAAGCGCTCATTATGCTTGAACTGGAAAATTTAGTGACCGTTAAAAAAGGTTCTGGCGTGTATGTAATTGGTTTACCGGATGATGAATTATCAGAAAAAGATAAAAAACTGGAAGAAGAAGATTATGGCCCGTTTGAATTGTTACAAGCCAGACAATTAATTGAAAGCAATATTGCTGCTTTTGCTGCTTCACAAATAGTCAAGTCAGATATTGTCGAACTTCGAGCGATACTGGAACAAGAAAGAAAAATATTAGAACAAGGCATTTTAGATGATTACAGTGCTGATGAAATGTTCCATATTGCCATAGCTAAAGCGACCAAAAACTCAATACTTGAAGGCTTATTGAATGATCTATGGCAAAAACGTTACGCCAGTAAAATGTGGGACCAGTTACATAGCCGAATCACTGATCATAGTTATCGCAAAAAATGGCTTTATGATCATGAAAAAATTCTGCAAGCCTTACAGGTAAAAGATGCCATGGCTGCTCGCCATGCGATGTGGCAACATTTGGAAAATGTTAAACAAACATTAATGACCGTTTCTGATAGTGAAGATCCTAATTTTGATGGTTATTTATTTGACTCTATACCGGTGACAATTGTTAACCAATAGATAATATAAAATGCGCATTGTTTTCGGTTTCTTTCACTGAGGAAAATTTGAAAAAATAAAAATCATTGAGGAGATTTTATATGGAACAAACAATGCGTTGGTTTGGCCCAAATGACCCCGTATCACTAGACGATATCAGACAAGCTGGAGCAACAGGAATTGTGACAGCTTTGCACCATATTCCAAATGGTGAGGTATGGACAGTTGAGGAGATCGAAAAACGGAAAAAACTCATTGAAGAAAAAGGCTTAATTTGGTCTGTAGTCGAAAGTATTCCTGTACATGAAGAGATTAAAACCCACTCAGGTGACGTTACTAAGCACATCGCAAATTATCAACAATCAATTCGCAACTTAGCCGCATGCGGCATTGATACTGTTTGTTACAATTTTATGCCGGTTTTAGACTGGACACGTACTGACCTTGCTTACCAATTGCCAGATGGTTCAAAAGCGCTGCGTTTTGACCAAATCGCTTTTGCGGCGTTTGATATTCATCTATTAAAGCGCCCTAACGCCGAGCAGGATTACTCAGCGCAAGACGTCATTGCCGCCAATAACTATTTTGAACAAATGACCCAAGCGGATAAAGATAAATTAGTCGCCAATATTATTGCCGGCCTACCGGGCGCCGAAGAAGGGTATTCACTTGATCAGTTCCGTGCCCACCTTGCCACTTATGATGGTATTGATAAACAAAAACTGCGTGAAAATTATGCTTATTTTTTAAAAGCGATTGTGCCGGTAGCGCAAGAAGTTGGCGTAGTATTAACTGTTCACCCCGATGATCCCCCTCGCCCCATTTTAGGTCTACCCCGTATTGTTTCAACCATTGAAGATATGCAATGGATAAAAGATACCGTCGATAGCATTCACAACGGTTTTTGTTTCTGTACCGGCTCTTATGGCGTGCGCAGCGATAATGATTTAGCCACAATGGCAGAAAAGTTTGCTGACCGTATCCACTTTATCCATTTACGTGCAACCGTACGTGAAGATAACCCGTTATCTTTCCACGAAGGTGACCATTTAGCCGGTGATGTGGATATGTATGCGGTTATCAAAGCGCTTGTTACTGAAGAGGAACGACGCAAACAAGCAGGCATTAAACGCCCGATTCCTGTTCGCCCCGATCATGGTCACCAAATGTTAGATGACCTTAAGAAAAAAACCAATCCGGGTTATTCCGGCATTGGACGCTTAAGAGGATTAGCTGAAATTCGTGGCGTAGAATACGCCATAAAGCGTGCTTTTTTTAGCTAAATCATACCAATCCAATTGATTATGCCCATGAATATGGGCATTTTCTTTACTGATTAGATGCACTTTTTATTTTAAACTTATCTAAAAATAGCGTGACATGCACGCTATTAAAAACAGTTTTTCTAACTTTACCAGTTAACAAACGATAACCTTAACTCCCTTTAGGTTTACGCTGAAATAGTAAAACGCACATGATTATCGCCCCGATAATATCTAAAAAGCCCATCGTAATAAAGAATGGCTTAAATCCAATTTTTTCAACAAATTGCCCAACGATAATGGTAAATAAGAAACTGGCAATCCAAGCCGAACTACCCCGTAAACCATTCACGGTAGACACTTCTTTTCCGTCAAAATTCTCAATAACTTGAATGGTCAACATCGCTGATAACATTTGGTGTCCCCATGCGCCTATTGCAATTAACGCTATGGCTAAATAAGGACTTTCGGCTAAAGAGGCAAAAACCATTGAAAGCATGAAAAAAGCAGCGCCAAGGTAGGTGATGCAGGCAGCATTAATTCGAGACAAACCGAAATATTTATCGAGCATACGAGAAAAATAACCGGAAGATAACCCGCCAAAATCGGCAGCTAAAAATGGGATCCAAACAAACATCGCCATTTCTTTTAATTGCATTCCACGCTCTGATAATAAGTAAAATGGCACCCAAAAGTTAACCGCTGCCCAAGCCGGCTCAGCTAAAAACGCAGGTATGGCAATGCCATAAAATTTCTTTTGCGTGACAACCTGTTTAATAGCATGCCAAACATTTTTATCTTGTTGTGCTTGACCGATATCTTGATCAGACAGAATGTATTTTCTTTCAGCATCAGTAACAAAGCGGCTTTTTGCTGGCTCACTAAAAAAGTAGAGCCAAATCCCAGCCCATATAATACCAATCGAGCCCGGAATTAAAAACGCCAACTGCCAGCCACCAAATTGATGAATAAAATAAATTAACGGCGGTGCAATCATCGCACCTAACGAAAAGCCTACCATACTCCAGCCATTGGCAATCGCACGCTCTTTTTTAGGAAACCATGAACTAATCACTTTAGCATTAGCCGGCGCAACAACTGATTCGGCGCCCCCCATAACAAAACGTAAAATGGCTAAGTGAATCCAAGCGCCTGCGCCAGCATGTAACATGCACATTAATGACCATATGATGACCATGATAGCAAAGCCGACACGCAAACCAATGACATCAACAAACCAACCCACAATCGGTTGAAAGATAGTGTAAGCCAATTGAAAGGCGCCGGTAATATAGGAGTACTCTTTAGGTGTGATTTGCAAATCATTGATAATTTCTTGCGCCATAATACCCAAAGCATTGCGGTCAACATAGTTAAGGATAACACCCGTTGCAAATAAAATGATCATTAGCCAACGGATATAACCCTTTGATTTAAATATGGCATTCATAGTAACCTCTAATTGTAAATTAATTCTCTAAAACATAAATTTGATTAAACCTCTCAAATTGGTAAACCAAATATTACAATTAATTTTGGTTACAGTATTCCAAATAAGATCATAATTGTGAAAGTGATCACAGTTTATACTATATTGGTATAACAAATCAGTCGATTTAAAATAGCAATTTAATTATCAATAAAATAAATATAATATATTCAACTCGATATAAGAAATGCTATTTGAAAAGGTGATATATAGAGTAAATAAAACCCATACTTAATTGGTAGCCTGATTTTAAAAATCAATAAAAAGAGGTGAACTTTATTCCGGTTTTGACATTCTTAGTGATTAAACGTTATACTAGAATGGATATTTTTTGTACATCTGTATCGTTTAGCCGTTTTTTAATAAACAAGTTTAAACTTAAGGGGGTGTAACGTGGGTATCTTAAATAACATTTTTTCTAAAATCTTTCCAAGCGCACAAGCCACAGTAGGTAATGCAACAGATGCGGTTAAAGATCAAGTCGGAAAAGTAACCAATTCAGTGAAAGATATATTTTCACCACATTCAGATCAAAATCAAACCAATGCAAACCAAAATCAGAATCAAGATCAATCTAATTCCGCTAATAATGCACCAATATCTAATGTAGATGTGATGTCTATTTTGGATAATTTAGCGAAAAAATTTCCTGAAAAACTTAACTGGAAAACGTCAATTGTTGATCTACTAAAACTATTAGGCATTGATAATAGTTTAGATGCACGAAAAAAATTAGCTAAAGAGCTTAACTATACCGGTAGTACTGATGATACTGCTGCGATGAATATGTGGCTTATTAAAGAAGTGATGAAAAAAATTGCCGAAAAAGGCGGAAATGTCACACACCTATTTTCTTAGTTCTAATATTATTAGCAAATTTTTAATCCACCTAGGTGATAAGGGTGGATTAAAAGTTTGTTGTCAGTCGAATTGACTTAAGCGAAATTGCTCACTTACGCTTTGAATGAATGTAACCGATTCATAGCACTTTCAACCCCGTCAGATAAGAGGATATCAGTGCAACGAACTGCTTCATCAATCGCTTTATCAATCAATTCTTGCTCCGGTTTTGACGGCTGATTTAATACAAAACCAACCACCTTATTTTTATCGCCGGGATGACCGATCCCAATTCTGAGCCGATAAAAATTTAAGTTATTGCCAAGTTTATTTGCAATATCTTTTAAACCGTTATGCCCACCATGACTACCACCAAATTTTAATTTAGCCACACCGGGGTTAAGGTCAAGTTCATCATGAGCAACTAAAATTTCTTCTGGCTTAATCTGATAAAAGTTAGCCATCGCTTGCACAGCTTTCCCACTTAAATTCATAAAAGTAGTTGGCACCAGTAAGCGCACATCATGCCCTTGAATGTTAATACGTGAAGTATAACCAAAAAATTTTGGCTCGCTTTTTAATGGTTGATTGTATCGATCCGCTAATTGATCGACATACCATGCACCAGCGTTATGGCGAGTTGCTGCGTATTCATTTCCCGGATTGGCCAATCCTACAATAAGTTTTATCGTTGTCATGATTGCTATTAACTGTATATGAGAATTTATCTGTAAAAATGCCCCATAAAGGGGCATTTGAATCAATATTTAAAAATAGGTTATTGATGAAACATTGCTGAAATTGATTCTTCGTTACTAATACGACGAATAGCTTCAGCAAGCATACCTGATAATGTTAATTGACGGACATTTTTTAACGCCTTTACTTCGGCAGTTAATGGGATTGTGTCACAAACAACTATTTCATCAATCGCCGAGCTTTTAATATTGCTAACGGCTTTGCCGGAAAAAATTGGATGAGTTGCATAAGCAAAAACTCGTTTAGCACCTCTGGCTTTCAAGGCATCAGCGGCTTTGCAAAGTGTTCCGGCAGTATCGATCATGTCATCAACTAAGATACAATCTCTATCTGCAACATCACCAATAATGTTCATCACTTCCGCTTCATTAGCTCGTTGGCGACGTTTATCGATGATAGCCATATCGGTATCATTTAACAGTTTGGCAATTGCTCGTGCTCGAACCACACCACCAATATCAGGAGATACCACAATCGGACGTTCAAAATCACGTTGTAACATATCTTCTAAGATAACCGGGCTACCGAAAACGTTATCCACCGGAACATCAAAAAAGCCTTGAATTTGTTCAGCATGAAGATCAACGGTTAATACACGGTCAACACCGACTGTAGATAAAAAGTCAGCAACAACTTTAGCGGTAATTGGTACCCGCGCAGAACGCACTCGACGATCTTGTCTTGCATAACCAAAATAAGGAATAACCGCAGTAATACGACCAGCAGATGCCCGACGCATTGCATCGATCATAACCAGTAATTCCATTAAATTATCATTAGTAGGGGCACAAGTTGATTGGATAATAAAAACGTCTTCACCACGGACATTTTCATTAATTTGGACATTTACTTCACCATCGCTAAAACGACCTACAACAATATCACCCAAAGATGTGTAAAGACGATTAGCTATACGTTTTGCTAGTTCGGGTGTGGCATTACCAGCAAAAAGCTTCATATCAGGCACGAGAAAACCTCAAGCATGTTATTATGATTACTTAAAAATCGTAATCGGTTGAATCGGAGTGATAATTATATAATCATTTACAGATTTTGCTCAACCAGATTATAAAAATTTATCAAATTTTATCAAAATTTTTTTTATCAACAATCGTAATAAATTGAAAAATCAAACGATAATATATTTTGTGAAGTAAAGATAAAATCGAGTAGAATAATTGCTGAGAATCATTAATCGTTGACTTCAATCAATTTTAAAACACAAGTAGATAACCTAATGAATGAACAAATAAACACCACTGATAATCAACAAATCAAACCTAAAAGAACGATTCGTAGCTTTGTACTACGACAAGGTCGTTTAACCAAAGGGCAAGAGCACGCTTTGACCCATTTATGGCCAATTTTTGGCATTGACTACCAAAGTGGCACCAACATTGAGTTTAATCACTCGCAACCTACAGTTTTAGAAATCGGATTTGGCATGGGCGCTTCATTAGTTGAAATGGCTAAAGCGGCACCAAGCAAAAATTTTATCGGGATTGAAGTGCACAAACCGGGAGTGGGTGCGTGTTTAATGGCAATTGAAGACAATCAATTATCTAACTTAAAAGTGATGTGTCATGATGCAGTGGAAGTGTTAGAAAATATGATTCCGGATAACTCACTGGATAAAGTACAAATATTTTTCCCCGATCCATGGCATAAAGCAAGGCACAATAAACGCCGTATCATTCAGCCCGAATTTGTTAATCTAATTAGCCAAAAATTAAAATCTGGCGGCATTTTACATTTAGCCACCGATTGGCAGCATTATGCTGAACATATGCTAGAAGTGCTGAGTAATGCCGACGCATTTACCAACCTATCACCGACGAATGACTATGTACCAAGACCTGAAGATAGACCGATTACCAAATTTGAAAAACGCGGTCAAAATTTAGGTCATGGCGTGTGGGATCTGCAATTTATCCGACAATAGTAACCTTAAGGAGCCATTATGCAAAACGAAACAATAAAGACAATTTGTCATCATCGCTCAATCCGTGCTTATCAAGCGACAGCCTTAACCCAAGCACAAATCACAGCAATTGTTAGCGCTGCACAATCGGCTTCCAGTTCTAATTTTCTCCAGTGCGGAACAATTATCCGCATTACCGATGTCGATAAACGTAAACAACTCGCCCACTACGCTGGTGATCAAAGTTATGTTACTCAAGCGCCGGAATTTTGGGTCTTTTGTGCCGACTTTAACCGGCATTTTCAGATAGATCCGAGCATACCACTTGAAAAAGCCGAACAACTGTTAGTTGGTTGTATAGACACGGCACTTATGGCACAAAATGCCGTTATAGCAGCTGAGTCTTTAGGTTTAGGTACGGTTTATATCGGTGGCTTACGCAATAATATTGATAAAGTCACTGCATTACTTGAGCTGCCTAAATACGTCCTGCCCCTGTTTGGGCTATGTCTGGGATATCCGGCGCAAGATCCACAAATTAAACCGAGATTACCGAAACAATTAATCTTTTTTGAAAATAGCTATCAACCGATCGACCGTGCATTATTAACACAGTATGATAAACAGATGCACGATTATTATGGGCATCGTGATACTAACCAAAAAGGCGGTGGCTGGAGTGACAAAATTGCTGAGACAATCGTTAAAGGACAACGAGATTTTATTTTAGATTATTTACATAGACAAGGCTGGATAAGAATATGAGGAACAATCACTACCAATTGGACAAAGTTGTAATTTTAAGCCGTCATGGTATTCGTACACCTTTGCAAAATACGCTTGAGTTTCTTGATCAAGCAACATCTTTCACATGGCCCAAATGGGATCACCCCTATGGATATTTAACCACACGCGGAGGCGCACTTGAAACCTACTTTGGTCACTATCTATCACAATGGCTTGAGCAACAAAATATCTCATTTTCGCCAGAAAATCCGCAATTATTTGTTTATGCCAACAGTTTGCAAAGAACGGTAGCAACAGCCCAATTTTTAATTATGGGTGCCTATGCTGGTCATGACATTACAATCAATCACAAATACCCGATTGAAAAAATGGATCCTATCTTTGATCCAGCTTTAGAAGATAATTCGCCCGAATTTAAGCAAGCGGTGTTAAACGATATTGAACTAGAAGACAAAACCCACGACATTTTTAAAAATTTAGCGCCTGCTTATCAGATTTTATCGGACATATTGGATTATAAAAACTCGCAATTATATGCAATTCATCAATGTGCCCTAGCCGATATTCCCCAATCACTCTATTTTGAAAAACATCAAGAGCCAGCACTACTCGGGGCTTTAGCGGTGGGTATTTGTGCTGTTGACTCATTTTTACTGCAATACTACTCCGCATTCCCCAAAGATCAAATCGCATGGGGAAGAATAGACAGTCTTGAACAATGGCAACAAATTACCCAAATTCGTAATCAATACATTAATCTCATCTGTCATACCAAAACGATAGCTGACCGTGCGGCCAACAAATTGATTAAAATGATAAATTCGTTAGTTGCCAATGATCAATATCAAGTTAGCTTGCTAGTTGGGCATGATAGTACTATCGCTTCTTTATTAGGCGCATTAGATTTTGAAAGTTATAGTCTGCCGAATCAATTTGAAACCACGCCAATTGGCGGTAAAGTGATTTTTCAACGTTTCTGTCATCGTCAAACCGGGCAATACTATTTCAAAGCGGAATATGTCTATCAAACATTTGAACAACTGCATACCGGTCAAGCACTCGATATCAATAATCCACCAGCGCACTTTGAATTGAAATTAAAAAATGCCAATTTAAATGCTGACGGTTATTACCCTTGGGCAGAGTTTGAAAAACGAATAAACATCACCAATAATCAGTAACAGTAACGATAAGATGATTTGTGCGTCTGTAATATATGACAAAGCAAGTTATCTTATCGTAAAACCTGAAAAATTAATCCAATACCGCCTGCCAACTTGTCAAGAAGTTTCAGATTTACCCTACGTTTTAGCAAAAAACAGCTATCATGTTTAAAGGATAAACACTAAACTTTGTCTTACTAACAACAACAGCGACAATTATCCACCAGCTAATCGCTCCGATTAAACTGACCCGCCCGCCTTCTATTGACCAAACTATTTTGTCATTTCAATGTTGAATTAGTGCAACATATTTGGTGAATAAACCTTTACTCACCATAAATGTAATCGATTCCAAATAACTATTGCTTACCTATCTAATCTTGATGACTTATTGTTCAATAATGGTTATTCAAACTAGAGGTAACATGATTATTTTTGATAATTTTAATTGTTTATCTAAGCTTCTCTTTAGAAAATAGCTAATAATACTAATTTAAACAATAGATTAACGACTAAAGTAATGGCTAATGTCAGGCAAACAAAAAATGTAAACGATTTCATAAAGTGTTACCTGGATCACTTTTTTTGGATTTTCTTAGTGATATTATTTACGCAATCTTATGTAGCTTTTTCTGTTTACTGAATATGTAAACGATTTCCAAATGATGAATTAATCATTTAAGGCTTAGCAAAGGAAGTTCACTATGAATCAAAAAATCAAGTCTTCATTACACAACAAGAATTATTGGGTGTTTAGTCTCTACTTCTTTCTGTACTTTTTCATTATGGGCGCTTATTGTCCATTTTTTCCTGTTTGGTTGAAAATGAATGGACTAAATGAAGCCGACACCGGTTATGTGTTTTCATTTATTTCACTATTCGCACTGTTTTTTCAGCCTTTATTTGGTTTAGTTTCCGATAAGTTGGGACTCAAAAAACATCTGCTATGGGTTATAACCTTGCTGTTAGTGTTATTTGGTCCGTTTTTTATTTTCGTACTTGGACCACTTTTAAGATTTAATGTGACACTAGGTGCCATAGCCGGCGGTTTTTATCTCGGTATGGTATTTAGTGGTGGAGCGCCAGCTATTGAAGCATTGGTTGAAAAAATCAGTCGACGCAGTGGGTTTGAATTTGGTCGCAGCCGGATGTTTGGCTGTTTTGGTTGGGCTATCTGCGCTTCATTTGTCGGTATAATGATATCGAAAGATGTCAACGCGGTATATTGGTTGTGTTCCGGCTTTGCGCTGATTTTGTTATTTTTAGTCAAAATCGCCGATCCAGCAAAAACGTCAACTACCGATGTGGTTGAACAAATGGGACTAAATAAACCCGAGCCTTTTAACCTGAAATTAGCCGTTGACTTGCTTAGCATGCGAAAAACTTGGTTTTTTATGCTATATATTGTCGGTGTTGCTTGCACTTATGATGTATTTGATCAACAATTTGCTAACTTTTTCACCTCATTTTTTTCAAGTGAACAGATAGGGCGAGAAGCCTTTGGTTATGTCACCACCCTCGGTGAATTTTTAAATGCGACTGTCATGTTTTTTGCGCCGCTTATTGTGATGAAAATTGGTAGCAAAAATACGTTGTTAGTTGCTGGCGCTATTATGTCAATTCGCATAACTGGCTCAGCCTTTGCCAGTAATGCCGTTGAAGTTGTTATTTTAAAGACCTTACATATGTTTGAAGCCCCATTATTGTTAGTTGGTGCATTTAAATATATTACTAAACACTTTCCGATTCGCTTATCGGCAACGGTTTACTTAATTGCATTTTGTTTTGCAAAACAGTTATCGATTATGTTTATGTCCACCTTTGCAGGATTAATGTATGTTAAAATTGGTTTTGAAGGAGCATACTTAGTACTTGGCTTAATTGCTTTTAGCTTTACTATAATTTCATCCTTCACCTTATCTGGACGGGGTCCATGGGATCTTTTTAGAAAACAAAAAAGTGAAGATACACAAGATTAATTGACCTTCGCTTAACTTAACTTGCATAAATAAAGGTTTGAAAATGAAAATATTAGTTACAGGCGGTTGCGGATATATAGGAAGTCACACATGCGTACAATTGATTCAATCGGGCTATACGCCTATTGTGATTGATAATTTGTTTAACAGTAAAGCATCTGTATTAGACAGAATAGAACAAATAACCGGACAGCGTGTTGATTTTTATCAAGGTGATGTGTGTGATGCAGAGCTTTTAGCTAAAATTTTCAACGAGCATAAAATACAAGCGGTTATCCATTTTGCAGGTCTAAAAGCAGTGGGCGAGTCGGTACATAAACCACTTGAGTATTATCAAAACAATGTTTACGGCAGTATCGTTTTGATGAAAGCAATGCGTGATGCGGGTGTTAAACAGTTAGTTTTTAGTTCATCAGCAACCGTATATGGTGAGCTGGCACCCGTTCCTTACGTTGAGACCTTACCACAAGGTTTACCAACCAGCCCTTATGGAAAAAGTAAATTAATGGTTGAACAATGCATCATGGATTTAGCGGTCGCTGAGCCCGATTGGTCATTGACAATCCTACGCTATTTTAACCCGGTTGGGGCGCATCCAAGCGGATTAATGGGCGAAGATCCGCTAGGTATCCCAAACAATCTTATGCCATATATTACGCAAGTTGCCATAGGTAAACGACAATCGCTAGCCGTATTTGGCAATGACTACCCAACACAAGACGGTACTTGTGTGCGTGACTTTATTCATGTCGTTGATTTAGCTGACGGTCATATTGCCGCCCTTAAAGCAGACCACAATAAAGCCGGTGTACACATTTATAACTTAGGTTCCGGCATTGGCTACAGTGTATTACAAGTTATTCAAGCTTTTGAAAAAGCATCCGGCAAGCCACTCAATTGGCATTTTGCGCCGAAACGAGCCGGCGATCTGCCAGCTTTTTGGGCTGATGCGAAGAAAGCCGAACAAATATTAGGTTGGAAAACCAAACTCACGCTTGATGACATGGTCAAAGATTCATGGCATTGGCAATCAAAAAACCCACAAGGTTACCCGGATTAATTGGGTGATCTTCAATAAAAAATTAGGCAAAATCAGATAAGAGGTACAAATGGACATTTTTAACCCGGTTGATCATCCTCATCGTCGGTATAACCCGTTGACCAATCAATGGGTACTTGTTTCGCCACATCGAGCAAAACGGCCTTGGCAAGGTCAGCAAGAGACATTAAATCAGGAGCAAAAACCAAGCTACGATCCAAATTGTTTTTTGTGCCCGGGCAATAAGCGTGTCACCGGCGATGTGAACCCTGACTATACCGGAACGTTTGTTTTTACCAATGATTTTGCTGCACTAATGGAAAATACGCCCGATTCGCCGGTAAATGACGATCCCCTCTTTCAAATGCAAAGTGCCAGGGGAACAAGTCGGGTTATCTGTTTTTCACCCGATCACAGTAAAACAATACCCGAACTTGATTTACCTGCGATTGAGGGCGTTATTAAGACATGGATTCGTCAACAACAAGAACTTAGCCAACATTTCCCGTGGGTGCAAATATTTGAAAATAAAGGCGCAGCTATGGGTTGCTCAAACCCTCATCCACATGGGCAAATTTGGGCAAATAGCTTTATACCCAATGAAATTGCACGTGAAGATCAGAACATGCGTCATTATTTTCAGAAATACCACCGCAATTTATTGGTTGATTATGTCGAAAAAGAACTTATCGCTCGTGAGCGTATTGTCGTTGAAACAGACTATTGGTTGGCGGTTGTGCCATTTTGGGCGGTATGGCCTTTTGAAACATTACTGTTACCCAAAACCCATATTCCACAACTGACTTTATTAACGAATGAACAACAAGTTGATTTAGCTATTGCACTAAAAAAATTAACCTGCCGCTATGATAACTTGTTTAACTGCTCTTTCCCTTATTCAATGGGCTGGCATGGTGCGCCATACGGAGAAAATAACGCGCAATATTGGCAATTACATGCGCATTTTTATCCCCCATTGTTACGTTCAGCTACAGTTAAAAAATTCATGGTTGGTTATGAGATGCTCGCTGAAGTACAACGAGATTTAACGCCAGAACAGGCAGCCGAAAGACTGCGTAACGTTAGTGATGTGCACTATAAAGCTCAAAAGGATAAATAGATGAAAGCATTAATCGAAAAAACCACACAAGCTTTTGAAAGTCAATTTGGATATCAACCTGATACGGTTGTGCAAGCTCCCGGACGAGTCAATTTAATTGGTGAACATACCGACTATAACGACGGCTATGTGTTACCGTGTGCGATTAATTATCAAACTGTAATCAGTTGCCACAAACGTTCAGATAATATTATACGAGTCATTGCGCTGGATTATCATCATCAACAAGATGAGTTTTCGTTAGACAAGCCAATCGAAAAGCACCCAAACTATCAATGGGCGAATTATGTACGGGGCGTAGTGAAACATTTAAAAAAATATGCCGACAATATTCATGGCGCAGACTTTGTTATCAGCGGTAATGTACCACAAGGTGCTGGCTTAAGCTCCTCAGCATCACTTGAGGTGGCGGTGGGTAAAATGTTTCAAGTGCTTTATCAACTGCCGTTAGATGGCACTAAACTTGCCTTAATCGGGCAAGGAGCCGAAAATCAGTTTGTGGGTTGTAACTGTGGCATTATGGATCAACTGATATCGGCATTAGGAGAAGCACAACATGCATTATTGATTGATTGCCGCACATTAGGGACTCATCCGGTCAGTATTCCTGACGATCTCGCTGTAGTGATTATCAATTCCAACATCAAACGGGGCTTAGTCGATAGCCAATACAACACCCGCCGTGAACAATGCGAAGCCGCCGCCGAAGCATTAGGCGTCAGGGCATTGCGTGATGCATCACTTGCTGAGTTGGAAGTCATTGAGTCAACACTTGATCCGGTGGTATTTAAACGGGCTCGCCATGTGATTACTGAAAATGAGCGTACCTTATTAGCATCACATGCGCTGGAAGTGAGGGATTACAAACTTTTATCACTACTTATGGCGCAAAGCCACAAATCGATGCGTGATGATTTTGAAATCACCGTTCCGGCAATTGATTACTTAGTTGAAATTATCCACAAAGTCATCGGCGATGAAGGTGGCGTGCGTATGACCGGCGGCGGTTTTGGCGGTTGCGTGGTTGCTTTGGTACCTAAAGATAAAGTGGACGACGTTAAAGCGGTGGTGCATAACCATTATCAGCAAAAGTTTGGCATTAAAGAAACATGCTATGTTTGCCAGCCGAGTGAAGGAGCCAGTGCAATATGTCAGTAATGCAGATTATTACTCTTACGAATAAACAAGGTATGCAAGTTAAAGTCTCGAATTGGGGCGCAACTTGGCTATCTTGTTTAGTGCCAATTAATGCCGGAGAACACCGCGAAGTATTACTTGGCTGTAAAACCTTTGAACAATATCAACAGCAAGACGCCTATTTAGGGGCAACAATTGGGCGTTATGCAAACCGAATTGCAGGCGCTGCCATTGATATAGCTGGCACCCACTATCGACTTGTTGCCAATCAAGGGGAAAACCAACTTCATGGCGGCAAGCTAGGTTTTGATAAATTGTTATGGGATATCAAAAATCAATCGGCACAAAAAGTGACTTTTAGTTTAATTTCACCTGACGGCGATCAAGGCTTTCCCGGTGAACTTAACGTCACAGTCAGTTATCATTTAACCGATGAAAATCAAGTCGTGATCGAGTTTCAAGCCACCACCAACAAAACAACACCGGTAAATTTAACCAACCATGCTTACTTTAATCTCGATGGCGAAAGCAGTAAAAATATTCTTTCCCACACATTAAAAGTCAATGCTAACTTATACTTACCGGTCGATAAACAGGGCATTCCTTGCGGTGATTTAACCGATGTCACTCAAGCGGACATGGATTTACGCCAACCAAGATTGCTATCGGATAGATTGCTTGAGAGTGAAGAAAGGCAAAAAACCGGCGGTTATGACCACGCATATCTATTAGATAAGACACAATCTATTGCTGCACAGCTCATATCCGGTGATAAAAAAATTGTGATGAATATGACCACAACTCAGCCAGCGCTACAGGTCTACACAGGCAATTTTTTGCAACATACTCCTAATCGTCACAATGGTGAGTATAACAATTTTGCCGGCGTCGCATTAGAAGCCGAATGCTTACCGGATAGTCCACATCATCCGGAGTGGGCGCAAGCTAGCTGTTTTTTGCAACCAGATCAGGCTTATCATCACCAAACAACTTTTCATTTTTTCACTTAGTAGTCGGTACCTTAATGTCACTGTGACACAAATTATGGTGGAAGTCACCGCTTCTTCCATAATTTGCTTTTTTTATTTTTAAACCTATCAATCGCCCATGCTCGCCTTATGATCTAATCGGTGTTATCACTTTCTTATGCGCCGTTTTGTCAAGAACTTTCAGAAAATATATACGTTTTAGTATAAAAATAAAAAGAAATTTACCTTACTTAACTAACAATCCTAAATAAAATTAGGTATGATATCCCCACATTTAATAATGGATAATATGACTGATGAAAAGTAAAACCTTGACCGCCGTTTTTCCCGGAACGTTCGATCCTATCACTAATGGACATATCGATCTGATAACACGAGCCTCAAAACTATTTCCTCGTCTTATTGTTGCCATTGCCCAAAGCCCCAACAAAAAAACCCTATTTACGCTAGATGAGCGGGTCAATTTAGCCTCTACAGCAAGTGAACATTTACTTAATGTTGAGGTAATTGGTTTTGAAACGTTAATGGCAAAGTTTGCTCACGAACATAATGCAACGGTCATTGTTCGAGGCGTCAGAACTACACACGATTTTGAATACGAAAGGCAACTGGCCGAAATGAACCGAGCACTTAAAGCTGATCTCGATACCCTATTTTTAATGCCGTCAATAGCGATGGGCTTTATTTCATCAACAATTGTTAAAGAAGTCGCCTACCATGGCGGGGATGTGACAAATTTAGTCCCTTTACATGTCAAAACGGCATTACTTGAACGGTTAACATAATTGTAGTTAAAATGGTCAAATTCTATACCCCAACGAAAAAAAAACTCACAGCGCAAAAACTGACAGTCACAGTTGAAAATTTAGATGCCTTCGGTCAAGGCGTGGCCAATGACAAAGGTAAAACTCTATTTGTAAAATCGGCCCTACCGGGCGAAACTGTTGATATTGTATTGACAGAAGATAAAAAAAATTACGCTAAAGCAAAAGTTATCAAATATCACAATCAAAGCAACGAACGGGTCACACCGCAGTGTCAATATTATCAGCGCTGTGGCGGGTGCGAACTGCAACATATTTCGTCGCACTTACAGCAGCATGCTAAATATCAAGCTTTGATAAAACTATTACAAAAAGAGAGTCAGGCATCATTAACATCGGTTTTAGCGCAAGCACCGCTTATTATCGCCGATCAGCCATACGGATACCGCCGGCGGGCAAGGCTATCAATTAATTTGGTTAAAGGTGAGTTGTTGGTAGGCTTCAGGCAGGCAGAATCTAATCAGATTATTAATATTCAAAACTGCCCAATTTTAGTTCCTGAGTTAGATGCGCTCATTGCTCCATTACAGATCTGCTTAAAAAATATTAAACAGCAAAAAGCACTGGGACATGTTGAATTAATAGCCCTCGACAGTGGAATTATCATGGTACTACGACATACCATGCCAATGACTGAAAAAGAGACTAATATATTAAAACAATTTGCCGATACTAATAATATTTCACTCTATTTACATGGCAAACAATTAGTGCATATAACCGGTAATACCGAACATTATTACCTTGTTAATCATTTAAAATTAACGGTTAGTCCACTCGATTTTATCCAAGTAAATAGTAAAATTAATCAAAAAATGGTTAATCAAGCGCTACAGTGGCTGGCCTTAGAACCCACAGATAATGTACTGGATCTGTTCTGTGGTATGGGTAATTTTTCGTTGCCAATGGCAAAGTTATGCAAATCTGTTACTGGCGTAGAAGGTGTTGAGGCGCTGGTTGAAAAAGCCAAATTCAACACCATATTAAATAAGAATGACATTTGTGCCCAAACACATTTTATAACAGGAAATTTAGAGGATACAGCACAATTTGCAATCTGGAGTGAATCACAATTTAGTAAAGTATTGCTCGACCCTGCCCGTGCAGGTGCTTTGAATGCTTCAGCTGAAATTGTGAAACTTGCACCATCTAAAATTGTTTATATTTCGTGTAATCCGGCGACGTTAGCAAGAGACACCAAACAATTTATTGATGCAGGATACCAAATTTCTCAAGTTGCGATATTAGATATGTTTCCTCAAACCAAGCACATTGAATCAATGTTATTGTTAACAAAGTTAGGACCGTAATTATGGTATCAATTAGAGGAGCGCACCAACAGCATGAAGAGCATTACTCTCTTGCTCAATTTGATGTTGAACTGTGGGCTAAACACGAGCTGTTATTGACCAATCAAGAATCCTATCAGAAGTTTAAAGATATTTGGGATTTCTGTTTTGAAAATAGTGCCGGATCGGCTGAGCAAACATATTGTTTTCAAAATGCGATTGAAATGGTCGAAATTTTGTCAACCTTAAATATGGATATCAATAGCCTGTGTGCCGCCCTACTGCTTCCTTTCCTTGATGCCAAAGTAATCCGCCGGGAAGATATCCCCGAAGATTTCGATCGTGAAATCATTCACATTCTTTCCAGCATTATCAAAATGAAAGATATTCGCCAATTGCGGGCGATTCGTAATGGTAATGCAACCAATGAACAAATCGATAGCATCAGACGTATGTTATTGGCAATGGTCAACGATTTCCGCAGTGTTGTTATCAAAATTGCCGAACGCATCACCTACTTACGTACGTTAATGCATGCGCCTCAAGAAGAGCAATTTCTTGCCGCTAAAGAGTGCTTTAATATTTATGCGCCACTTGCCAATCGGTTAGGTATTGGGCAACTAAAATGGGAATTAGAAGATTTTTGTTTCCGTTATTTATATCCCGATCAATATCGCTTTATCGCCTCACAATTACAAGAAAAACGCTTAGATCGTGAGCAATATATCAATCAGTTTGTTAAAAATCTTCAAGATATGATGAATCAAGACCATATTCGGGCAGAGGTTTACGGGCGACCAAAACACATCTACAGCATATGGCGAAAAATGGAACGTAAACATCTACAGTTCGACGAGCTTTACGATATCAGAGCGGTACGTATCATCTGCGATCGAATTGAAGACTGTTATAATGCATTAGGTATTGTGCATAGTCACTATAAACACATTGCCAAAGAGTTTGACGATTATGTCGCTAATCCCAAACCAAACGGGTACCAATCGATTCATACGGTGGTATATGGTCCTGAAGAAAAAACCATAGAAATTCAAATCCGAACGGAACAAATGCATAATGATGCCGAATTAGGCGTTGCGGCACATTGGAAGTACAAAGAAGGCAGTACCGATAAAATGACCGCTTACGATCAACGGATTTCTTGGTTACGTAAGCTACTCACATGGCAACAAGAGATGTCAGAAAGTGGCGAAATACAAGAAGCGGTCAGAAGCCAAATTTTTGATGATCGTGTTTACGTCTTCACCCCTAAAGGCGATGTGGTTGATTTGCCTGCTGGCTCAACCCCGCTTGATTTTGCTTACCATATTCATAGTGATGTTGGACATCGCTGTATTGGCGCCAAAGTTGGCGGACGCATTGTGCCATTTACTTACAATCTCAAAATCGGTGATCAAGTCGAAATCATCACCCAAAAACAGCCTAACCCTAGCCGTGACTGGTTAAATCCCAATACCGGTTTTGTTAACAGCAGTCGAGCCAGAGCCAAAATCCTTGCCTGGTTTAAAAAGCAAGATCGTGATAAAAATATTGCTACCGGTGAACAGATCTTATCCAATGAACTTGAGCCTTTAAATATCAGTTTAAAAAGTGTTGAAAAGATCCTCATCAATAAATATAACGCACATTCATTTAATGAAGTGCTTGCCGGTATTGGTAGTGGCGATGTCAGAATTAATCAATTAGTGAATTTTATCAATGCCCAATTTAACAAACCAACGGCGGAAGAAGAAGATGAAGCGGCTTTAAAACAGATCACCCAAAAATCAACGACGCAAGCCAAAAACATTACTAAAACTGCAAGTAAATGTGGCGAAATTATTATCGAAGGTGTGGATAATTTAATGTACACCATTGCTAACTGCTGTCGCCCGATACCCGGTGATCCGATAGTGGGATTTGTCACTCAAGGTCGAGGCATCTCCATTCACCGTGCTGATTGTGAACAACTACAAGAATTAAAAAACCATGCGCCGGAGCGGATCACCAGTGCGCAATGGAGCGGTAATCACAATTCAAGTTACACCATGATTGTCAGAATTATTGCCAATGACAGAAGTGGCTTGTTGCGGGATATCACCACCATATTAGCCAACGAAAAAGTCAATGTGCTAAGTGTTACCAGCCGCATTGAAATGAAACAGCAACTTGCAACCATTGATATGGATATGCAGATATTTAATCAAGATTCACTTAATCGAGTATTAACTAAAATTAAGCAGTTACCGGATGTGGTTGAAGCAAAACGATTACAGGGCTAAAACCTGTTTATTTGCCACAGCTTAACGTTGTGGCAACGTATTGACCTTTAACTTCTGGCTAAAATTTCAAACTGATAATCATAAGGATTTTTATCATCGGCATGATGATTTTCACAATAAACTTGCTGCCAGTTTTCTGGCTGATAATCCGGAAAATAGGTATCGCCCTTTAAATCCGCTTGAATATGGGTTAAGTACAGACGATCAACAAAAGGTAGCGACTGATTATATATATTGCCACCACCAATAATAAATGCCTCTTCGACCTGCTGCGTTTTAGCCAATGCGATAGCTTCATCAATTGATCCAACCCAACTGATATTTTCCTCATTAGCTTGGCTTTTCTCTGCCTGTCGACTAATAATGATATTATGGCGATGAGGCAAGGGTCGACCGATTGATTCAAACGTTTTACGTCCCATAATCACAGGTTTATTTAGCGTATTTTTTTTAAACCATGCTAAATCAGCAGGTAAATGCCATGGCATTTGATTATTTAAACCAATCACACGATTATCCGCCATGGCAACAATAATACTTAAAATCATACTATTTCCTTTATACACAATACCCTAAAGATTTAATACGTTTTTGCACATTTTCCGAAAACACCGTTGCACGCCATAATCGTTGACTTAACGATAGTAAAGACTCTTTTTGCCCTGAAACAATCCAATTTGCTAATTCCGTTGCAACATCCGGATAGATCGTTGGTTGAGGCGATGCAAGATTTAACCAATGTTTAAGTTTAGCATGATTTAAATTTTCCATTACCGTTGCCATATCTAAAGTTTGCAAGCACTGCGCATTATAAATTTGTTCAAATTGACCAGAAACCGGCTTAGTTAGAATTTTTTTACCCAACGCTAACGCTTCTGAAATTAGAGCAAAACCCGTATTAGAAATAATACCCGAACAGCTTAATAACGCATGCGTAAAATTATCCCGACTGAGGGTATGCATGGTGATATTCCCTTGATTTGATGATTGTTTAACATCCGGGTGAAAACAGATAAATTGATACTCTTTATACGGCGTTAAAAACTGGGTAATTTCATCTAACCCTTCAAACGGTAAATAAACAACGATTGTTCCGTTCTCAGTTGGTGCAACATCAAATGAATCAATCATTGGTGGAATCAGTTTATGCCCAAAATGAAACCAATGCAGACCTATAGGTTGAGTCACGGGCGCATAATATTTCATAATCACATTGGCAATCATGCCATACTCTTTCGGTTTAAGGTATTGGCAAACGGCCTGATTACTGATCCCTAGACACTCCCGATGTTGATTGTGAGCAGCCCAAGCACTAACCGGCTCAAAATCACTAATAATACAGTCATAATTTGAAAGATCCAGCTCACGGACATCTTTAATCAGCCGAAAAGCTCGAATTCGTTGGATTGTTTTACGAAAATTAATCTTACCATTAAGCGTTGCAAAAGAGAGACCACAAAAGGTTTTATAGTTACCAAATGCTTCCATATCAAAATAATCTTTAGCATCGCGACCACTAAAAATATAATCAACATCAGCACCAACCTTTTTCAATGCTTTAGCTAATGTTCTACAACGACTAATATGGCCATTTCCTGTGCCTTGAACACCAAAAAGAATTTTCATACCGTTATATTTCACATTTTTTTGTTATACAAATATAATAACAGAACAGTTAGTATTTATCTTACATATTTTATCTAAATATCGTTGATATTTAGCTTATTTTTTACTCAGCAAAAGACAACCAGCGCTATTGTTGTCACTATGCGAGAAAATGAATTCAATCATTTAACCTTAAAGTTCCTAAAAAAAGTACAAATTTCGCGCTTTTTTCGGTAAAATAAGCGCATATTTTGTTAGATGAATAGTGAGATTTACTATGTCATTAAGAATCAACAATAACGCTTATAATATTATTGCCCTATTGGCAATAGTATTATTTTTGTTGAGTGTTTCTGTATGGCATTTATCTAAAAATAATTTTCAATCCCCTGCTCGTTGTCATTTGGCGCATCAAACGGCTGTAAAAATAAATCAAATCGAAAGCCACTTAACTACCAGTAAATCTAATCCTAAATCAGCATTCCCAAACACCTGTCAATTAGCCAATCACTGCTTAACATGTGGTTCGCTAATAACTGACTACGTTATCTCCTTTGATTATGCCACTGAAAGCGAACAGTACCGACCAATAAAATTTATACCGGTGTATAAAGCATTTATTCCTGAGTTAAAACCACCAAAAATTGCTTAAAACGTTTTTATCTACACATAAATAAGAAGTAAGTAATTCACGATCAATAACGCAATAAAAGGCACTGCTTGTCAGGCTTTTTATCATGGTGTTTTGAAGAGAAGGTTATTGTTTAACTAAATGTATTTTAAAGGAATATTATGAAACGTCGAAATTTTATCATCAGTTTTACCGCAGCCCTAGGCGGATTAATTGCCACTAAAGCTATCGCCAAAATGAATCACTCATCGATGTCCGAAAACGTTTGTGATGTTAAATCTGATAACTGTAATACGGAGGGGGATATGCACGACCATATGAACATGAATATGAATATGAATATGAACATGAATAACAACATGCCACAAAAACTGTTATCGACTACAGCGCTACCACACGGTAAAAATTTACCCGAGTTAACTAATTTAAAAAATACCAGTACCCAAGCTGGCGTATTTGAAGCAACGCTACATTTAAAACCGGTCAAAATAGCCTTAACACCGGAAATTACCACCGAATTTTGGGCATATAATGGCATGATTCCGGGTCCGAAAATCGAAGTATTTGAAGGCGATCATGTTAAAATAACCGTTAAAAATGATCTCTCACAACCGACAACCGTTCACTGGCATGGTTTGCTTATTCCTTCAGATCAAGACGGAAATCCACAAGATGCTATTCCGGCAGGTGGCAGCCGGGTTTATGAATTTACCATACCGGAAGGCACAGCCGGGACATATTGGTATCATCCACATGGACATAATACGGTGGCAGAACAAGTCTTTCGTGGTTTAGCCGGTACCTTTATTGTGCGCAGTAAAAATGATCCGCTCGCTTCGCTACCGGAGCAACATTGGTTCTTTTCCGACTTAAAATTAACTGAAAACGGCGAAATCGCCGAAAACTCCATGACTGACTGGATGAATGGTCGGGAAGGACAATTTGTGTTAATCAATGGCGCTTACCAACCCAATATAAAAGTAGAAGGGGCTACCCGAGTCAGAATCTGGAATGCGTGTTCTGGCCGATATTTAAACCTATCAATACCGGATTGTGATGTCTTTTTAGTTGCTACCGACGGCGGTTTCATTGCCGAGCCGCATCAACTCAACAAGCCGCTATTACTTACTCCGGCAGAACGGGCTGAAGTAGTTATCGTTCCGAAAAAAACCGCCAGCCTTTATTTGCAAAACATTGGCTACGATCGTGGCAAAATGGGGAATGTACCGCCGGAACAAAACATCATTCTTTCACAGCTCCAGTTAACTCAAACGGCCAGTACCGTTCTACCGACTCATCTAAAGCATGTACCAACTTTAGGTGAAGCCGTCGCCAAAAAATCACTTGAATATACCGAAGTAATGGATAAAAGTGAGCCTCGAGGTGGTATGCTGTTTTTAATTAATGGCAAACGGCATGATATGTCACGAATCGACTTAGAAAGTAAACTTCACGATGTTGAAGAGTGGACAATTGTTAACAACTCACATATGGATCACAATTTCCATATACATGGAGCGCAATTTATTGTGCAATCTCGTGAATTAAATGGCACTAAAACTACACCCGAGTTTGTTGCCTTGAAAGATACCACTAACTTACGCCCGCACGAAACGCTTGTTATTAAAATTCAACAAAATATGCCGGGATTACGCATGTATCATTGTCATATCGTTGAACATGAAACATTAGGCATGATGGGGCAATTAATGGTGAAATAACCATCTTTCATCTTTTCTATTCAATGCCACAACGTGAATAAAAAGATGAAAATAAAAACCAATATTCAATACAGACCGCAATGGGGGATGACAATGATAAATATGGCCATCTCCCATTTTCTTAATGAGAATGATTATGTCGCCTTCATCCTAAAGCTTAACTACCTTAAAAAAAGACTACTTTGCTCATTGCTCATTGCACCTTCTGCATCAGACGAGGCAAATACGGCTAATCAACTTGCGAAATTAGTATTAAAGCATGGTAGTGAGCTGGCGTTGATATTTGCATCAGCCTATTTAACACCTACAAAAACCCGAATATAATTAGGCAAGTGTATAATATCTTATTGAATAAACGAAATTTTACTAACTTAACCTTCAACTGGCTAACGACTCAATCATAGACATTAATCGATTTCTCTTCTGCCATTAAAAGGACTCAATGACAATGCTGTAATAATTGTTTTAATTTTGGTAAAAAATGCTAGAATGTTGCCACTATGACTGTGATTAGCTATTGTAAACAACTCCACAAACGCTTAATTATCAAAACTGCATTATCGCACTTATTATTAGGTGTGATTGCTGCTGGATTTGGTTTGTACCAGCAACCGGGTTTACCTGCGCAGTCATCAATCTCACATGTTGATATTATTGCGATTGCCGCAATTGTGCAAGATCATCAAGCACCAAGTAAATCAGCATCTCAAACACTCCCCCTATCGGCAAAACGACATGCTTATGTGCAAATCAATTCGCCTATTTATGATGATTTGTCACTGAGTAAAGTGGTCCGCTTATCGCCCGATAATGCGATAAGAGCAGGTCCTATAACTACCGTTTAGCGAGTTTGAAACTCAAACAAATACTATTTTCGCAAAAAGGCGTATGCCTTATTACACCTATTAAAAAAGAATAAGAGAAAGTTTATGTTATTAAAATTATTAACAAAAGTGTTCGGTAGTCGTAATGAGCGTATCTTAAAAATGATGCGCAAACGTGTCGAAAGAATCAATGCATTAGAACCTGCAATGGAAGCGTTAACTGATGATGAGCTGAAAGCAAAAACCAATGAATTTAAACAAAAGATCGCTGACGGCACAAAATTAGATGATATTTTAGAAGAAGCCTTTGCTGTTGTTCGTGAAGCCAGTAAACGGGTATTTGGTATGCGCCATTTTGATGTCCAGCTTATTGGGGGCATGGTACTTAATGAGCGCTGTATTGCCGAAATGCGCACCGGTGAAGGTAAAACATTAACAGCAACCTTACCCGCTTACTTAAATGCCTTAACCGGCAAAGGCGTACATGTTGTTACAGTCAATGATTACTTAGCGCAACGTGATGCGGAAAACAACCGCCCATTATTTGAATTTTTAGGCTTAAGTGTTGGTATCAACCTGCCTAATCTTCCGCCACACCTAAAGCGTGAAGCCTATGATGCCGATATTACTTATGGTACCAATAACGAATATGGCTTTGACTACCTACGTGACAATATGGTGTTTAGCAAAAATGCTCGAGTTCAACGCCCATTACATTATGCGTTAGTGGATGAAGTTGACTCAATCTTAATTGATGAAGCCCGAACACCTCTCATTATCTCCGGACAGGCGGAAGATAGCTCTGATCGTTATGTCAGTGTTGATAAAATCATTCCAAGCTTAATCAGACAAGAAAAAGAAGATTCAGATCAATTCCAAGGCGACGGTGACTTTTCAATCGATGAAAAATCTCGTCAAGTCAACTTAACTGAACGTGGTTTAATTAAAGTTGAAGAGCTGCTGATCAAACAAGGTATTATGAAAAGTGATGAATCACTTTACTCACCGAGTAATATCGTGCTAATGCATCATGTCAACGCCGCCCTACGAGCACATCATTTATTTCATCGTGATGTTGATTATATTGTTAGAGATAACGAAATTATCATTGTCGATGAACATACCGGCCGAACAATGGACGGTCGCCGTTGGTCTGACGGTTTACATCAAGCGGTTGAAGCTAAAGAGCATGTAAAAATTAATAATGAAAACCAAACATTAGCCTCAATCACTTTCCAAAATTACTTCCGCCTCTATCAAAAATTAGCAGGTATGACCGGTACTGCTGATACAGAAGCGTTCGAATTTAACCAAATTTATGGTTTAGATACGATTGTTATACCAACCAATCGCCCAATGGTACGTAAAGATTATCCTGACCTGGTCTTTATGAGCGAAAAAGAAAAAATCGATGCGATTGTTGCCGATGTAAAAGCCTGTATCGAACGTGGTCAACCCGTGTTAGTGGGTACAGCTTCAATTGAAAAATCTGAGTTAGTGTCTAACGCATTTAAAAAAGCAGGTATCAAACATAATGTGTTAAATGCTAAATTCCATGCTCAAGAAGCTGAGATTATTGCCAATGCCGGTAGTAAAGGTGCTGTGACTATCGCAACCAATATGGCGGGTCGTGGTACGGATATTATGTTAGGGGGTAACTGGCAAAGTGATCTCGCTCATATTGAAAACCCAACACCGGAAGATATCGAAAAAGCCAAACAAGCATGGCAAGCAAAACATGAAGAAGTTATTGCTTTAGGCGGGCTTTATATTTTAGGTACAGAGCGCCATGAATCTCGTCGTATTGATAACCAGTTACGAGGCCGTGCTGGACGTCAAGGTGATCCGGGTGCTTCACGTTTTTATCTATCGCTTGAAGATCCATTAATGAGAATCTTTGCTTCTGAACGTGTGGGTAATATGATGCGTAAACTGGGGATGAAAGAAGGCGAAGCTATCGAACATCCGTGGGTCACTAAAGCAATCGCTAACGCTCAGAAAAAGGTTGAAAGTCGTAACTTTGATATTCGTAAGCAATTACTTGAATATGATGATGTTGCAAATGATCAACGTAAGGCTATCTATCGCCAACGAAACGAACTGTTAGACAATTCTGATATTAAAGAGACGATTGATTCAATTCGTGGTGATGTGTTTAATGCGGTTATTGATCAGTATATTCCACCACAATCGATTGAAGAGATGTGGGATGTACCTGGACTTGAAAATGCCTTAAAAACCGATTTCGATCTTGAACTACCTATCAGTAAGTGGCTCGATGAAGAGCAAAATCTTCATGAGGAAACATTGCGTGAACGCATTATGCAAATTGCCACTGACCGATATATCGAAAAAGAGAATATCGCCGGTTCTGAAGCGCTCAGAGACTTTGAAAAGAGTGTTATGTTACAAACGCTTGATACTTTGTGGAAAGAGCACTTAGCGGCAATGGATTATCTGCGTCAAGGCATCCATTTACGTGGTTATGCACAAAAAGACCCGAAACAAGAGTATAAACGTGAATCATTTAACATGTTTGCTAACATGTTAGAATCGTTAAAATATGATGTCATTGGTTATATAAGCCGGGTGCAAATTCGTTCTCAACAAGAAGTGGATGAAGCAGAGCGTCAACGTCAAGCAGAAATGGAAAGACTTATGGCAAAACAGCATGCCAACCATGAGTCTATCGGTGGTTTTAACGGTGAAAATCAAGAGCAATCACCAAGCTCATCACAACCAATTGTACGAACAGAAGCGAAAGTTGGTCGTAACGATCCTTGTCCGTGTGGCTCAGGTAAAAAATACAAACATTGTCACGGCGCTGTACAATAATTGACAAAAATTTAGTATCATCAAGCAATAATGATGTTAAAATAGTCAATTAAGTTGACAACAGAATCGAAAGGGAAAGGTTAACTTTCCCCTTTGGTTTTATTCAGACCAATAGGATTATGAAAAAACATACTGAAATTGCTATAGGTATTATTCGTTCACAAAATTGTCAAATCTTTATCACGCAACGTGGTGAAGACTCTCATCTTGCTGGTTTTTGGGAATTTCCGGGTGGAAAAATTGAAGCTGGCGAAACGCCCTATCAAACATTACAACGTGAAATAGCAGAAGAAGTCGATATCCAGATACACAATGCTCAATTTTTAAAAGTCGTCAAACACAGTTATGATGATCGTGATATCACCATTCATGCTTATCTTGTTGAAGAGTGGGACGGCGTACCCTTTGCCAAAGAGGGACAACCGAGCCGCTGGGTTGATCAAGAAGAGTTAATCGCCGATGAATTTCCTGACGCTAACCGCACCATTATTGAGATGCTAAAAAACGGGGATAAACAGATATAATTCATTCTAAACTCTGAATGCTATTATTTTTAACCCTTTTCACGGCAATTGGCTTTTATAGCTTGCTTCTCAAGCTAGAGGTGAGCTGTTCTATTTTTTAAGACAATCTTATTTTCATTTACAATATAGTTCATTCTAAACTCTGAATGCTATTATATTTTTAACCCTTTTCACGGTAATTGTCGTTTGTAGCCTGCTTTTCAAGCTAGAGGTGAGCTGTTTTATTTTTTAAGATAATCTTATTTATATCTAACGTAAATAATTAAGATGATCGATGTAATCTTTGTTCCGCTAACGCCAGAAAAACAATACCGATAATAATAAATAATGCACCGACTAAGCGTATACAGGTGATTTGTTCATCAAATACCACAACCGATACCAGCATCACGGTCACCACTTGCAGATGCGAAGCGGCAAAAGCAGGACCAACCGGCGCTTTTTTTAACAACACCATCCACGTCATAAATGCGCCTGTGTAACCAAGCATTACCACATATGCCCAGCCGTTGGTAAATATTCGCACTAACCAATCAAAACTTATTTCAAATGGCAGTGCAGCAATTGCCGTTAATTTAAAACTGGTTTGACCAAAAGTATCAAAGAAAAGCAATAAAATAAAACCGATGATATAAAATTTCTTCATTAATTAAGTCCAACTAATACCACTCCGGTTGTGATAAAAAATATACCAATAAGTCGAAAGGCGGTTAAGTGCTCTTTGAATAGTATACGCCCGGCCAGCATTACCGTAATCATATTAAAGGAACCTAATAATATACCTTGAGATAAAGGAACTTCACTCAAGAAAGCCAGCCAAAAAATAAAACCGATAAAATAGCAACCAAACCCTAGCCATAGCCAATAGTTACAAAACAGTCGATGCCAATAACCAATCCCTTGCTTATGTTTAGAGGTCATTGCTGCATATTTAAAAGCAATTTGACCTACAGTATCACAGGCGAGATTAATCAACCAAAGGGCAATAATTAATGTTGACACGATTGACAGATTCCATGAATTTCAAGCACACTGTGTTTAATTAAAAAGTGGCTTTGTTGGGCTAATTGTTTAAGTTGCTTCTCGATATCCTCGGAGTGTTTTTCAATAATTTGTTGGCATTTATCACAAATAAATAAAATTGAAATATGCTCAGGATCATGAAAATGGGGGCAAATAATATAGCTATTTGATGATTCAACTTTATGAATAAATCCGTGTTCTAATAAAAACTCAAGCGCACGATAGATAGTGGGGGGTTTTGCTTGCGGTTCACTGACTTTTAAAAGATCCAACAAATCATATGCACTCATTGCTTTATTTGCGCTTAACATGATGTCTAAAACTGTTCGACGTTGCGTTGTCAGCTTAATACCACGTTTTTTGCACAAAGTTTCAATCTTTTCAATTAGCAGATTATGCATTGGGTTCCCTTCACTTCAAATCATTATTTTTTTAGTGCTGCTCTTGCTCGTCTTATCTCTTTAGGATCATTAATGAGTGTGCGATAGATTTCAATACGGTCACCGTCGTTAAGCTGATCAGTCAGCTGACAACGTTTTCCATAAATACCGACTAAATTCTCATCTAATTTTATCCCACAGATAGATAAGATATTGGATTTTGTTATCGCTTGCAAGACATTAGTTTGTTTATCAACCGTACATTTAATGATTGTCGGATTATTTGGTAAAGCATAAACAACTTCAATCGTTATCATTTTAATATATCTGCCTTGCTCTTTGTGAAAACGCATTGACCATATTGGTCATCACCTCTTTAAAAACCGGGGTAAAGGTCAAATCTAACAACTTATTTTTAAATTCAAAATCCAAGCGAAAACTGATTTTACACCTATTTTGCTCAATAGGGGTAAATAGCCATTGTCCCGTCAAGTGCTTAAATGGCCCTTCTAACAGTGTAATATCTATCGAATTAGGTTCATTGAGCTGATTTAAAGTCGTAAACGATTTTTTAAAACCAAACTTTTCAACTTCAATAAATGCAGCAATAATATTATCTTGTTTTTTAATAATACCCGATGCGATACAATCAGGAACAAATTCGGGGTATTTAGCAATATCATTAACCAAAGCGAACATCTGCTCGACAGAGTAAGGCTCGACCACCTCGTAAAAAACTTGCGCCATAATAATAAAATTCAAATTTAAAATTAAAATTAGTGACATATAGTATCACGTAACTTTATAATAACGCACACTATGACAAAGAAAAAATCACATAAGCCGGGTTCGGCAACAATTGCATTAAACAAACGCGCACGCCATGAGTACTTTATTGAAGAGGAAATTGAGGCGGGGCTATCCCTGCAAGGCTGGGAAGTGAAATCACTACGTGCTGGCAAAGCTAACATTAGTGACAGTTACGTCCTACTTAAAGACGGCGAAGCGTGGTTATTTGGTGCAACCATTACACCTCTTAATGTGGCATCTACCCATGTAGTTTGTGAGCCAATGCGCACTCGAAAACTGCTGTTAAATCAACGGGAGTTAAACGCTTTATTTGGGAAAATCAATCGTCAAGGCTACACTGTTGTTGCCCTGTCTTTATATTGGAAAAATGCTTGGGCTAAAGTAAAAATTGGCGTGGCTAAAGGTAAGAAAGAGTACGACAAACGCACCGACATCAAAGAGCGTCAATGGCAAGTTGATAAAGCACGTATTATGAAAAATGCCAATCGCTAATCGCATGATTACCGTATTAGTTAATGTTTAATTCTTACGATAACGTATTATTTTCGGTTTAATAAACATAGCGTTATCTTTTAACTCGTTAAAATTTAATAACCGATTAACGACATTAACACAAGTGTTAACCATCGATTCAAAATCTTGCGCAATCGCATCAATCGGATAATACGAATAATCAAGATAGAGGTTATAGTCGTAAGAACATAAACAGATCTGCTTAGGATCAGCTTTTACCGCAACCAAATAATTGAGCACCTCTTGCAGTAAATTACCCGACGGCGTAAATATCGCTTTTGGCAAACGCCCTAATTTTTGATGAACACATTTGAGCAGTTCATAACCTTTATTAGGGCAATAATCATCACTTACAATCCAATCAGGCTTAACCGATAATCCGGCACGTTCAAGCCCTAGCTTAAACCCGGCAAGCCTAGCTTGAATTGAGGTAAGTTGAATGTCACAACCGATAAAATAAAATTCATCTAACCGTTTGGCATAAGGCTCAATCAAATGTGCAACTGACTGTAAAGCTTCACTGGTGATAAACGGTATTTTAGTGTTATAAAGATATCTGTCAAAAAACAGAACAGGCGTATTTTGGTTGATATCAACATAAAACTCATCACTATCTAAAGAGGTCACCACAATCATCGCATCAACTCTGCGCTCAACTAAATTTTGAGCTACTTTGATTTCAACTTCTTTATTATAGTGGCTACAGGTAATAAGTAACTGGATATTTTTTTGCCGAAATGCCGCTTCCAGATGATGCAAAAACATGGAGAAGAAGGAATTGGACATATCCGGCACAATTACCCCAACGGTATTGGTACTATTAGCTTTAATTAAATATTGACGGATATGAGATTGATTACTGTACTGCTCAGCAATCGATAACACCCGTTGTCGGGTTTGCGGAGAGATTCGATATTTTTTATCCCGTTTATTAAAAATATGACTGACGGTCGTTGCCGACACGCCAGCCAAACGAGCAATATCATTGATCTTTAATTTATTACTCGCCATACATCACCTTCAAATTAGCGTGGAGTACGCTGTTGCTTATTCAAAAATGGGGGATTGTGATTTTCTGACGGATTTTGATACCAATAAGCAACACTAGCAATATCATCACATCGTTCATACAATCTTATATCATCATTACCTATTTGTTGAAAAGCTAACTTAATGTTTTTATGAAATGCAATCGGATCGGGCAGATGCCAGCGATATAAACCATGTGAAGGTAAGCCATCATCACCAAAACCATGCACCGGATTTGAATCACCGGTTTGGAAAAAGTCACGAGTTGCATCCCGATTAGTTTGATATGGATAGCCCATAAACAGTGTTTGGAAACACTTCGCTTTAGGTCTACCTTGACTATCACGATTATGAAAAGCCCAAGCACCACCAAAATAGTCCTCTGAGCCTGTAGAGTGTTGAGTCGGATAATCGCTATCATCATCCAGATAGAATTTAAACTCACCTTCACCCCACCAATAACGCTCAAGTGCAGTTAAAGCCAGGTAAGTGCCGACATAATAACCATGTCCTTGAACGTTATCGAGTATTACGTAATCTTGCGCATAATTGGTAATGCGTTGACGGCGCCACTGGGCATGAAAATACAACGGTTGTTCAAACGGTTTAGGCATTAAAGCGTAATTGACGGTAAAAAAGAAATGTTGCAGATCAGCTTCATGCTCATTTTGAATTTCAATTCTGGCTTTCTTATTAAATGGCATTCTAAAGTAGCTGTTAAATCCACCGGTTGGATTTACCACGATTGGCAAGGAGTTAATATCACATCTAGCGCCAAAACCATTACAGAAAAAATCGCCTATCGGGCTTTCAACCGACGGCACTTTTTCATCATCCCAATAAATTCGAATCACCACATCACGTAACACAAAACTACCCCGATGTGTTCTATCCGTTAAGGTAAACCACATGTGGCGGATTTCACCCGGACCGTTAATCTCGGCAATTGTCACGGTTTGACCGGCCGGAATTGAAATGAACCCTTGCCCTTTACGGCTAGGGCCTAAAGCGCTGGCTTTCATGCAGGATTTACCTTTTTCACCCGTCATGTTTTCCGGTGAAATTGTTCGGGTTTGTTCAAAGTTAAATTGGGTTACTGAATTAAATATGTTCATTTTGCATCCTTAATATGTTTTATCAAATACTATTGATTAAATTACAAATTTTTTGCTTAATTACTTTCGTTTTCAATTTTGTCTGATTTTCTATCACGACTTAAAAAGGCCATAGCAAACAGCATGAAGCCTAAAACCACTAAACCTAAATAATTAAATGTTGTCGCTGCGCCCTCTGTGTCATAAAAATTACCCACAAAGGTAGAAAATAGTATTACGCCTACTGATCCGGCTACTTGATAACCAATTAAGAACACGGTAGCTGACAAGCGAGCATTAAAATTATTATCAATATATTTAAACACTGAGACTAAAATGGTTGAGATCTCTAAACAGTGCATAAGTTTTATGATTGAAATAATGGCAATACTTTCCACATGACCCGTTAAAAATATTCGCGTTGCCGAAATAAATGCCGCAAAGATTAAGGCATTTTTAGCTCCCACTTTGTTCACAACAAATGGCACACAAAACATTACCGCTGCTTCTAAAAAGACTTGAAATGAATTTAACATACCGTATAAACGATAACCGTCATTGACATCGGTAAATTGCTGAGTAAAAAAGACCGGGAATAATTGTTGGTCATAAATGTTGTACAAGCTGTAAGTGCCCAGTACATAAATAACAAATATCCAAAACTTTTTGAGTCCAAATACTGAAACTATTTCATTAAAACTTAATTTATCTTTCTTCTGGAATACGGCTGCCGATGATTTGCTTAAATCTGGTTTGAAATTCAGATTAAGTATCATAAAACAGATACCCACTGCTGAAGCTGCCCAAAAGTTAAGATGAGGATTAATACTAATTAATATACCGGCGATAAAGGTACCCACCGCATAGGCAATACACCCCCAAGTGCGGCATTGTCCAAATTCAAAATTAAAAGCACGGCTGATTTTTTCACAGTAAGAGTCGATTAAGCCCATACCGGCAACCCAACCAAAACCTAAGAAGAAACTACCAAAGATAACACCAACATAAAAATTGTGTCTTAATAGCGGTTCATAAACATAGATCAATGCAGGTGCGGCACAAGTTATGATGATACTTTGAAACCAAATTAGGTGTTTTTTTAAGACTAATTTATCTTGATAGACACCATAAATAATCATGATAATCAATGAGATAAAATAGTTAAAAGAATAGATAATACCCGTCTGTTTTGCCGTTAAACCAATCTCTTTACTAAGCCATATTGCATAAAAGGAAAAAACAAAACTACCTGCTGCGTAATACATAATGCTATAAAACGAAGCAAACCAATAAGTCGGTTTTTTATAAAATGCACTTGTCATAATTTATCCTTAAAAGAGTGAACCATTACAAACGAGTATGAAGAGCTAAAAATTTAGCTTTAAAAGATTTATTGGATAAATGTGATCAACATCAAAGTTATTTTGAAAGGTAATGATGATGTGCAATAAGAAATGACATCAAAGATTAAAAACAAATAAAAAACAGAAAAATATTATCCCTACCACAATCAAACAAACAATTCCTTATCTGAGTGAATTTTTTTACTACTATCAATATGCCATTTGAATGAAATAGAAGTTACTAATTCACTTGGTACCTTAATTAACATTTTCAATATTAAATTAAGATAACTAAATGAATATATTATTAAATAATTTATAAAAAGAGGTTTTTTTATGCCTAAAAAAAATAGTCGTATTCGATTCCATATAGCTATACTCATGTTATTTGCTATTGTAATTAACTATTTAGATAGAACTGTAATGTCTGCTGCTGCTCCAATTATTGCTACTGATTTAAATATTTCTCCTGAAGCAATGGGCTGGATAATGTCAGCGTTTTTCTTAAGTTATGCTCTTTGTCAAATTCCTGCTGGCTTTATTGCCGATCGTTTTGGTCAAAGGAAAACACTCGCAGGTTCAGTGACTTGGTGGTCGTTAGCAACTGGTGCAACAGCACTAGCAACTACCCCCATTGGTTTTATTTTTGCTCGGGTATTTATGGGAATTGGCGAAGCTGCTGCATATCCTTGTAACGGAGGCATTACCGCGAAATGGTTTCCCGATAGAGAACGAGGTCGTGTAACAGCATTATTTGATAGTGGCTCTCGATTTGGCACAGCATTTGCCATGCCACTGGTTGTTTGGATTATAGCTTCATTAGGATGGCATGCAGCATTTTTTATTTGTGGCGCACTAGGTCTTGTTTGGGTTATTTGGTGGTTATGTGTTTATCAAGATCCTGAACAACATCCTAGTATTAGTCCTACAGAATTGAAATATATTCGTGACGGCCAAATAAAAAAAGAAGGAATCGATAAAGTACAACCAATGAAATGGTATCAATTACTAAAATACCGTAATGTGATAGCGATGTGTATAGGCTTTTTCATGCTTAACTATGCTGTTTATTTTTTCATTACTTGGTTTCCAACTTATTTAATGAAAGAACGCGGTTTAAGTTTAACCGAAATGGGATTTTTAGCTATGCTACCACCTTTATGCGGCATAATTGGTCAATGGATTGGTGGATGGTTAACTGATTTTATCTACATTAAAACCAATAATATTAATCTAGCTAGAAAAATAAATTTAGTTGGTGGAATGTTAATTGCGACTTCCATTTCGCTTGCCGGGTTAGTTGATTCAATTACCGTAATGATGATGCTACTTTGTATTTCATATATTGGGCTTGCCTTTTCTGGTTCAGCCATTTGGTGTCTTCCTGGCGATATTGCTCCGCGAAATATGACATCTGTCTTAGGTGGTATCCAAAATACTGTCTCAAATTGTGGTGGTATTTTAGGTCCAATCGTAACGGGATATATTATTGGAGCAACAGGTTCATTTATGTATGCCCTAGTCGTTTCTGGTTGTGCTTGCGCTATTGGTGCACTTGTATATTTACTTGTATTAAAAGATATCAAACCTATTACAGCCAATCCATCTATTTAATAACTATAAATTTCGTTAGAAAATTCTATCAAAAACTTTGATAGAATTTTCAGGAAGTTAGTTTGTTATAATTAAATTACTGAGAAACGTAATATGAGTAGAAGTCAAACATTAAGACAAAATACTATTAATCAATTTATTGATTGCATCAACAATAATATATTATCTTTTCCTTTACCTTCTATTTCAATTCTAGCTGAAGCTTTCAATGTTAGTCGAACAACCATTCGCGCAGTATTAAACTATTTATGTCAAATAGGCATTTTACTGTTTGATAATAACCAATACCATTTAGCTCGTGAACCAACACAAAAGGATAAAATTGCCTGTATTTTCGAAAAAAGATCTATACAAGATAAAAAAGTTGAAACTTATTTTTACCATTTAATTAATAGTAAAAAATTATTACCGGGTGATCATTTTAATGAAATTCAACTCGCAAAAGAAATTAACGTTAGTCCCATTGTGGTTCGTGAGTTTCTGCTACGTTTTTTACATTATGGACTTATTGATAATGTTAAAAAAGGGGAATGGGAGTTAGCCACATTCGATAAAAACTATGCCGAAAAACTATATGAATTTAGAAGTGTTTTAGAAATTTTTGCACTTAAAGCATTTTTGGCCCAATCTGACAATCATATTAATTGGATAAAAGCACGAGAGTTACTACAACGGCACAAAAATCTTCAACAAAATATACAAGATGAATATAAACTTTTTTCAACACTAGACCGTGATTTCCATGAACTCATTTTATCGTGTAAAGAAAATCGTTTCTTTTTGCAATCATTTGATTTAATTTCCGTTATATTTCATTTTCATTACCAGTGGGACAGTAGTGATCTTAAAGAAAGAAATAGTATTGCTGTATCAGAACATATTGCAATTTTAACTGCAATTCTACAAAAAAACGAACCACTCGCCATTGCAGCGTTGTGTCGTCATTTAAATACAGCTAAAAGATCAATGCAAGAGTCAATTGGACGCGCATTAGCTATAAAAAACAGATAAAAAACAAAAAACTTATATATTCAACACGAAATAACTAAAAAAATACATACTACATTTTATCTTCTTCTATAGTTCTCTTTACTTACTAACAATAATTAAAGAGAACCATCATATGTCAAAACAATTAAATAGATCCAACTTCCCCGGTCCAATTTATCCTGAAAAAATACTTCAATTTGGTGAAGGAAATTTTTTAAGAGCATTTGTAGATTGGATTATTGATAATCTAAATGAAAAAACAAATTTTAATAGTGGTGTTACAATTGTTAGACCAATTGATACACATCAACCATCTCTCAACGAACAAGATGGGCTTTATACGACTATTATTCGAGGGCTGAATGAACAAGGTTGCACAATTGCTACACCGAGAATTATTTATTCAGTTAATCGAGAAATATTAATATATCAAGACTATCAATCCTATTTAGCTTGTGCAGAAAATCCTGAGTTGGAATTTATTTTTTCAAATACTACTGAAGCAGGTATTGCATTTAGTGATAAAGATAAAGCTACAGATCTACCCCCAGCAACTTTTCCTGCAAAATTAACCTGTTTTTTACACCATCGTTTTAAATTTTTTAAAGGCCAAAAAGATAAAGGCTTGATTATCATTCCATGTGAACTTATTGATTATAATGGAGAAAAACTGAAAGAATTGGTTCTGGAATATGCTAAATTATGGCAATTAGATCATGATTTTACAATATGGATCAATGAGTGTAATACCTTTTGCTCAACTTTAGTTGACCGCATTGTTACAGGCTATCCAAAAGATGAAGCAATACAACTTGAACAACAACTTGGTTATCAAGACCGTTTTTTAGATACAGCTGAGTATTTTTATCTGTTTGTTATTCAAGGTCCACAATGGTTAAAACAGAAATTAAAATTAGATCAAGTCGACCTAAATATTTTAGTTGTTGATGATATTAAACCTTATAAAGAAAGAAAAGTAGGTATTTTAAATGGTGCTCATACTGCGATGGTGCCTGTTGCTTACCTTGCTGGGTTGAAAACTGTTGGCGAAAGCATGGATGATCCGCAGATTGAAACATTTGTTAAAAATTTAATTAATCAAGAGGTGATTCCTACTTTATCTTTAGATAAAGAACAATTAGTACAATTTGCCGATGAGGTTTTAAAACGCTTTAGAAATCCATTCATTAAACACGAGTTAATGTCAATTTCATTAAATTCATTAACAAAATTTAAAACTCGACTACTGCCACAATTACTAACATATAGTCAACGATTTAACAAACCACCAAAGTATATTTCGTTTTCCTTAGCTGCTCTTATTGCTTTTTATCGTGGCCAATACCAAGGTCAAGCTATTTCATTAACTGATGATGCTCATTTACTAGAGAAGTTTAAAGAGTGGCAACCACTTTATCAAAACGACGTTAAAACACTCGTCTCTAACGTATTAAAAATGACTGACCATTGGGGACAAGATCTCAATAATGTTACCGGATTAACGGATTTAGTGACAAAAAATCTGGAAAACATTTTAGCTCAAGATATTAAAAATTATATTCCAAACAATTAAACAGCAGGAGTCAAACATATGACTAAAATGAAATATATTGTTATTCCAGAACCAGGAAAAGTTGAAGTCAAAGAAATGGAAAAACCAACCTTACAAAAGGGTGAAGCAATATTAAAAGTATTATATGGTGGTATTTGCGGTTCTGACATGGGAACGTATAAAGGAACTTTTCTCTATGCAAGCTATCCGAGAATCCCAGGTCATGAATTTTCTGCCGAAGTGGTTGAAATAGATGAGAATGATTATGGTATCAAAAAAGGAATGATTGTTACCGCCAATCCTTATTTTAACTGTGGTAAATGTTATTCTTGTCGACGCGGTTTTGTTAACTGCTGTACTGGCAATCAAACTCTTGGCGCACAACGTGATGGTATTTTCAGAGAATATTATAGTATGCCAATTGAACGTATTTATGATGGTAAAGGATTAGATGCATTAACCCTATCAATGATTGAACCATTTTGTATTAGCTATCATTCAATTCAACGAACGTCAGTAAAAAAAGGCGATAAAGTATTAGTTGTTGGTGCTGGACCTATTGGTTTATTTGCTGTCATGGCTGCAGTATTAAAAGAGGCTGACGTATATGTAAGTGACGTCATGCAATCAAGATTAGATAAAGCATTATCATTAGGTGCAAAAGGTATTATCAGAACAGATAAAGAGAATTTTGAAGAAAGAGTAAAAGAGATTACCCAAGGTGATGGTTTTGATGTTTGTATCGAATGCGTTGGATTACCACAAACTTTCCAAAATTGTATTGATGCAGCAGCTTACCGTGGTCGTGTAGGTCTAGTTGGAGTAAGTAAACAAAAATTAAATTTTGCTTTTACACTAATTCAAACTAAAGAGTTAGATATTTTTGGTTCACGTAATGCACTAAAAAAAGACTTTATCGAATTGATTGATTTAGTTAGTTCCGGAAAATGTGATGTCAAAAAAATCATTACTGACATATACGAATTGAATAATGCCGAAAATGCTTTTAAAGAAATGCGAGATGATCCAAGTAATCGACTTAAATCAGTAATAAAGATAGGTTAACTAAATAATTATCTCTCAATTATTCCGCTACTAACAAGTAGCGGAAAGTGTATTTTTAGGAAAGAGTTCATGAAAAAAATAATTAAAATCAATGGTAACGATAATGTTATTATTGCATTAGAAACATTATACCCAGGCGATAAAATAAATAGTGAGCTATTAAAAGATAATCAACAAATTACTGTTTTACAAGAAATTCCTTCAGGTCATAAAATAGCGATTAAACCGATTTTACAAGGTGAAAACATCATTAAATATGGTTTTCCCATTGGTCATGCATCGCAAACTATTCAAGTTGGTGAACACGTTCATACTCATAATGTTAAAACCAATCTTGGTGAACTTGATGAGTATGAATATGAACCTGTTGCTAGTCATATTTCATCATCACTACCGGATAGAGATGTGAATCTTTATCGCCGAAAAAATGGTGATGTTGGTATTCGTAATGAACTTTGGATTATCCCAACCGTTAGTTGCGTTAATGGTATCGCGGAACAAATTCGTAAACGATTTTTATCAGAAATAGCGAAAGACATTGAGTTAGATCACGCTTTTTTTGATGGTATCCATCTACTTTCACATCCCTATGGTTGTTCGCAATTAGGAGCAGATCATCAAACAACTAAAACTATATTACAAGATATGGTCAAACATCCTAATGCTGGTGGAGTATTAGTCATTGGTTTAGGATGTGAAAATAATCAACTCTCTGCATTCAAAGAAAGCCTTGGTGAATATGATCATGACAGAGTCCGTTTTATGATTTCACAAGAAGTGGAAGATGAAATTCAACAAGGTGTGAAGTATTTACTCGAAATATATCAAGTAATGAAATTAGATCGTCGCCAAACTGGTAAGCTTAGTGAACTTAAATTTGGACTTGAGTGTGGGGGATCCGATGGATTATCTGGCATCACAGCAAACCCATTATTAGGCAAGTTTTCTGATTATGTAATTGCCAATGGCGGAACTAGCGTTTTAACCGAAGTTCCCGAAATGTTTGGAGCAGAAACAATCCTAATGTCTCATTGTATTAATTCACAAATTTTTGAAAAAACAGTAAATATGGTAAACAATTTTAAAAGATATTTTATGACATATAATCAACCTATTTACGAAAACCCTTCTCCAGGTAATAAAGCAGGAGGAATTACAACACTTGAAGACAAATCATTGGGCTGCACCCAAAAAGCAGGTAATAGTAATGTTATTGATGTATTAGAATATGGTGAAAGACTCCAAAAATCAGGTTTAAATTTATTATCAGCTCCGGGGAATGACGCAGTTGCTACAGGTGCATTAGCTGCTGCTGGTTGTCAAATGGTATTATTTTCAACCGGAAGAGGCACCCCATATGGTGGTGTTGTACCAACTGTAAAAATTTCAACTAACTCAACACTTGCCCAAAAAAAGAAACACTGGATCGATTTTGATGCGGGGCAATTAGTTAATGGAACGCCGATGGAGAAACTTCTAGAGCAATTTATTCATTTAATTGTGCAGCTTGCAAACGGTAAACAAACCTGTAATGAAATAAATGAATTTCGTGACCTATCAATCTTTAAAAATGGAGTAACTGAATAATTTTTTTAAAGTCCAAATCTGAAAAAATAAAAAATCAACCCAATAAAATATAACAATATTTTGATAAAAATAATTTTTTCTTATCAAAGTAATGTATAAAATAAGGTCATATTGAATTAATATTAATCCATAAAAAAATAACCGCTATTTAGCGGTTATTTTCAAACACATTATTCAGTTTTAAGTCCAATTAACTGCCCATTTTGTTTGACAAATGATTGATTAACATGCACATCGGTACAATTTTTTACATAGAGTGGATCGCAAACCACATTATCAATAATGACATTATTCAATAAAACAGAGTTGGCATTTTCAATAAAAAAGCCTTTGCCTGCCTCCGGTTTGACATCTTTAAACATATCAACTTCGCCGGCTTGTGCATCTATTTGCATTGAAATGCGGATATTATCAAACGAGATATTAGCAATTGGCGATTCGGGAATCCCATATAAAAAGCCGGCATACGCCCGAACATTTTTAGCGATAATATTAGAAAAACTGATGTTATGACAAGCTGGCGTATCTTCACTTACCGGTAGTGGCTGTTTATTCCAGACAATCGGATCGTTGCCTTTTGGACCACAATAATAGTAGTAGTTCATCACAAACGGCGATAACACTTCGTCCATAACAATATTACTAAATGTGATATCGGAAATAGTACCACCACGACCACGGCGAGTTTTAAACCTTACGCCACGATCGGTTTTTTGAAAGACACAGTTACTGATAGTGATATGACGAATAGAGCCACTCATTTCACTGCCTAACACCACCGCACCATGACCATGAATCATATTACAATTGGTAATTAAAATGTTTTCACATGGGCTTTTATCCGCTGTCTGCTCTGTACCGGCTTTAATAGCAATACAATCATCGCCAACATCGATATAACAATTGGAAATTCTCACATTACGGCATGATTCGGGATTAATGCCGTCGGTATTAGGTGAATCAGCCGGATTAAGAATCGAAATATTATCCACCACCACATTATTTGATTCCATTGGATGCACTGTCCAGCTAGGTGATTGCGTTAAAAATAGTTTTTCAATCGTTATGCGCTGGCAAAAATCAAACCCAATCAAATATGGTCTTGGATAACGAAGATTTTCCCGCTGTTGACGAAAAACCTGCCACCATTTTTGCCCGTTACCATCTATCTTACCGCCACCGGTTAAGGTGACATTTTCAATACTGTGTCCATAAATACAAGGCATATAGACATCTTGCTTCACCCCTTCCCAACGTGAATTGACAATTGGATAATCGTTCACATCATCAGAAAAGCGTAATGTTGCGCCTTGCTCAATATGTAAGGTGAGATGACTACAAAGTTTAATTGCTCCAGTGTAATAGGTGCCCACTGGCACAACAATGGTTCCCCCACCCTGCTTTTCAATATGTGCGATTGCTTTTTCAAAAGCGTGGGTATTTAATGATTTTCCGTCGCCAATCGCGCCAAAATCTGTCACTGATACTCTCGTCATTATTCTGTCCTTCCTACTGTCGGTTTATAAACGACAAATTAAAAACTTAATTGCCGCTTAGCACTTATTTTATTCATAACAGGATCGGCGTTAACCAATCCCGATAACTGCTCGAATCGTTATTAATGTGATTGTTTATAACCAATATTGTTATGACCAAAACATTTTTCATAAGCAATCCCGGTTAGATCTTCTACCACTTTTTTGGTTTCTGGCGTGACATCTGCCATTTTGCCGCCATTACGAACTCGAGCAACTTCGTTAATAATAATCGAATGGGTCGCATGATCGAGTTTCATTTTCCAAGCGAAGCACGCACCAATTAAAGCCATACCAATTACACCATAAAGAATGATGCCATTTATTGCCGCAATGGCGCTTTGTGGTTGAACATGTGATTTAGATTCAAAGCCATATGCACTCAAAATAACGCCGAGGACAAATACAATAGAGGCTCGAACTAATTTACCGGCCATGGTCATGGCACCGGCATAAACGCCTTCACGGCGGCGATCGGTTACCACTTCATCAACATCAGCCAAAAAGACATAAACGCTCCATGGAATATAATATACGCCCCCTGTTCCTAATCCAAACCAGATAGTAATACCAACTACTATCCATGTGATATGCGGTAAGTTGAAATAATAGATACCCACATAACCAATCATCGACGAAATAACGATAAGCAGCGCAATGATAAATGGTTTTTTAAAGCCTTTTTTAGCGCAATACATCATAAAAAATGCTGTTGAGACCAACTGACAAATACTACTTAATGAATTCATCTCCGCCACAAATGAGCGTGGCTCACCGAGACTAAATACAATAAAATAGGTAAAGACGGCAGTAAATAACCACTCAGCCCCAAAACCAAATAGATACATACCTAAATGCGTTCTAAAGGTCTTAATTCGAAAGGTTGATAAAATGTCGATGAAAAGTTTTTTAATGGCTTGCAAAAAGCTATGTACCGATTCATCTTTGACTTGATCTTTAGGCTTTTCCCAACTATTACAATAAAGCAAAATTAACGCCGACATCATGATAAGCGCATAAGTGATACCGGTTAATAAAAAAGGGGTTGCCGATTCTTTACTGTAAAAATAGAAATAGACGCCCGGTATCGCAGCACCTAAAAAGTTAGCTACTTTACCAAACATGGCTTTAGAACCGGTTAGGTAAGTCCGTTGTGAAAAGTTTGACGTCATCTCTACAGGCAAAGTATTAAATGGAATCATAATGCTGGTATAGATGATCTCAAATAAAATATAGGTGACTAAGTAGTACCAAAAACCCATACCCTCAATCCATAACATGGGGTAAATGGTCATTAAAGGTATACCAATTAAAATAAAGAAACGACGCCGCCCAAAGCGCTGCCCGATTTTAGTTTGATAAAAATTGTCTGTGATAAAACCCATTAATGGATTAAGTATCACATCCAAATAAGTGGCAATTGAAAATATTAAGGCTGCTTGCACAACACTTAACCCACAAAAAGTGGTGTAAAAGTAGAGTAGCCATGCGCCACTTATCGCCAGCGCGCCACTACCGATTAAATTACCACTGCCGTAAGAGAATCTTACTAACCATGTAATTTTTTTCTCTTTTTTGTCATTCATAAATGATCCCTATAGTATTTAAAAAAAACAGTGCCCCCCATCAAGTCCCGAAGGACTTAATGTCACTATTAACTAACAAACAATTAATTTATGTTTAGAGGGTTACGCCACTTTTTAAAATGGCTAAATTTTTAAAGTTATTTATTTCATTGCGTGTTTTATTTCCGTTAGCAATTTGAACAATATGCTCGATAAATTCTGTTAATAATTTTTGCATTGAAACGCCTTGAATCAGTTTTCCGGCGTTAAAATCGATCCAATTGGCTTTCTTTTCGGCTAATTGGGTATTGGTGGCAATTTTGACAGTCGGCACAATGCCGCCATAAGGTGTGCCTCGCCCCGTGGTAAACAGTACCATATGACAACCCGCCGCCGATAAAGCCCCGGTCGCCACCGCATCATTACCCGGTGCACTAAGTAAATTTAGACCGGTTTTGGTTAAACGTTGCCCATATTTGAGCACATCGATAACTTCACTTCCGCCCGCTTTTTGGGTACAGCCAAGCGATTTTTCTTCAAGCGTGGTAATACCACCTGCTTTATTACCCGGAGAAGGGTTTTCATAGATAGGTTGATTGTTGGTAATAAAATATTGTTTAAAATCATTAATCATGTGCACGGTTTTATCAAAAGTCGATTCGTCAACACAGTGCGACATCAAGATATTTTCAGCGCCAAACATTTCCGGAACTTCGGTCAGCACACTTGTCCCACCATGCGCAATCACATAATCAGAAAACAGCCCAAGCATAGGATTGGCCGTAATGCCGGAAAAACCGTCTGAGCCACCACACTCTAAACCGAATTTCAGCTCGCTTAAACGCCCTGCTTCTCGCTTATCTTGCTTCATTATGGCGTAAAGTTCGGTTAAATGGACAAGCGCCGCTTCGATCTCATCGCTTTCTTGCTGCGCAATTAGAAATCGGACACGTGAAGAGTCATACTCGCCTAGATCTGCCTTAAATTCGGCAACCTGATTATTTTCGCATCCCAGCCCAATCACCAGCACCGCACCAGCGTTAGGGTGTTTGACTAAATCTTGTAAAATGATTTTGGTATTTTGATGATCTTGCCCTAATTGAGAACAGCCATAAGGGTGTTCGAGCACAGTAATGCCGTCAATGTCTAACTGATGATTCAACTGCTCACAAAACTGACTGACAATTTGCTGAGCAATACCATTAATGCAAGTAACTGTTGGGATGATCCAAAGTTCATTGCGGATACCCACTTCACCATTTTTGCGCCGATAAATTTGCACTTCTCGATCGGCAATGGCATGTAAGTTATCGCTTTTTGCTAAACTGGGTTGATATTTGTAATCATCAATATCACTCAAGTTGGTTTTTAAATTGTGTGAATGAATATGCTCACCCGCTTTAATCGGGCTGGTTGCATGCCCGATTGGTAAACCATATTTAATAATGTTTTCACCCAAGCCAATATCGTTAAGTGCAAATTTATGCCCTTGCTTTATCGGCTGTTTTAAATCGATATGATGCCCGTCGATAACAATATCTTGCTCATGCGCTTGCAAATCGGATAATGCCACAGCGACATTATCCATATTATTTATTTTTATAAATTTAATCATGATATTGCTCATTTTATTTGCTATCAGTCACACATTTTTCCATTGCCTTGCGCATACCTTGTTCGGTTATTACCGTTAAATATTGTGTTAGGGTTGATGCTAATTGAGCAATAGCCAATAAATCCTGTTCCCAATGTGCACTATCACTTAAGACTTGTTCTACTAACTGGGCTAATGTTGCTTTACCTTCTGCTACATTTTGCCAAGCTGTACTAAAGCGTGTTAGCCAAAGCGCATCATCTTGTAATGGATAGTGCTGGTTATCTCTCACACCTCGATAAAAGGCGATTAATGCGGCAAACGAGAACACCAAATGCACAGGCAATTGCCCTTTGTGTTTTTGATAGGCGATTAATTGCGGCAAGATACGGGTTTTAAATTTTGTCATGCTGTTTAAAGCAATTGACATTAGTTGATGCTCAATAAAAGGATTTTTAAATCGACTAATCACTGAATTAGCAAAATCGACCAACTCTTGATGTGGTAAATCTAACACCGGAATAATCTCATCAAAAATCGTTGTTTTGATATAAGATAAGATTTGCGGATCATTCATTGATTCACCCACCGTATCAAGACCGGCTAAGTAAGCGACCGGCACTAAAGCGGTATGTGCGCCATTTAAAATAGCCACTTTTCGCTCTTTATAAGGCTTGATATCATCCACGATTTTAATGTTCATGTTACATTGATCTAACCTTAGCGCTTGAGCCAACCACTGCGGACCTTGAATCACAAACAGATAAAAATACTCTGCCGAATCGATAAAGTCGTCTTGATAACCTAATTCTTGCTCAAGTTCATTGATTTGAGCTTTTGGGTAGCCGGGCACAATGCGATCAACTAATGTTGAGCAAAATAGATTGTCATTTTCCAGCCATGCAATAAAGTTGTCTGACAAATTCCACTGTTTAGCATATTTTAAGACTAACTTCTTCAGCGCCTCACCGTTATAATCGATTAGCTCACAAGGAATAATAATCAAGCCACTGTCTTTACTGCCGGCAAAGTGAACAAATCTTTCATATAAAAATGCGGTTAATTTAGCCGGAAAACTGCTAGCCGGTCTGTCGGTCAATTGATCACTTTCCACATAACTAATACCGGCTTCGGTAGTATTTGAAAAGATAAACTTAATATTGGGATCTTTAGCTAATTGAAGATACTCATCATATTGAGTATAGACATTGATTTCGTTATTGACTGAACGAATCATTCTAAACGCTTTTACCGCCTGATTTTGTTCATTTAAGCCACGGATTAACGTGGTATATAAACCATCTTGCGTATTTAACGAAGGTGGAAAGTCGGTATTTAATGGGCGCACAACAACCACGCCAGCGTCAAGATCGGTATTTTCGTTCAGTATATCTAATTGCCAATCTAAAAAGGCACGTAAAAAATTACCCTCGCCAAACTGAACGACTCGGGTGGTATATTTTGCGCCGGGAAAATCATTTCTATTTAATTTTTTCATTACTATTATTGCTCTTATTTTAATTTCACTCGTTTGGATGATCGTTTGTTAATTGAGCTCGATACCAAAATAGTTTTTGGCATTATCAAAGCTAATGTTTTTCACCATTTGACCTAATAACTCGATATCACGAGGTGCTTCGCCGTCTTCGACCCAACGACCAACCATACGACACAAAATACGTCTAAAATATTCATGACGAGTATAAGAAAGGAAACTACGACTATCGGTTAACATACCGACAAAACGACTTAATAAGCCTAGCTGGGCTAATTGAGTCATTTGACGAATCATGCCGTCTTTCTGATCATTGAACCACCAACCGGAACCAAATTGCATCTTGCCGGCAACGCCTTCACCTTGAAAATTACCAATCATGGTGCCAAGAACTTCGTTATCAGAAGGGTTTAAACAATATAAAATCGTTTTTGGTAATGCATTTTCTTTCGCTTGTGCATCCAACAATCGAGAAAGTGGCTGGGCGACAGGGGAATCATTGATTGAATCAAAGCCGATATCGGCGCCCATTAAGTTAAACATGCGAGTATTGTTATTGCGCAATGCGCCGATATGGTACTGTTGTACCCACTCACGCTTGTTATATTCAAAACCTAAAAAGATAAGCACAGCGGTTTTAAATTGTGCGACCTCTTTTGCACTTAGCTCACTACCGGCAAGGCGCTTAGTTAAAATCGCATCGAGCTCTGTTTCGCTCGCTTGCTCATAAACCACCGTATCAAGGGCATGATCGGATACTTTACAGCCGTGAGCGGCAAAATGGTCCATACGTTTTGAGAGCGCTTGGCAAAGTGATTGGAAGCTTGAAATAGCCACATCGGCCACGGCGGATAGTTTTTCCATATAAGCAGCAAAAAATGGCGAATCGATATTAAACGCTTTGTCCGGACGCCAGCTCGGTAACACTTTAATGGTAAACGAACTATCTTGCGCAATTGTTTTATGGTGGGCTAAATCATCGATAGGATCATCAGTTGTGCCAACCATTTTAACGTTCATTTTTTCCATAATGCCACGTGCGGAAAATGCTTTTGTTTCAAGCATAGCATTACATTGATTCCAAATTGTTTCAGCCGTTGCAGGGGAAAGTAAGAGATTATCAATGCCAAACGGACGTCGAAGCTCTAAATGTGTCCAGTGGTATAACGGATTACCAATGGTATGTGGCACAGTTTGCGCCCACGCTTTAAATTTTTCAAAATCGCTAACATCACTGCCGGTACAATATTTTTCAGCAACACCATTAGTGCGCATTGCTCGCCATTTATAATGATCGCCTTTCAACCAGATGTCATACAAGTTTTTGAATTGATAATTTTGAGCGATCTGCTCCGGTGGTAAATGGCAATGATAGTCAAAAATAGGTTGATCAGCAGCATAATCATGATAAAGCTGACGAGAAAACTCAGTATCCAGTAAAAAATCTTCGGTTAAAAAGCGCATATTTATCTCCAAAAACAGGGTTTAGCAATTCGATTGCCAATCGATTATATGATTGGCAATTTGATTTAATTAGTTATTGATTAGTTGTTGGGGCTTTTAAAATTGTCCACACCGCTACCGCAGCTAAAAGATCAAGACAAGTTAAAATCACAAACAACGGACTAAAACCGACCGTGTCGGCAAGTGCCCCAACAATCAAAGCAAAAATCGTACTAGCAAGCCATGCTGCCATACCGGTAAATCCATTAGCGGTGGCAACTTCGTTCCGACCAAAAACATCTGATGACAGGGTAATTAGGGCACCGGATAAAGTTTGGTGAGCAAAGCCGCCAATACAAAATAAAATGATAGCGATATAAGGATCGGAGAACAGCCCCATAAGGCCTGGCGCAATCATCAATACAGCGCCGACAGTGACCACACATTTACGTGAATTCACTAAGCTGACATTAAAATGTTTTTGAAAAAACGGCGACATATACCCGCCTAAAATACAGCCTAAATCGGCAAATAACATTGGCAACCAAGTAAAAATCGCAATCTGTTTTAAATCAAAATGATAAACGGTGTACATAAATAAAGGGATCCATGCATTAAATGTTCCCCATGCCGGTTCGGCTAAAAAACGAGGTAAGGCAATCCCCCAAAAGCGGCTGGTGGTGAGAATTTTTTTAGCGGGTAACTTTTCTTTATTGGATGTTTGATGACCAGCTTCTTGACCGGATAATATATATTTTTGCTCTTCAGCTGATAGATATTTTTGTTCGGTTGGGTGTCGATAAAGAGCAAACCAAAATAGCCCCCAAATAAAACTTAATAAACCACAAATAATAAAGGCTAACTGCCAACTGTGTAAGAAAATTGCGCCGGCAACCAATGGTGGGGCTATCATTGCCCCGACGGATGAACCTAAATTAAACCAGCCAACGGCAATCGATCTTTCTTTAGCCGGAAACCATTCACTTGTCGCTTTTAAGCCGGCTGGAATCATTGCCGCTTCAGCAGCACCGACAGCGCCACGTGTTATAGCCAGCCCAAGCCATCCGGTTGAAAAGGCGGTGCTGATGCAAAATACCGACCATAATAAGGCAAAAACCGCATAACCAACGCGTGTCCCTAACAAATCCAAAACATATCCGGCAACCGGTTGCATTACCGTATAGCAAGCTGAATATGCAGCAACAACATACGAATATTGTTGGGTGGTTAACCCCATAACATCTTTAAGAACTGGAGCGGCAACCGCAATCGAGTTTCGAGTTAAATAGCCAAGTATAGTTCCAATCGTAACTAAAGCTATCATATACCAACGCAGATTTTTTATGGTTTTTAACATCTTTACTACTCCTAAATCGACAAACATTCTGGCGCATATTAACATGTATGACAACTAAAAAAGTTGACATACATCACAGATTTTAATGATAACCTTAATATTTAAACGGTTATTTTTTTATTAAAATCGTTCAACAACATACTGTTTATTCGAAAAAATTCAGGCAATATTATTTAACTCTAACCGATTAGATGTTATTTTAAGATCCTTGATAACTTAAACCTTTTAGCAAGATAATTATGACCCAAGAACAAAACGAACATCAGCGGCTCTATCAAGTTATTGCCAGCGAGCTTAAAAAGCGAATAATCAATGGTGATTACCCTGTCGGCAGCAAACTGCCGTCGGAAAGATTGATATGTGAAGAGCTTAAAGTAAGTCGTTCAGTTGTGCGAGAAGCAATTATCATGTTGGAAGTGGAAGGTTATGTCGATGCACGTAAAGGGTCTGGCATACATGTAATAGCCAACACAGTACAGACTGATATGTTACCACCGTCACAAGGGTTAAACTTCTCAACCACAGGTCCCTTTGAACTGTTGCAAGCTCGTCAACTGATAGAGAGTAATATTGCTGAATTTGCCGCAACGCAGATCACCAAAGATGATATTGTTAAGCTGTTAGAAATCCAGCACAATGCGAAAAAAGAAGATCACTACCGTGACTCCAACTGGGATTTAAAATTTCACACCCAAATCGCCATGATAACGCGCAATACTGCTTTGATAACCATTGTTGAAGAGGCATGGCGGCAACGGATGTTAAATCCGTTATGGAAAAAGCTACATGAACATGTACAACAACAAGATATTGATAGCTGGTGGGATGAACATGATAAGATTTTAGAAGCACTGATTAACCGTGATCCTAAAGCGGCCAAATTAGCCATGTGGCAACATCTGGAGAACACCAAAAAAATGTTATTTGATGCAGCAAGTGAGGATTTTGAAACCAAACGAGATCACTATCTGTTTTCCGATAACCCTGTTGTGAGTATTAATGAAAAAGATCATTAAACGGTGACAGTGAGTGTATCAAATAGCCATTTTAATTGATTAAATGAATAAAACATCATTTAGCTTTAAGTTGGGGCTGTTTGTTAGCACTCGCCCCAAATGTTTAATTTAGTCAGCATTAGCTAGTTATTACCATTAACGCTGATCATCAACTGTGACACCGCCAGGCACAACAAGTTTAAATTTATCCGCATTAACTATCCCTAAAGTTTGGTTAGATAAATCATAAAAACTGCGTTGTCCGTCTTCTTCAATAACGGTGAAGTTAGAAACCATACCGGTCGGCAATACCGAAATAATAAAATCTTTTTTTGAACCATCGATTGCTTTTAAGGTAAATGAATCTTGCTTGCGTTTCACTTGATAGGAATCCCAAATCGCATTATGGCTATCGGTGAGTAGTAACATTAAACGATTATCGACCGAATTTTTTAAATTCAACAAGGTAACTTGTTGGACTGCAGGAGTATATATCCACATATTTTTACCGTCGGAAATAACGATTGTTTCATCCGGTTCTGTCATTGTCCAATTGAAAGAATAAGGTCTGTTTACCCATAATTCACCTTTACCGTCTTGTACCGGTTTATTATCGGCGGTTGTCACCTTTTGCGTAAATCGGGCAGAAAATCCGTCAATTTTATTTAACCGTTGTTGTAATAATTCCTTATCGCCTGCAAATGCCGACACACTAACGAATAACCCTATTAAGAATAAAAACTTTTTCATAAACAATCCTTCTATTTTCGATCCGGTATTAATGGTTAACTCATAAACAACTGCTGAATAAGCTCAAAATATTACCGTTTTTCTGTCAGTGGGGAAAGATATTTTCTTTTCTTTTTTCACTTATCTAATAACAGGTATATAATAGTTTTCATTTAACCAATTGGGATCACTCTTTGCCATGCCTAGTATGTCTTTTGAATTTACTCACGATGAATTTCAGCCATTAGCGGCTCGAATGCGTCCACGTAATTTATCTGAATATATTGGTCAAACTCAGCTGTTAGGCAAGGATAAGCCATTGCGTCAAGCCATTGAAGCTGGGCATTTGCACTCAATGATTCTTTGGGGACCACCGGGCACCGGTAAAACGACACTGGCAGAGATTATTGCTCACCATGCCAATGCTAAAGTAGAACGCATTTCAGCGGTGACATCGGGAATTAAAGATATCCGTGAAGCGATCTCACGTGCCCAAATTAACCAGCAAGCAGGCATACGCACGATTTTATTTGTGGATGAAGTTCACCGTTTTAATAAAAGTCAGCAAGATGCCTTTTTACCTTATGTTGAAAATGGCACTGTTACTTTTATTGGGGCAACAACAGAAAATCCGTCATTTGAATTAAATTCAGCACTCTTATCACGAGCAAGAGTGTACTTACTCAAATCGTTGACCAATGAAGATATCGAACAGATTTTACAACAAGCGATGGATGATCCTGAGCGTGGCTATGGCAATCGTCAAATTGTTTTACCGCAAGAGACTAAACAGCAAATTGCTGAATTTGTCGGCGGTGATGCAAGGCGAGCACTTAATACGTTGGAACTATTGGTTGATATGTCTAACGGTCAAGCGCTCACCACCGATTTACTCAAACAAGTTATTGGCGAACGCAGCGCCAGATTTGATAATCAAGGCGATCGTTATTATGATTTGATATCGGCAGTGCACAAATCCATTCGAGGCTCATCGCCCGATGCTGCGCTTTATTGGTATGCCAGAATCATTTCAGCAGGCGGTGACCCGCTGTATGTGGCACGTCGCCTATTAGCGATAGCCTCAGAAGATGTCGGTAATGCCGATCCTAGGGCGATGCAAGTTGCCCTTGCCGCTTGGGACTGCTTTACCCGTGTTGGACCAGCGGAGGGCGAACGTGCTATAGCGCAAGCGATTGTCTATTTAGCCTGTGCCCCAAAAAGTAATGCGGTATACCTGGCGTTTAAACAGGCAATGCAAGATGCGCAATCGAAACCCGATTATGATGTGCCGGAACATTTACGTAATGCACCAACAAAATTAATGAAAGAGTTAGGTTATGGCGATCAATATCGCTATGCTCATGACGAACCAAATGCTTTCGCTGCCGGTGAGAATTACTTTCCACCCGAACTTGCCGATCGTAAATATTATCACCCCACAACTCGCGGGGCAGAAAAGAGTTATACGGAAAAACTGGCATGGTTAGATGCCCAAAATCAAGCTAGCTTAAATCAACGGTATAAATCATCTAAAAAGTAATCACCGTGTTTTTAATATAAAGTTAACACCGGTAATAATAACCGGTGTTATATTGTTTAAAACCACAATAATAAACAGTCGAATACTAAAAGTCAGTCTGAACAATAAACATTAACAACAGCACGATATTGAACTTATTGCCAAACACGATAAGCCAGTTGTTTATCAAAAAAGAATCAACAAACGGCAACAAGTTTAAATGATAAAATGACCGTTTGCTATTCATAGGTATTTCTTATCAATATAGTTTTCGAATTTTTACTGTGCCAACCTACCTTTGTTATTTAATTGAATAATAAACAACATTGGAGCACGGTTAGCGCTAAAGCCTTTTTTTTAATTAAAAAACGGTACGTTATTGATGAATATATACACTATATATAGTAATTAAATGATTAATAGGCACTATATATTGTATATTTTGATAATTATCAACTATTATAACCCATACAAAAATTTCACAATCAAACTGGATGGAAAATGAACAAATCAATACTTGTCACTAAGCGGGATGGCCAAAAAGAACCTATCAATCTGGATAAAATTCATAAAGTGATTACCTGGGCGGCTGAAGGATTAGATAATGTGTCGGTTTCTCAAGTCGAATTGCGTTCCCATATTCAATTTTATGACGGCATTAGGACTTCTGATATTCATGAAACCATTATCCGAGCCGCTGCTGATTTGATTTCACAAGATGCGCCGGATTATCAATATTTAGCTGCTCGCTTAGCCATTTTTCATCTACGTAAAAAAGCGTATAACCAATTCACACCACCACCACTTTATGAGCACGTCAAAAAACTGGTTGCCAGCGAACGTTACGACAAACACTTACTGGAAGATTATAGCCAGGAAGAGTTTGAACAAATGGATAAGATCATCGACCATTGGCGTGATATGACCTTCTCTTATGCCGCTGTAAAACAGTTAGAAGGTAAATACTTAGTTCAAAATCGGGTAACCGGTGAAATTTATGAAAGTGCCCAGTTTTTATATATTTTAGTGGCGGCCTGTTTATTTGCTAATTACCCTAAAGAAACCCGCCTTAGTTACATTCAGCGTTTTTATGATGCGGTTTCGACATTCAAAATCTCGCTCCCTACTCCGATTATGGCAGGAGTACGTACCCCAACCCGTCAATTTAGCTCGTGTGTTTTAATTGAGTGTGATGATAGCTTAGATTCCATTAATGCGACCGCTAGCGCCATTGTAAAATATGTGTCTCAGCGTGCCGGAATTGGCATTAATGCCGGGCGTATTCGTGCGTTAGGCAGTTCAATTCGTGGTGGTGAAGCTTTCCACACAGGTTGTATTCCTTTTTACAAATATTTCCAAACCGCAGTGAAATCTTGTTCACAAGGCGGCGTACGTGGTGGCGCAGCGACGGTGTTTTACCCTATCTGGCATTTAGAAGTTGAAAGTTTACTGGTTTTACGTAACAACCGTGGCGTTGAAGAAAACCGTGTTCGTCATTTAGATTATGGCGTGCAAATTAATAAACTGATGTATCAGCGTTTAATCAAAAACGAAAATATCACGCTGTTTAGCCCGTCTGATGTGCCGGGTCTGTATGATGCATTTTTTGCCGATCAAGCAAAATTTGAAACGCTTTATCATCAATATGAACAAGATGTCAATATTCGCAAGCGAGTAGTAAAAGCGGTCGAGCTGTTTGCTTTATTAATGCAAGAACGTGCTTCAACCGGGCGAATTTATATCCAAAATGTCGACCATTGTAATACGCACAGCCCGTTCAATGCACAACTGGCGCCAGTTCATCAATCAAATTTATGTATGGAAATTGCGTTGCCAACCAAACCGCTGAATAATGTCAACGATGAAAATGGTGAAATTGCCCTATGTACACTATCCGCCTTTAATCTGGGTAAAATTGATTCACTTGATGACTTTGAAGAGCTTGCTGATTTAGCGGTGCGTGCCCTTGATTCATTACTTGATTATCAGGATTACCCTGTTCCTGCGGCGAAAAACTCCTCCCTTAATCGTCGCACTTTAGGCATCGGTGTCATTAACTATGCTTACTATCTGGCTAAACATGGTGTTAAGTATTCTGACGGCAGCGCCAATAATTTAACGCACCGCACCTTTGAAGCGATGCAGTACTATCTACTTAAAGCGTCGAATAACTTAGCTAAAGAAAAGGGAGCCTGCCCGTTATTTAATCAGACTACTTATTCACAAGGTATTTTACCTATTGATACTTATAAACAAGATTTAGATACCTTAACTAAAGAGCCATTACATTATGATTGGGAGTCACTGCGTGAATCAATAAAAACCCACGGTTTACGCAACTCAACCCTATCGGCTTTAATGCCTTCGGAAACCTCGTCACAAATTTCCAATGCGACCAACGGCATTGAGCCGCCACGTGGTTTTGTCAGCGTAAAAGCCTCAAAAGACGGGATTTTAAAACAGGTTGTGCCTGACTATAAAGATCTGCAAAACTTTTATGAATTACTCTGGCAAATTCCAAATAATACCGGTTATTTACAGTTAGTGGGCATTATGCAGAAATTTATCGATCAATCGATTTCAGCTAATACTAACTACGATCCGACTAAATTCCCGAATGATAAAGTACCGATGAAACAGCTGTTAGCTGATTTATTGACGGCTTATAAATACGGGGTTAAAACACTTTACTATCACAACACCCGTGACGGTGCTGAAGATGTTCAAGGTGATATTGCACTTACTGAAAGTGATGACGGTTGTGCTGGTGGCGCCTGTAAGATTTAGTCTAACGCTATAAAAAATAGCCATTTAATCATTGTATTGGGGAAACGGATACTTTCCCCTGATGTTGCCCTCTTTTCACTGTCGAAAGGTGGCGGTAAAAATAACTAAAAATCAGTTAGGAGTTTTGTTATGAGTATGAATTACAGTACCTTTTCGCATGTGCATAATGATCAACTTAAAGAGCCGATGTTTCTTGGACAACCTGTTAATGTTGCACGTTACGATCAACAAAAATATGAGATGTTCGAAAAACTTATCGAAAAACAACTTTCATTCTTTTGGCGACCGGAGGAAGTCGACATTTCGCAAGATCGTATCGACTATGCGGCGCTACCGGAACATGAAAAACATATATTTATCAGTAATTTAAAATATCAAACCTTACTTGATTCCATTCAAGGCCGTAGTCCGAATGTGGCTTTATTGCCTCTTATCTCGATCCCCGAACTTGAAACATGGGTTGAGACATGGTCATTTTCTGAAACTATCCACTCTCGCTCTTACACGCATATTATTCGTAATATTGTCAACGATCCGTCAGTGGTATTTGACGATATTGTGACGAATAAAGAGATTCAAAAACGTGCCGGTGACATTGCAGGATATTATGATGATTTAATTAGCTATGCCAGCTATTACAACTTATTTGGTGAAGGCAAGCACACAATTAACAATCGCACGGTAACAATCGACCTACGTGAACTTAAACGTCGACTATACCTGTGCTTAATGAGCGTCAATGCCCTTGAAGCGATTCGCTTTTATGTCAGCTTTGCTTGCTCATTTGCATTTGCTGAACGGGAGTTAATGGAAGGTAATGCCAAAATTATCAAACTTATCGCCCGTGACGAAGCACTACACTTAACTGGCACCCAATTTATGATTAACACCTTACGCAGTGGCGAAGACGATCCGGAAATGGCGGAAATTGCCAAAGAGTGTGAACAAGATTGTTATGATCTCTTCTTACAAGCCGCCAATCAAGAAAAAGAGTGGGCATCGTATCTATTTGAAGGTGGCTCAATGATTGGTTTAAACAAAGATATCTTATGCCAATATGTCGAGTATATCACCAATATCCGCATGCAAGCAGTCGGATTAAAATTACCGTACGAAGTAAAATCCAACCCAATTCCATGGATCAACAACTGGCTAGTATCAGACAATGTCCAAGTTGCCCCACAAGAAGCTGAAATGAGCTCGTACTTAGTGGGTCAAATTGATTCTGAAATCAATGAAGATGATTTAAGCGATTTCAAATTATAGTTTTATACTTAAACGTAGGTATTTTCTGAAACTTCTTGTCAAAAGGAACAAAAAATTGTTCCTTTTTTATCATCTATACAGATTTATTGAGGTCATTTTTACCCTAACGGTAGCTTGACAGTTACTAAAAATCAGGTAACGTTATCATCATCCCATTGTCTTGATCAATTTGACAACTATGACTGATGCCCATTTGAATTACCCGATTTCTCCGCTCGATTTTACTGATGAGCAGATAAATATTAGCTATCTTAAACAGCAACTCGATGACTTTCAGCAATGGTCTGTTGATCAGTTTAAACAACAAGTTGATATCGATGACTTAGTGCATTTACGCAGTGCATTTATTGATAAGCTGCTTGAGCGTTTATGGCGATATTATCAAATTCCCGAACAAACTCCTTCACTGTTTAAAAAAAATCGGATTGCATTAATTGCGGTTGGTGGTTATGGCCGCTCAGAACTACATCCGCTATCTGACATCGATATTTTAATCTTAAGCGACCAAGCACTAAGTAAAGAGCTGGAAAACCAAATAGGTCATTTAGTGCGTTTACTTTGGGATCTGCATTTAGATATCGGGCATAGCGTCAGAACGTTAAAAACCTGCCTGCAAGAAGCGAAAAACGATATCACAATTATGACCAACTTAATCGAATCAAGATTAATTGTCGGTAGTCAATCGCTATCAGATGAGCTAAGCGCACAGATTTTTAGCGATAAAATCTGGCCTTCGGCGGCGTTTTATCGGGCAAAAGTTGCCGAACAAAAAGAGCGCCATAAACAGTATCACAGCACCACCTATAATCTTGAACCGGATTTAAAAAATAGCCCAGGCGGTTTGCGTGATATGCAAATTATTCAATGGATAGCAATTCGCCATTATGGTGATCAGTTTTTGCAGAAAGTGGCTAACTTTGACTACTTAACGCCCGAAGATATCGAAGAGTTTAAAACGTGCCGTAAATTTTTATGGCGAATGCGTTTTGCGTTGCATAGCGTGATAAATCGTTATGATAACCGCCTGCTGTTTGACCGCCAACTGAGCATTGCTAATTTGCTAGGTTATAAAGGCGAAGGCAATACACCGGTTGAAAAGATGATGCACGACTACTATCGTGTAGCGCATAATATTACCGAATTAAATCAAATGCTGTTACAGCTTTTTGATGAATCGATTTTAGCCCAACACGCCAATAATAAACCTTATGATATCGATGACTATTTTCAAGTTCGGGAGAATTTAATCGACGTCAAAAATGATAATATTTTCAACGACGATCCGGTCATGATTATGCAACTGTTTTATACCATGTTGCTTAATCCACAAGTTACCGGACTTTATTCAAACACCATTAGACAATTACGCTCAGCCAGACGGCACTTAACTTCGCTACTTTGTGAAGAGGCAAAAGCTAGAGCGCTGTTTATGCAAATAATTAAACACCCGGATGCCATTAAAAAGGCGATATTGCCCATGCACCAATATGGCATATTAACGGTTTATATACCGGGTTGGAAACACATTGCCGGTATGATGCAGTTTGATCTGTTTCATGCCTATACGGTGGATGAACATACAATTCGCCTGTTACTGGAGCTTGATAGCTTCAAAACACAAGCCGGTCAACTCAAGCACCCCAATAGTTCAGCCGTGCTAGCCAAATTATCCAAACCGGAACTGTTAATCATAACCGGTTTATTTCACGATATTGGTAAAGGGCACCATGGCGATCATTCAGAGATCGGCGCCAAACTGGTAGAAAAATTCTGCCATTTACATCAATTAGAGGCAAAAGATACCGATCTGATTATCTGGCTGGTGCGTTACCACTTATTAATGTCTGTCACCGCGCAAAATCGAGACTTACAAGACCCCGATGTTATCCGTGCTTTTGTGCAATTGGTGAAAAGCAAACGCCGTTTGCAATACCTACTTTGCTTAACGGTTGCCGATGTGTGTGCCACCAATGAAACGTTATGGAATAGCTGGAAACAGAGCTTACTACGTGAGCTGTATTTAACCGCTAAACGCTCGTTTGATACCGGCATTCACCAAATACCTCAGCAACGTAGTATTGCAAGGCAACATAAGCAAGATGCATTAACCATGCTGCTTGGGCAACACTTTTCTGAGCCTGCAATCAATGATCTTTGGCAAGATTATCGGGTCGACTACTTTTTGCGTTACAGTACCGAACAGATCGTGTGGCACGCGCAAATTTTGTTAAACCATGATTTAAACCAAACCTTGGTATCAATCAATCCGGCGCCTTATCATGGCGGAACTGAAATTATTATCTACTCGCCTGATAGACCTTATCTGTTTGCAACTGCTTGCAATACGCTCAGTAAACTTAACTTAAATATTCATGATGCCTTAATTATCACCAACAAAAAAGGCTTTGCCCTCGACACCTTTATCGTCTTAGAGCCGAACGGGCAAACGGTACAAAAAAATCGGCATCAAGATATCATCACCGCACTTGAAAAGGCATTACAACAACCGGTTTATAAAGGGGTAAGGATCAAACCACCAAAACAAAGATTGCGATCGTTTTCAATCCCAACGCAAGTTAACTTTTTATCAGCGTTTAATGATAGCCAAACCTATATGGAGCTGATCGCCCTTGATAAACCCGGCTTGCTTGCTTGCGTCGGTGAAGTGTTTGCCAATTTAGATTTGTCATTAAGTAGTGCTAAAATTGCCACCATTGGTGAACATATCGAAGATTTGTTTATCTTAACCGATAAACACAATAAAGCGCTTGATGATAAAACTTGCCATGATTTACGTGAATCTATCATCAATGCGATTGATTCAATAAGCTAGTTAACAAATAAAGATATTATTTATGCAATTTTTTATCATTTTATTCCCTATTTTTTGTATTTTTATTGTCGGCTTTATCGCCCAAAAAATCTTAAAATTTGATGTGGCTAATCTGTCTAAAATGTCACTGTATGTGCTTTCGCCTTTTTTGGCATTTAAAACTTTCTACACCCATACCCTCACCACTGATTATCTATTTTATGTGATGTATATCTTTGGGCTTTGCCTGTCATTAGTGGCGATTGTCTCGATTTGGTCGGTAATAATGAAATATTCGACCAAAGAGCGGTGTGCGATGATTTTAAGTTCATGTTTTATGAATAATGGCAATTATGGTACGCCGGTACTATTGGTCTTTTTTGGCGCGGTTGGCTTTGATTTAGGCGTGATTATGATGGTGTTACAACAATTTGTGATGAGCACCGTGGGTATCTATTATGCCGCTAAAGGTAGTTCTCGTAGCGATATCGTCAGTCAAAAAGATGTGATTAATAAAGTTATCCGCATGCCTGTGGCTTATGGAGCACTTTTGGGGATTATTTTTCAGCTGTGTCATATTCCATTATCCAAATCGATTATGACCTCAATTAATATGATTGGTGATTCATCCATTGTGGTGATTATGATTATTTTAGGTATGCAGCTTGCTAAGATACACATTAAACAACTCGATTATCCTAAACTGTCGTTTTCGTTAATCACCCGTATGGTCATTTCGCCGATTGTGGCAAGCATAATGGTCTATTATTTACCGATTTTACCGGTTTATAAGCAAGTATTAGTGGTATTAGCCGCAATGCCAAGTGCCGCCAACACGACATTAATGTCAGTACAATTTGATACGCACCCTGAGTTGGTCTCCAGTGCGACGCTGGTCAGCACGTTATTGAGCTTAATTACACTGCCGATTGTGTTATCGTTAGTGGGGGCGCCAGTTCCGGTATAGTAAAAGTGCGCTTAACTAAAGTCCGTTAAGCGCACCAGCGTCATTTTAAAAGCCATTTTTAGTATAAACATCATCGGGATTTGGGCCAGTGCGATAATTTTGATTTAAACAGTTGATTTTACGCATCTCATCAGCCGTTAACTCAAAATCATAAATATTAGCATTTTCAGCAATCCGATCGGGGTGTGATGATTTTGGAATGACGATATAGCCATTTTGTAAATGCCAGCGTAAAGTGACTTGCGACACCGATTTATTATACCGATCGCCAATATTCACCAAAAGCGGATCACTCAATACTTTATTGCGAGCTAAAGGTGACCAAGCTTCAATGGCGATATCATGCTGGTGCAAATAGCGGACTAAATCAATTTGCGTTAAATAAGGGTGGATCTCAATTTGATTAATCATAGGTTTGATATTAGCTTGACTGGCTAAAAGTTCTAAATGCGAAATATGAAAATTACAGACACCAATTGCCCTGACACGCTTTTCTTCATAAAGTTTTTCAAACGCTCGCCACGTTTCAAAAAAGGTACTATTAAGTGGCCAGTGCACTAAAAACAGATCAAGATAATCAAGTTGGAGATCTTTTAAGGTTTGTTCATAACCGGCTAAGGTTTTTTCATATCCTTGATTTTGATTGCTGATTTTGGAGGTGATAAATAAATCTTTTCGGTCAACACCACATTGCTTAATCGCCTGCCCAAGCTGTTTTTCATTTTGATAAAGCTCAGCAGTATCGAATGAACGGTACCCAACCTTAGTGGCAGTGTTTACCGCCTTTATTACCTGATCTAAATCGGTTAATTTATAGGTACCAAAACCAAGCTGCTGCATGGCAACATTGTTGCCCAAATCTATTTTAGTATTGATAGATAAATTCATTGCCCGCTCCTTTACCCATTATTTTATAACTTAATTAATTATAACGACATGATAGATATATTCAATGAATTAAACTTAATAGCGCTATGCCTCCCCTCGCCACTCTTTTTCAAACTGGTTAACGAACTGAAGCATAAACTCGTGCCGCTGTTTTGCTAGCTGTTTTGCTGTGGTTGTATTGAGCATATCTTTCAGTAAAAAAAGCTTTTCATAAAAATGATTGATGACGGTGTTAGGTTGTTTGTAGTTATCTTCGTTAAGTTGCGTTCGGGGTGATATGGCAGGATTGTGCATAATATTATGTCTGTTACCACCATAATAAAAAGTTCGACCAATACCAATTGCGCCAATGGCGTCTAAACGATCAGCATCTTGAACAATCTGCCCTTCGAGTGATAATTTTTTTACTGAACTTAAGTTTTTTCGATAAGACATATTTTCGATAATATCGAAAATCTGATTGATTTGTGTTTGTGTTAAGTTTAGCGAAAATAAATAATCCCGCAATTCACTCACCGCTTGATTAACATCAGCAGCCACTTTTTCGTCAATCACATCATGTAAATAGGCGCTCAATATCACGATAAAAGCATCGGCGTTAGATTCGTTAATCAAGATTGTCTGTGCCAAGCTGACAACTCGCTCAATATGCGCAATATCATGCCCGGAAAAATCGTGGGCTAACTTTTGCGCAACATAGGATTGCACCGCTACTATCACAGATTGTTGTTGGTCGTTTATTCGGGCAGCTAATTTTGTATTCATAAGTTTATAAAAATGATAACGGTTAAATATTCGGTTGGATTAACTTTATAAAAGCAACAAATCGTGAGCGATAAATTAAGGAAATTATCGCATTGTTGACTCAATAGACACCATTTACAGTTTATTAAATAAATTTAAGCAAATTATAGCAAACTGTAACCTATCGCTAAAAGCCTTATCATTGAATAATATTAAGCTAATAATAGGCTAATTGGACAAATGAAAATAATACGTAAAATTCAGATTTAACAATAAAACCGCACAATAAATAAACAATAACCATTAAAAACCGACAGTAATTAATGTTTTTTTTATATTTTCTTTAATTTTCCCTTGATTGTTTTCATCAATAGCGAGCGTTAGAATGCCAAACCTAAATTTCATCGAAGCAGATTTTTGGAGTTGATTAAGTGAAAATTTCAGCGCGTAAAGTTTTGCCATGGCAATTGATAGAAGACTTCACTCGCTATCGTCAATTTTTAGCTTTACTTCTAGCCTTATCTATTTTTTTTATTGCGTTAATCGTTTGTTGGGAACTGTTAAAAACAATTAATCTGCAAGATATCAAAAACGCTTTTGATAAGCTTTCATTTCGCGCGGTGCTGTTTGCCTGTCTGTCAGCGATGGGGAGTTATATTATGCTGATATGCTATGAATGGTCAGCCGCTCGTTATGCCGGCGTGGATTTGAAACGATCAACTATTGCAGTCGGTGGCATTTGTGCATCAGCCATAGGCAATGCCGTTGGGTTATCGGCGTTATCCGGCGGTGCAATCCGTTGCCGGCTCTATTTTAAGTATGGTTTAACCACCATTGATGTTGCCAGAATGTCAATTTTCGTCACTTTGTCGTTAGGTTTTACCTTACCACTGCTCGCCGCCGTTGCAGCATTAATTCACCCCCGCGACACCATGTTAGCTTTGCATTTGTCGGCGGGACAGGTTTGGCTTATTGCTGGTGGCGTTGTTGGGCTTTATGCCGGGCTGTTACTCTATTTATATTGTCATCGACTAACCCAAAGACCAAATCCAGATAGCCAATTATTTCAATTTTTACACTGGTCAATCCGCCTGCCTAACTTAAAGCTGGCAAGTTGTCAGTTTCTCATCACATTATTTGATGTCCTATTAGCCGGAGCCATTCTCTACTTTCTTATCCCCAATCAGCCCAACTTTATCACCTTTATTATGATCTATATTATTGCATTAGTCGCTGGGGTATTAAGTCATGTTCCCGGTGGTGTTGGGATATTTGAAGCCATTATGTTAGCGGCATTTTCATCACAAATTGGCGCAGCGCAATTAACCGTTGCACTCATCATTTATCGAATTATTTATATCCTTTTACCACTGATTCCGGCCGGTATTTTGTTGTTAATTAACGAAGGCAAACAATTTTTAACCGCTCCGCAAGTTGACGAAAACGAAACCGGCATTGCCGCAGCCATTATGGCGGTTTTAGTCTTTGTTGCCGGCGTGGTGATGATGTTTTCCAGCATCATCCCCGGGTACAATCATCCATTTGTCACCACCCTCATCCCAAATAAAGTGGTCAACCTTGCCCACTTAAGCGCCAGTTTAATCGGTGTACTGTGTTTACTGCTGGCAATGGGGCTACGTCGCAGACTATATAGCGCTTGGAACGTGTCGATTATTTTATTGGTTTTAGGTAGCTGTTGCTCGCTGTTAAGTGGACTGCATTGGATTGAAACCAGTTTTTTATCTGCTATAACCTTATTGTTGATTAAGTTTAGAACGACCTTTTATCGTAAAAGCCGATTGCGAGTTTTACCTTATTCATTGAAATCCTTTGCAATCTGTTTTTGTTTGATTGCTCTGTTGGTTTGGTTGACACTATTTATCTACCAAAACGCGCCTTACAACCAATCTTTGTGGTGGCAATTTGAGTTAGATAGTCACGCACCTCGAGGATTAAAAATGGCGTTAGCAAGCTTTATTTTACTCACTTGTATTATGCTCTATTGGCTATTTCGACCTTCGTTACCGGTTATCAATCTGCCGAAGCAAGAGGAGTTAAATAAAGCTTATCAAATCATCCTCAATTCCAAACAGCCGGAAGGTTTGCTTGCCATGAATGCCGATAAATCGCTGTTATTTAACCAAACACAAACCGCTTTTATCATGTATGCCAAACGTAGACGAAGCATGGTTGCCCTTTACGATCCTATTGGTGATAGTGGTGAGCGAGCTGAGTTAATTTGGGCTTTTCGGGATTTATGCGATCAACATCATTTACGGCCGGTATTTTACCACGTTAAAGCGGCCAACTTACCTTTTTATATGGATATCGGCTTGCAAGCGATTAAACTGGGGGAAGAGGCTTTAGTTAATTTAGCTGAATTTGACTTAACCTCAAAAGGCTATAAAGATCTGCGTTACACATGGAATCGTGGTCAGCGTGACGGGCTAAGTCTTAAATTTTATGCACCGGGCACTGCTCCGTTAGATGAGTTAAAAACCGTGTCGGATGCCTGGCTGAGCAATAAGCATACCAAAGAGAAAAAATTCTCGTTAGGCTCTTTTTCTAAACAATATTTAGATCGTTTCACCATTGCCACCATTGAGTATCAAGGGCGCATTATTGCCTTTGTAAACTTACTTGAAACTGACCAACATTACTCAGCAAGCATCGATTTAATGCGAGTTGTGCAAGATATTCCAAAACTGACTATGGAATTTTTAATGGTTGGCTTGATTTTGCATTATCAACAAAAAGGATTTAAATATTTTAGTTTAGGCATGGTACCGCTGGCCGGAATGCAACGGCGCCGAGGCGCACCGATAATCCAACGATTAGGCGCATTAGTCTTTCGCCGTGGTGGACGCTTTTATAACTTTCAAGGATTAAGGCGATTCAAAGATAAGTTTGCCACACATTGGGAGCCACGTTATATGGCTGTTCCGACCGGGCTCGATCCTTTAGTTGCCCTTATTGATACCACCATACTGATTTCAGGTGGTATTACCGGATTAAAAAAAGGTAAGAAGTCATAATATGAAAAAGACATTACGCTATATTTTACTGTTTTTGATGCTGGTGCTCATTACGTTACTTGTCTTTGCTGGTCTGTATTATTATAAAAAACGGCAAAGCGCTTCAGTCAATACAATAACCATTGACTCGAATTTTTCAGTATTATCAGCAACACCGAAAACATCAGCGGAAGCCGCTGCTATCATTGTTGCTACCGAAGAAAACCATTTCAGCGCTCAACAGCTGCTTAATTTATCTAAAAGCACGGGGGCAAAACTGGTACAATTTGAATTAAAACCAAATGCCAGTTGCCTTGAGCAGCAAAACCGCTTTGATCAAGCTAAAAAAATCCTTAACGAGAGCCACTATGTGGTCGCCGGTATGCAAGAAGGCGCAGCGTTTGCCTATCGGTGGTTAACTAAGCAACCAAATGATAATGCCAAAGCGCTATCAATTGAGTTCACACTAGACCATAAAGATTGTGATGCCCCATTACCCTCTCAAGCCAGCCATGGCAGTTGGCAGGTGATTTGGAACAACCCACCCGATGAAGCTGTGGCAGTGTTTCCTCGTGAACAAAAAAAGATTAATGTCACAACGTCTATTGGTGAGTATCAGGCCTCGCCGGTTGAGTTATTAAGTTTACATTTATCATCGATTTTATATGGTGAGCATGAACAATTGCCGGTCATTGAATTGCCCGCTAAAGATAAACAAGCTCACCCGGAAACCGTCACTTTCTACTATTCCGGTGACGGTGGTTGGCGGGATTTAGACAAAGTATCCGCCGAATATATGGCGTCAAATGGTTATTCGGTGGTTGGCGTTGATGCATTAAAACTATTTTGGCAACATCGTTCAGTCGAGCGCAGTAGTAAAGATTTAGCCTATTTAATGCAACAATATCGTGATAAATGGGGCACGAAGCGCTTTGTACTGGCTGGCTATTCGTTCGGCGGTGATATCTTACCGGCACTTTATAATCGCTTATCCCCACAAGATCAACAAGCCGTACAAGCTTTGGTTTTGATCGCCTTTTCCAAAGATGCTAACTTTGAAATTGAGATCAGCGGCTGGCTAGGACAATCCGGTCAAGAGATGAAAACAGCACCGGAAGTCGCCAAAATTCCGGCTAATAAACTCTTTTGCATCTATGGCGAGGAAGAACAAGACGAAACCGGATGTCTGCAACCACAAATGAAAGGCGAAGCGGTCGAACTCCCCGGCGGTCACCATTTTGATAATAACTACCCCCACCTCGGGCAAATCATTATGGATGCAATCGATAAACGCATAACGCCTTAATATACAGTAAAAAGGGGCACAAGCCCCTTGTAGTCACTTATTTGATTGATTAGATCAATGCTTACTGAATCTGAATTTTCCTTCCGATAACAACACCCCAATAAGGGTTGATAACGTACCGATAGCGGCTATCCATGTAAAAGGCTCATTTAACATCACAACTGCGGCAATAATGGTCAAAATTGGCACTAAATACAGATAGATACTAATTTTTACAGCACCAACTAATTTCACTGCATAATTCCAGGAAGCAAAACAGATCGCCGAAGCCCCTACACCTAAAAATAGGATATTAAAAAGATTAGCTGAGTGCGTGAAGCGATCAAGTCCCCATTTAAAATCAAACAGATATAACGCCGGGAGCATCATCACTAAACCATAGAAAAAAAATCGTCGTGTTAATAAAATTGTATTGTATCCATAATGACTGCATTTTTTGGTTAAGATTGAATAACATGCCCAAAACAAACAGGCACCGACCGCAAGCAGATCACCCAAAGGATTAAGCGACAACACATATTTACCATTCAAGCTGATTAATCCAACACCCAAAATAGCAAATAAACACCCGATATAAAATCGCTTCGCTGGCCGTTCAGTTCTTAAAAAGAAGATCGATAAAAGTGCGGTAAACACGGGCGCTAATGTTGTGATCACTCCGACGTTTGAAGCGGTGGTATAAGTTAAGGCAATATTCTCACATAAAAAATAACAAGTTACACCACAAAACCCGGCGCACAAAAACATCAGTTCTTGCTTAAATCCTTGCCAAGCAAATATCCGTGGCGCCAAAACCCAAAGCATTAAGTAACCCAACCCAAACCGGTAAAATAAAATTTCAATGGGTTTAAAATCGATCAACAGTACTTTTGTGGCAATAAAGGTAGTTCCCCAAAGAAACACGGTCATCAAAGCAATTAGATGTCCTTTGGTTTGGCTGGAAAATAACATAGAAATTCTCTTAACTTACAGTCGATATGGCGGGCAAGCGCTTATTCTAATCATTAACATTAAAATTTTTTCAAGCCCTTGATAAAAATAACAATGATACTACTTTATTCATAGCTGTCAAAATTGGACAGATAGTGTTAGTTATCAAGCTATGGCACAAGATGCAAAGCCTTAAAAGATTAAAACTTAAAGCGAAAATAGCAACGTTGATTAAAAAGAGCATGGACGCCTAAAGGCAAACGACAGGCAAAAAAAATCCACTCAAAAATGAGTGGAGGGCAAAAAAATGAATTAACGTAATCTGATAATATAGACAACGGTAATAACAAAAAGTTCCAACTTATTTTAAAAAATTTATAATATTTATTAAAAAATATTATAACTAGTTGATTTATAATGGTTATTATTTTTTAATTTTTTAAAAAAAATAAAATTTCTCTAGCTATTTAACAAAAAACCCGGCTTAAACTGTCATACAAAAAAATAAATAATTAAATCCCGACATCAACAAGTATTAAGTTTTTTACTAAAACGTAGGGTATTTCTGAAACTTCTTGACAAGATTGGGGGCTAGCTTTATTTGAAATAGTAGGTTTCTGTCCTGATAGAATGTCAATGTTTATCAATGCACCGTCTTTAATTTAAAGCTTATTGGATTGGTGCCCAACTTATATTAACGCTGTGCAGGTGACAACCTTAATCCTGTCGCTAAAGTGTGGTAGATAAGATTTTTAGCACAGCAAAAGACGAAAAACCAACTGAAAACGGGGCTTATCTAAATTTAGGTTAACTTGTATTCCCCCTTGAATTGACCTATAATGCCCCGATATTGTTAGTTAATAACAAATCACAATTGGGGCTGATTCTGGATTCGACGGGATTTGCGAAACCCAAGGTGCATGCCGAGGTGCGGTAGGCCTCGTAAATAAACCGCAAAAAAATAGTCGCAAACGACGAAAACTACGCACTAGCAGCTTAATAACCTGCATAGAGCCTTCTCTCCCTAGCCTCCGCTCGTAGGACGGGGATAAAGAGGAGTCAAACCCAAACGAGATCGTGTGGAAGCCTTGCTTGGGGCGGAAGCATTAAACTGAATCAAGCTAGTCTATCGGTAGCGTGTTTGTCCGCAGCAGGTAGGCGAAATTTAAAGACAAACTACGCATGTAGTACCAAGGATGTAGAGATTTCGGACGCGGGTTCAACTCCCGCCAGCTCCACCACTATTTTTTATAAAACAAATCAGTTAAATAATAAAATAGTGTTTATTCAGCCAATTAATCAGCTTCTTCTCTTACAATATTTTAATTGCTTCTAATATGTTGGAAAACTCTTTGTTTTGCATAATCATGCATAGTTGATTTGTACTCACCCATATAACGCCAAAACCTGTAACAATTGGGGCACTATATCACCAAATGTTTCATAGCCCAAAGCAATACTTTTTAGCCTTAATTAAACAACCGGCTAGCTCAATTAGGTGACCTATTTTTTCTTTCCTTTCTCATATGTGCCCTTTTAAAAATAAAAAAGCCGCATTAGGCGGCTATTTATCAGTATTAAACTGAAAAGTTACAAATATCATTTTTTAAGATGTGCTTTTAATAAATCAGCACCTACATCCTTTAAAATAGATTGAGCTTGACTAAATCCCTTTAATTTCTATTACATAGGGTACTATTGTGGAATTTATGCTAACTTAGTACCGCTTGCAGTTATTCTTAATTTTCGCATCTAAGGATACGCGCAAATCGCATCGATTGATATAAATCGATCAACAAGGTTAAGCGCACCGTCATCTATTGTGACAAGATAAAGATAATTTCCAGAACCTTTATCACTTGTTTGAACCCATTTACTCTGGTAATCAAAGCTGTTAATTAGGTTATACTCCTTTAGGTTGCCCGATTTACTCATGAAACCGGCACCGATATTACGTTGGAAGTAACTACCAAATGATTAAAGGATATTGGCATTTTACTTTATATATCAAATAATTATCAACTACGAGCCAAGTTACAATTTATTCTTCTTATATTTTAAAATCACCTCTGCCAGCTTATCATCTTCTGCATACAAATAAGCTAACGGTATATCTAAAGCTTCAGCTAATCTTCCGGCAGTATCTAAACTCGCTTCATGAATCCCTTGTTCATATCTATTAATACGAGTACTTGCGACAAATTCATCTATACCTGCCAATTTGCCTAGTTCTTTTTGCGATAAACCACGCTCAAGTCTAATATGCTTTAGTCTTAAGCAAAATATAGAACGATATTTGTTTGTGATCTTCATGTAGCCCTCTGAGAAGAATTGCCTAAGGTTACGCTAATCGTAGATTTTATATATATCCCATACTACGCATTACGTAATTTAATGTACAAATAGTTGAGTGAAATGACTACAAGGATTGCAAATAAAACCATTAATAAGTTTTCAAATTCTTTTAACCAATCATCAGATATAACAGAGATTTCATCGTACTCAACAGCAAAATGAATAATATATAAATATTTACAAAGTGCTCTATTACCTTACGGCAACATAGCAATCATACCCTGACCCATATAGACACTAAAAGGTAGAAGTTATTACAAAATAGCCTTGTTAAAATTATTCAACGTTTATTATCATTTACTGATGAGCTGATATGCTCATATTTGATTACCATATTATTTAATTTTTCTAACAACAGTTTCAGGATTGAGAGAAAGTAATCGAGCAATATGCACAAACGTCATCACATCTAATCGGCGCTCTCCACTTTAAACGTTGGCAATAATAAATTGTGGTCGATTTAATGCTGGTGCTAGTTTTTCCTGGTTTATGTTTTGCTTAATTCAATGTATGAAGACAAGCTTATATTGTTCTAAATAAATGGATGTCATCACAATTATGAAGCCGTTAAACTCACAAACGCATTAGGCTTTTGTTTTTTTAGCTTGTTATATTGAATAATAAAATCGGCTAATTCATCATCTTCAGCATAAAAATAAGCGCTAGGTACATCAAGAACTTTTGCAAGACGTTTAACAAGCGTAAAATCTGGTGAATGAACTTCATTTTCATAAGAACTAATACGGGAACTTGCTGATTCTTCGTCTAATCCTGCTTTCACTCCAAGTTCAGTTTGTGTCAGATCTGCATTGATTCTAGCTATTTTTAATCGCTTACCAATCATGATAATTGCTGCTCATCTTATATAGTTTTGATTAATAATTATCCTCTTCTGCGATTTAAATTTCGTAATGGAATACTTTAATAAATCATGTATAACTTGAATTTTGGTTTTAATTTAATCATAATTAAAGTTTCTCATTAATAATTCATGTATTTGATGATTTCAGGAGGTGTTATGAATAGCAAAAAAGACTGGCATCCTGCCGATATTATTGCAGCATTGAAAAAGAAAGGAACAACGCTATCTGCGTTATCTAGACAATCAGGCTACACGCCTTCAACACTAGCTAACGCACTTGCACGGCCATGGACAAAAGGTGAAATGATTATTGCTAATGCTTTAGGTGTAGAGGCTAAACGGATTTGGCCCTCTCGTTATAAAAAGAAAATTCGGGTATTGCGAATTAAAAGATGTGAATAGCAACAGAGGAATATCTATATACACAAACAACCTCAGTGTTTGCTAAAAAGCCTGACTCCGGTAGAATATCGAAATCAGGCCTTACAAGCCGCTTAACAAAAGAGTCCAACTTTATGGGGTCACTTCACAACTGCGTTTTTTTTCAAAATTCAACGAATAAGCATTCTTTTGCTATAAAAACAAACTTTTATTTATTTTATAAGCAACTACCTTGCACAGATATATTTTAAAGAAGCTTTAGTGATCGCTTTCCCTAAAACCCCTATCTTATTTTAATCAACAATAATCCTTCCATGTAATGGCTGAATTGGGCGATTATTATCATGGTGCATAATCGAATGGAATTTTTCGATTTGTTCTTCTGAGGCATGGCTTTGTTGTTCTAACACGATCCACCTTACTCCTTCTGTACATGGTGGTGTTGTTAATGATCCGCTAAAACGGTAATAACTTAATTCTTTTGGGAATAACGCCTTAATATCAACTGCGTTGGCTAAAACGTCTGTATTTCCTGATTCTGTCGGCATTTGTTGCCATGCTTTTGCTAATTCTGAATTGGCTTCACCTTTATTAAACATTAATGCAATTACTGCCAATTCATCATCTTGGTTTTTATAAACAAAGTGTGCTGCCATTGGAAAATATTTGCCTTTAATGGTGTTTTCACTCGGCGTATGGAAATGAAATTGTTGTAATGTGAAAATTTCATCGTCTAGTTCTAATTGGTTATTTCCGGAAACATCGATCTCAATAGTATGGCCGTTATTAATGATATTTTGCTGGCCGGCTTCAAAAGTAAGTTTGAGTTCGCTATGCTCTGTTTTTAAAACATGATCGATATTGATTGGCGATTGATTTTTACCATTTTCACAAGTTGAATATTCCGGTGAGAGTTTTCCCCAGTTTTCTGGTTTTTCCTGCCCTTCATACCCCCAGTGAGGGTGATGTTCGGCTGCGGCACAAGATAAGCTTGTTGCCATAAACATTGCGATAATTGCGTTATATTTCATGCTACACTTCAAAGAGAATAATAATTTAGTGTATAAATTGTATACCTCATCGATGAAAATGTCTTGATGAATTATATATTTTTTGCCTCTTTACCTAAATAACACAACTTGAACTTATATTTAGTACTATTCTCGTCTATTTGCAATGATTTAACTATGATTGATAGTTTATAGATGATTGTTTTATTTCATAGATATGAACAAATCCTATCAGGATATCAAATTTGAAAAGCTTTTTTATTTAAAGTAATGGTCTAAAAAAGTGATAAAAAAAGGGCTATTAAGCCCTTTTTATTCTGTATAAATCATAAACAATTAGAAGTTATAACGTATACCAGCTAATAAATCAACAGAACTTAGCTTTCCACTAGCTTTGAAATGAAAATCATCATAACTACGTTTTAAAGTAAGTTTACCCGCATCGACATAACGAGCAGTGAAGTCGATATCTAAATTATCTGAGACTTTATAAGCAACACCAGCAGCAACATTCCATGCAAATTTAGTTTTTGATCTAGAGAATTGTATGTAATCTGCTTCATCATCAAATTCATATCTTTCATCATATCTATGTTCTAATTTTGCAAAAGCAAGACCAATACCCGCTCCCACAAATGGCGTAAATGATGTGCCTGTTTCAATATCATAATAACCATTAAGCATTAAAGTATTCATGCGAGCTTTAGTTCTTTGGGTTGTATGATATAAATCATCGTCTTCATCATAATAACTTTTATGTTTTTTATCATCTAAGTTACCACGTAAAGTAAATGATAACTCTGCTCTGAAAGGAAGATCAAAAGCTGGTTTGAAGTTATAACCAATATTTAATGAGCCAGCGAGTTTGCCATCACTAATTGAACCGATTTTATAACTTTCGCTCCAGTAGTCATATCCATCATCATAGCTATAGCTATCTTTAAGGCTACTAGCTTTTAAAATACTTGAACCTAATTGACCACCTACATAAATACCAGATGTTTGAGCATGAGCAAAACTTGAGAAGCAAGCGATTGCCGTTAAGGCGATGAGTGTTTTTTTCATATTAAATTTCCTTTTTTAAGTTGTTGCACTTATCCATTGAAACAAAAGTTTAACTAAGTAGTGACAAAAACACAATAAATTAATCATTAATGTTATTTATTTAACTTAATCTTTTTAGCTATTTTACTTATATATACCAGGAAAACACCGCTCAGAAAACGCATAAAAAAACACAAGGACTCAAACAATTCGAATAAAGAAACTCAAATTTATTATTTTATAAGTTCATTTATACTAAATTGAGCATAAAGGACACTATATTTATGTAAAAACCAATGAACCCTCGTTTATTTCCATAATTAAATTCTTATAAAAATCATCGAATTGTTTATAAAAATAATTCAATAAAATGAGATAGAATGAGTGTAAAATTTAATCAATAATGTTATATTTGCCTAAAATTTGATAATGATTGAATTGAGGAGTTTAACTTAGTCAATCATATCCGTTAGTTGTTCCTTGTTAATAAAATAATAGAAATAAATAAATTAGTTATAAATAATATTTAAAAACAAATAGAACAAATGGATCAAAGAATTTATAAAATATCATCAACAAAGTTCTAATCGATAAGATAGATAGAAAAATGAAAAATAAAATAATTTACTTTTTTATTATTGTATTGCTATGTAGTTGTAGTAATAAACAATCAAATAAAGAAAATTCGGAAGTTGGTTTCTTTAATGAAAAAAAGAATATAAATGAAACGGCTAAAACAATGTCACCCATTATGAAAGATAATTTCGGAAATACTTATATTTTAAATATTTTCGATGTTTTTTCACAGAAATTAATTTTGCAATCCGAAGTTTTTTTTATAGATTATCTAGATACCTATGATCAAGTATTTGAAATCTCTTTGATAAATAAATTGGATTATGTCATTGTCGAAATACAAAACAGAATTGGTGTTAGCGCCTATGAGCTATTCATTCGAGAAAGAAATAATAAGTTGGAAATTTTCAAACAAACTGGTTGGGATCGTATATCTTATAAATTTGAAATAGCAAAAGATGATTATGATAATACAAATGCAAATTTGATCTGCTTAAGTCAAGATATAAAACCAATAAATGGCATCATAAAAATCCCTGATGATTTAAATTTGGCCAATGAAAATACAAAAGACTGCTTTGCCTGCCCACAACAATATACTACTGAAGAGTGTTTACAAAAAAAACAAGCGGGTGAAAAATTTAATTGGAAACAATAAGAGGATAGAGATATCACATATTTCTAATCCATGAAATGAATTAAATGAGAAACACATCATCAAAACAACCACAAGAATGTTGACTTGATAATGTTGTTCTTATTCATTGCTATTATTTATATTAAAACAAAAAATTAGTTTTAGATAGTATTAACAGCACGATTTAATGGGAAGAGGAAATAAACTTAAAATGAGAATATTATTACTCATTCTATTGTCTTTGGCTAACGTAGCATGCAGTCAAAAAATAGAAAATCAACAAGCCGTCAATCATCCCGCCCCCATAGAATATGGTGACGTAGCAACTAATGTTTTAGATCCTTTAGATATTTCTTCTCCTAAGATAATTTCGCAATCTGATTGGCATTTATTAGGTCAATCTGGCTATGCCTATAAACTAAAAATTAACAATCAGGAAGAATTAATCTTCTTAAATTATGATAAAGATTTCAGACTCTATTCAGAACCAAGGCTAAGTAAAAATGGTCTTATATCTAAAATCGAAGGATATGAAGACGAATATACCGGTATTGAATCGTTTGACATTAAAATATCTGAAAATAAACATTATGTAAAAATGGATGCTATTAGCAAAGGTTATGTTGAAATATCAGACAATGAGCGATGGCTATACGAAAACTATCAATGTGTCATTATCGATATCAAAAAATCAAAAGTCGTTTGGTCTGGGGTAGAAAGGTGTGACGGTGAGTGGAAAGATGATCAATGGATTAGTAATGAACAAGTCGAATTTGATGGTGAATAAAGTTTAAGTTCGAAAGAAAAATAAACAGAGATAAAAACATGAAAATTTTAAAAGATGAATAAATTTAAAAAGAATTTATATAAAAAAATAGTGCTCATAAAACAGACCCTCATTACCATTTGCATCAGAATGAAAATGAATATAATCAGAATTATATGGAGATAATCCTAAAATGATAAAATACTTTTCCTTATATATTTTTTTATTTATGTTATGTAGTTTCACAACAAATTGTGAAGCTAATAGCATAAAAAAGATTCCAATAAGCTTTATAGAAAAAGAAAGTAACGCACAAGAATTTAGTCATATGAAAAAAATTTATGACCCAATGATTGAAAAAAATGATAAAAGATTCATAAAAAAAGAAGAATATCTAAATGTAAATAATAAAATTTATACAAATAATTTAAATGATAATGAACTCATGAAAATTTATGACTATTATGGCTATTGGAAGCCCTTGAATAGCGATATTATTACAGTTTCATATTATGAGGATAGCGAAGTTAAAATTCAGGATAACAATAATAATACAACTACTTTACAAGCAATACCTTATATAAATAAGGCCCAAACGCATTTTACTACCTTTTACATAGATTATGAACAATCAAAATCTATTATAGATTTATATGAGATTGAAAATAATCATATCAAGCATATTTTTTGTTTCGAAACAGAAAAATGGATTATTTGGGATTTGGCTTGGAATGACAATATTTTATACATAAAAGTAACTGATACTATTTGGAACGGAAAAGGTTTTTATAGTACTGATTATAAATATAAAAAATTAATTATTGAAAAAATCAACTAACTTACTGATAAAAATTAGAACGCAAATTTGTGGATAAAGAAATTTATGAATTGAATTAAAGATTGTGTAGTAAACAAACAATTATTATGCTTATCACCCTCATAAATATGAACGGTGGTAAGTAAACCGATATAAATGAGTAAATTAAAAAGAATAATCATTCAAAACTAATCCTTATTAATGGCGGTAGTTTTTTTAAAATTTAATAACAAGAGTCCGTTAACAAAGGATATATAACTAGAGTATTTTTTATGATGATATCCCTAAATAATAAATTCATTATCACTACCCTATTAAGCCTTTTTTTATTCAGCTGTAACCCCGCTAAACAAGGAAATAAAAGTCTTCGCTCGCTCGATTCAATTCAAATAGGATATCAAGCGGTAATACTTATATCGAAAGATCGGGGCAAAAGTTGTGAAGAGTTAACGCTTCCCGAACAAAATGTATTATGGTTGTACCATAGCCACGATTATTCAATTATATAAGGAATTATTGTAATGAAAAAAAATTACCTTTTACTTTTAGTTATTTTTCTATGTTCTTGTCAAGGCATAAAATCACAGGATTCCTCAGATTCGAAAAAGAAGAATTCAATTCCCGTAATTACTTTACCTTTCGGAACTAAAAAGTTAATTGACGTCCAATTCCCAGCAAATTGGAAAACATACGATTATCCAAGCAATACATGGTATAAAACACCTATAGATTTAGCTTATAATAATTCAGATTTATTTTACGATGTTTACAAAAATAAAAATCGAGATTTAAAACCTACCGATAGTATTACTTATACTTATACTTATACTAATGCTAATATGCCTAATATCTATTATGATTACTTTTTTCCTTATCAGTTTATAAAAAAACAAACAGATATACTTTACAATTTTGAAGAAATTTTATATCCATTATGGAAAATTAATTTGTCAAACAACCAATCTCTAATAATGCTTTTTAGTCAAGGTTATAGTGATCAAATTGAACCATATACAATTTACTTCCAAAAAATGCAATTAATGGTTGTAGATAATCACGGAAACAAATTAGATTCTATGAATGCTTATCTGGATACTAATAGGGGATACGATCTTAAAACAAAACGCCTGTATATTGACAGAAAAGGAATTATTCATATTAAATACTTTGATTATGATGTTGAAGACGTCAACTTTTTTCGTTATGAAAAATTTCAAATTTCGCCTGAAGGCAAATTTATTCGATATTACGACCAAAACGGATTTTTCCAAAATGAAGAAGAACAAGGGTTAGTCGAAAATCATACCCGTGAAGGTTTGTGGATTGAGATGAAGCCGAATGGTTATTATACTTATCCTCTCGGTTATACTTATCTTGAAGCAAATTACCAAAAAGGATTACCGATTGGAATTTGGAAGTTTTATAAATTAGATTATCAAAAGAAACCTGACAGTTCTATCGATCTATCTTCTGGTAAAAAAGGCAAACTTTTGTACACAGAAACCTATAAAGACGGTGAGCTTGTCGAACGCAAATTTGTGGATAAAGAAATTGATGAATTGAAGTAACGATAGTATATTAAACACACAATTATTTTGCTTATCACCCTCATAATTATGAACGGTGATAAGTAAACCGATATAAATGAGTAAATTAAAAAGAATAATCATTCAAAACTAATCCTTATAATGGCTGTTGGTTTTATTTGAAACTTAATAACAAGAGTCCGTTAACAAAGGATATGTAACTAGAGTATTTTTTATGATGATATCTCTAAATAATAAATTCATTATCACTACCCTATTAAACCTTTTTTATTCAGCTGTAACCCCGTTAAAAAGGAAATATGAAATGGATAGCCAAATACGATTTTAATCAACTATACCAATTAACCGATCAAGCAACTGCCTTAGACCCAATGTCTGCTTTTCGTTTTGAAGATTTTATAGCCCCTAATGAAAACACCATTATTTTAATAGGAAATAAAGATCTTAACTCCTTTGATTCAAGCCATATAGGAGATCAAACCGTAATACTTATATCGAAAGATCGGGGCAAAAGTTATCAAGAGTTAACGCTTCCCGAACAAGAGATGAGATGGATTGACACCAGCAATGATTATTCATTAGTAGAAGCTCAAAATAGATTACCCGATAACAGTAAAAAAATTTCCCAATATCTTTTAGATAATAATAATTTAAAATTGGTTAAAATAGATGAATATACTTCTGATGCTAAAATCAATTATGAAAATTTTAATGGTAAATATGTCATATATTCCAATCGAGGCAATTTAAAACTGATTAATTTATTGAATCGAGAAGAAGAATACCCCTTGCCAGACGATTTAAACAATCAGCCATTTTATTTAACCTCGCAGGATAACATTCTAACTTTACACAAAAAATCAGATCATTAGTTATGACCCTAAAACCTAAAACCTAAAACCTAAAACCTAAAACCAACAAATCATCAAAAGTTTTAAAAACAACTACGATATCTTACTATATCAAGATGACACTTTTATTTTGGGTAAAGCTAACCTGTTAAAAACGTCTGCAACTTTTTATAATGAAGAGGAAAAAGAGTTATATACACTTGATTCAAAAAATGTGAACTTTTACCGATATAAAAATTTTGTATGCGACTATAAACCCTTATCATCTATTTATCCGTCGAACCGATACTCATATGACTATGGACAAACTTGCTATAAGTATGAGTTAAAAGGCATGTTTACTGCTTCTAGACCTGTCGGATTTTATAAGGATAAGTTTATCATTTTAGATGCCACATTTTATGATAAAATGAGACAGATGCAGAGGTGGAAGGCTTTTAATCGGTGAGTTTGAAAAATAGGACGATGTTAAACACGCTTAGTATAATATAATTATTTTTGATTTAATTTATCTATTAATCATACATATTTTATTGGTATCATGAGCAATTGATGGAAATGTAAAAGTCCCCAATGGTTTAGAAGAAAGAAGTTTACAGAAATATTAAAAGGTATAATGAAATATAATGAGTGTATTAATGAAAAATAAAGGAATCTTTTTTATTCTAATAATGATATTAATTTTTCCTTGTCAAGGACAAGTTAAAAATGTTTATAGTAAACAAAAGATTCAAAATGAGAGCGAAGCTAATATTATTAAAAATAATATTTTTCATATTCAATTTGATAATGCAGGGGAAGTCCATAAAAATTTAGTATCGGATCAACCGTATGATCATTTTATAATTCAAATAGAACAAGGAAATATAAAATTTAAAGAAAACTATAAATTATTAATTAGTAACTATGGTGATAGAAATGATTTAACATTTACTTTGACAAAAGTAAGTAAAAAAGAATATACCTTAGAAATTATACAAGAAACTAGACATTTAACGGTTGATAAATTCATCTTTGAAAAGGATAAAAACAACTTATTAGAATTAATATCCATGGAACAAATCCAATCGGGAAATACTATTCAAATCTGTAAATATAGTATGTCAAGAAAGAAAGGAAATGAAATTAATTTAATCATAGATTCAATTAATGATCCTCAATGTTTCAACGTTAAAAATAAATAATATTAAAAGTTAGATACATAAACAAAAAATAAGTCTACAACCCAAAATGAAAAAAGGAGCAACCTTGCCGGGCAATAAACAATCACAACCCAATCAACCCGACAACAAGTTATTACAACCTCAAACCGATTCCTATTCAGCCAAGCCTAATCAAATTGTCTATGATTTGTTACATCAATCTGATTTTCAGATTAATGTAGCGGATACCATTTTGCAAAAAAAGTAAATGTCGCGAATAAACCTAATGAATATACCTATTTAAAATTAAATCAAGCCTCTTTGGATGACAAAATTTATCTGGTTGCCAAATGTTACGGTACTCCCCGAAAAGGTAAATTAGTGCTCAGTCTTAGGGAAATTGAAAATACCGATACTACCCAAAACCTGTATTCAAATAACCCAGTTCCTTTTTAGTCAATGGAGAAGAAAAAACAGAAATGGAATACACGGTAGAGGGCTCCATTACCTATACCAAGAAAATAGTAAAAACGCTGTTAAAGTTGCCAATAATAAAGAAGCGATCTATTTTCGCTGTGATATAGCTAATAATAACAAAGCGGATTATTTTATTTCTATTCATGCAGATGGCTTAACCAATTTTACTTCCGGCGCGCATGTTATCTATTATGAAGGAGATAAAAAAGGGCTAGAATTAGCTAATGATATTTTTAGTTGTTATACTGTTGTCAATATAGGAAAGAAACACCCTGATGCTAGAAATAATGTAGGAGTTCTTGAGGTAAAAAATCAAACGAAATATAAAGTTTTAATTGAGTTTGGTTATATTACACCCCCAAAAGATGCAAAAAGTATTTAGGACAATATGGACTTAATAGCAGAGCAACTTGCTCAAGGGTTAGAAATCAACATTAAATAACGTTTTAGGAATAAAATGAAAAAATTACTAATGGTGTCTATTTTTTTTGGTGGCATTTTGGCATGTGTTCAACACATTGAAGCAAAAAAGATTTCGGAAGCTACCCCTTCACATTCAGTACAAATTAAAGAATCCAATACTCCGGAGGGTTTTCTACGGTATGAATATTATATCAATGGCAATAAAGCAGCGGATTATATAAAAACTTACTATACTAAAGGCGGTCAATTAGAATCTGTGTATTATATGTCATCATATCAACGAGACGGCATTTCTTCTCAAGGATTTTACCCAGATGGAAAACTAAAATTCATCCGCTATGTAAGAGATGAAGTCAAAAAAGGAGATGTATTATATGTTATTTATTATCCTAATGGACAAATAAATCTTATAGAAACAATAGTTACTGACTCTTTAGAATTACCCAAACTCACTACTATTTACTTTGAAAATGGCGTTAAGCAATATGAAGGGTTTATGGATATGTATAATGCTACCACAATACCTGTAGGATTATGGAAAACATACGATGAAAAAGGCGATTTAATCGAAACCACCTATTATCATCCTGATGAATTAGGCAAAGACTATAAAATCGTAACTCAATATAAGAATGGAAAAGTTGTTTCAAAGAAAATTTACAATTTTGATGATTTATATGAGACTGAGTTAAAAGAGCTTTCCACCATACCGAATAATACTTATTCAGTAAATATTTATAGTGAGTTGCCCTATACGAACGAGCTTTCTTTTGGTAAAGAAGAACTGATATCAACACATTTTCCTAAAAAATGGACAACCCAATTTTGGCAAGAAAAATTTGAAAGAAATAACAGTAGGATACAACGTAATTATGATTCAGTATTTTTTTATTTGAGTAAATATTCAAATGATTATTTATATCCAGAATTATATTTAAACCCTCAATTAACAATTCTTAAAGACAGATTTTATGAATCTGAAATGAGTAATCTTTACTATGATAAACTACCACATTTTTTTGATAAAAATATAAAAAAAGATAATTATCTTTCACCAGTAAGCAAAATAAATATTAATGATAAAAATCTAAATCTATTTCTATTAACATCTTCTCATACAACACTTGAAGACAAGCCAGTTTATAATAGTGAATACGAGCCTTATAATTATTCTAGAATGGATTTAATCACAACAGATAGTACTAACACTATCGATAAATTAAATGTTTATTATTCTTTATCATGGGTAATTAATGGTTATAGAAAATTATTTTTCATAGATAAGAACAATATTATTCATATTAAATATTTTGAAGGAGATGAAGAGGATACGCATTTTATCCGTTATGAAAAATTCCAAATTTCGCCTGAAGGCAAATTTATTCGATATTACGACCAAAATGGACTTTTCCAAAACGAAGAAGAGCAAGGATTAGTTGAAAATCATACCCGTGAAGGTTTGTGGATTGAGAAGAAGCCGAATAGTTATTATACTTACCTTTATACTTACCTTGAAGCAAATTACCAAAAAGGGTTACCAGATGGAATTTGGAAGTTTTATAAATTAGATTACCAAGAGATGCTAGATGGATCTGCTGATCTATCTTCTGCTAAAAAGGGCAAACTTTTGTACACAGAAACCTATAAAGACGGTGAGCTTATCGAACGCAAATTTGTGGATAAAGAAATTTTAGATGATGGCTTATATCACCATAAGGAAATTTCTTCCTCCATGTACTAGTGAATGTTTGGTGTTCTTCTTTTGTTAATACAATAGAAAGCATCTCTCCGGTTTTTTGGGAGGATTGAAAATATTTGTAAATCTTTTTTCAATAAGATGATGAACTTGAGGATCTTTTCCTTTAACTAATGCCTTTAATTACTAGTAAGATTTTATCCCATATCTTTCTATGAATTTGAATATTCCACTCAAGCAATGCTTAGCATTATGTATCAGCCAAGCGAGTTTGCCGACAAAGTAGGTGTGCCAGCCTTCAACTTCAAAATTATAAACTTCTTTCTTAGTATAAAGATAGTTTTACCCTTTTACACGATACCATTTTTTATTTTTGGTTTGTATGTGATATTATTCGGTGGGGTCGGCGGCATCTTTCCAGCCTTCTTTGGTGTAAAAAGGGTGTTCGGCGGTAGTTTCAATGGTTTCGCCTTCCAGCTCTATTTGTACGGTGGTGTCTGTCTCTTAGCGGATAATGACGTTACTTTTTAGGCTTATTTTTCCACTGGTTTGGTTTTGAGACAATCACAGATCGCCCTCTCGTATTTGTTCTATTTTTTTATGCCTTACTGCGTGTGAACAAGCGTTCCGATAGGTTTGGCAGAGTTTTCCGGTGTAAACTCAGGTGTTCAAAATCATTATGATCATGAACATTGGGGATTTAATATAGATTTTATACATACTACTATTTAATTAGGAAAATAATGAAAACGATAGCTATACTTTTACTCATTAGCTTTTTGACTTCTTGTGCTTATGCGCATAAAGAGGAAAAAATAAGCATAAACTCTAGCAAAGTCATTATGTTAGACCATGATCCTGTTTTAATGCAGTTAGGCAGTAAAAAATTAGCATTAAAAGGATTAAACCCAGAAGACTTTTCACTGGTACAAAAAGGTAAGACGCTTTTTATCATTAAAAAGCTGTATCTGGGTATAGATGATCTCCAAATTGAATTTATAGATAACAAGGATCAAGATTTCCTATTAACTGGTGAAATAGAATATGTGGTTTCTCAAGACTTAATTGATGATATTGATAAGGGAAATGTATTTTTACCATTTTCTTTTAAAGAAGATATACTGCTACATAACAATAAAGGTAAATTTATTTTATCAACAGCGATTAAAACTACACCACAGCTAGAAGCCATTTGCCAAGAAAGATATTTTGATGAGATCCGGAAAGAGTCTTATTTGGTTCAAAAACAGTTCTATCAGAATGAAATAATCGATAACCCAGAAAAATATAAGGATTGTTGCCCTGAGTATATTGAATATGCAAAAAAGTTTTTATCTAAAAAAGAGCGTGATTTTCACTCATTACAAAGCCTGTTTGTTGAATTTACCTATAAAAAAATAACGTTAAACATGGGTGATGGTTATCATATCGTCTTTAATAATATTAGTGATTTTGTTCCTGAATAAAAATGAGTGATTATGCGGATTGTATTAGTTTAACTAAATAACAAAATAGAAATAAAATACATACCGAATATAATATTCATTTATCTATTTCTAACTTTAGATAAATCGCTAATATCTATGTACACAAAAAAGGCAAACTTTTGTACACAGAAAGCTATAAAGACGGTGAGCTTGTCGAACGCAAATTTGTGGATAATGAAATTGATGAAATGAAGTAATGATAGTGTAGTAAACAATATAAAAAAATAAACATAACAACTTAATCATCCTATAATGGAAAACTAAAGCCTTCCGACAGAAAATATAAAATCCTCTAAGGATCAAATTGAACTAGTAGATTCCTATACAGCCAACCCCAACCAAATTGTTTATGATTTGTAACATCAATCTGATTTTGACATTATTGATTTATAAATAAATAGAGATGTATAGATATGAGATAAAGTGGAAAGTTGGCTCCTCCAACTGGACTTGAACCAGTGACATACGGATTAACAGTCCGCCGTTCTACCGACTGAACTATGGAGGAACACTCAACGGGGAGAATATTAACCATCAAAGGCTGCTGTGTCAATCGTTAATACACTAAATATAACCAACTGCTCACCTTATAAACAAATCACGCGATTTATATGCTATTATTAGCACTCTTTAGCTTAATATTGTTGATAAATTAATGAAAAAAAATATATGTGTTTTTTGTGGTGCCAGTGAGGGCACGTCTCCGGAATATAGTTTAGCCGCTGAACAATTAGGCAAAACCATTGCCAATCAAAACAGACGTTTGATCTACGGCGGTGGCAATAAAGGTTTAATGGGAATTATTGCTAATGCGGTCTTAGCCAATGGTGGTGAAGTTATTGGCGTTATTCCCGAACGTTTAGTACAAGCTGAGACAGCGCACCACGGTATTACCCGTTTAGAAGTCGTCGAAAATATGCATCAACGTAAAGCCAGGCTTTCTGAGCTAGCTGACGGTTTTATCGCTATGCCGGGCGGAACAGGCACGCTCGAAGAAGTTTTTGAAGTTTGGACGGGTATGCAAATAGGTTATCACGAAAAGCCGGTTGCTTTGTTTAATGTGAGCGGATTTTGGCAATCATTATTAAACTTTCTGGAACATTCAGTTAATGAGGGCTTTATTCGGGATAGTTTTTATCAAACATTGATTGTGAGCGATAATAACGAGTTAATACTCAAACGTATGGATGAGTTTGTACCTAAAGATTTGCAGCGTTGGGTAAAAAAATAAAAGCTAATAACCGGAATAAAAAAACGCCATCATTTGACGGCGTTTTTAGTATTTTATTTCTGTTAAGCAGCTTGAGGATTTTCATTCACCGATTCGGGTGCTTTAATTAATGCATAAGCAATACCTGCAATAAGTGAACCGACAACAATTGATAATAAATATCCAACAACTGGTTTCACAACCCCAGGTATTGCCAAAGCAAATAATCCACCATGTGGAGTCATTAGCGTTGAGCCAAATGCTAATGCCATACCACCAGTGATTGCTCCACCAATAATACAACAAGGGATTACACGTAGCGGATCACGCGCTGCAAAAGGAATCGCTCCTTCAGAGATAAAGCATAAGCCTAAAACTAGAGACGCTTTACCACTTTCTTGTTCTGCTTTAGCAAATTTTTTGCGGGCAATAAGTGTGGCAATTCCCATCGCTAATGGTGGTACCATACCGCCAGCCATAACTGCCGCCATAGGTGCATAAACTTGTGAAGAGATTAAACCTGTACCGAATGCATACGCAACTTTATTGATTGGTCCGCCCATATCAGTACACATCATACCGCCTAAAATCGCACCTAAAATAACAGCATTACCAGTACCCATTGAGTTAAGCCATGATGCAACATTCCGCATCAACCATGAGACTGGCTCACCAACGACAAATTGCATAACAAGTCCGGTTGCCAGCGTAGCAAGCAACGGTACAATTAAGATTGGTTTGAGTGCTTCCATACTTTGTGGTAATGGTAAATATTTGGCGATGATCATAGATATATAACCCGCAAAATAACCAATAATAATACCACCTAGGAAACCAGCTCCCGTTGATACTGCAAGCAAACCACCAACAAGCCCCGGAGCAAGACCCGGTCGGTCAGCGATCGAGTAAGAGATATAGCCGGCAAGTAAAGGCACCATTAACGAGAAGGCTAAACCACCAATTTCAGCTAAATGAGGTTCACCGACAAGTTTTTGGACACCATCTTGCATTTCAAATGACCCAAAGGCAAAAGAGAGTGCAATAATCAATCCGCCCGCAACTACCATTGGTAACATATAAGAAACCCCGGTTAAAAGATGTTGATAGACACCTTTTTTCTCATTGCTTGATTTTCCGGATGAGGCACCCGCCGAAGGTTGATAAACCGTCGCTTCTTCAAATGCTTTATCTAACTCTTGAGCAGTCTTTTTAAGAGCTGGACCAGTCTTAGTTCGGTATAGTTTTTTACCGGCAAATTTACTGAGATCGACATCGATATCGCAAGCGGCAATCACAACATCAGCCGCAGCGATCTCTTCTGGCGTTAATTCATTACCGACACCCACAGAACCACGGGTTTCTACTTTACACCACCAACCACGTTTTTTGGCTTCTTCTTCGATCGCTTCAGCTGCCATAAAGGTATGAGCAACACCGGTTGGACAAGCTGTGACCGCAACAATACGTTTTACACCAGTATCTGACTTAGACGCTGGTGCTGCTGAAGTTGATTGTTGGTAAACGCTCGCTTTAGTCGGCGCATCATTTAAAATCTGTTTAGGGTTAGCAAAGATTTCATTTAAATCTTCCACCACATAAACTTTTTTGCCTATCACAGACTGATCATCGATATCACCACCACCAACAGCAACAATGACATCAGCAGATTGAGCATTTTCTGCGATTTTTAAATTTAATGAATTGGCAGCTAAAGCTAGTTCTGCTTTAGCCAAACGTCCGTTAACCGGACCAGAATGACTACCTTCAACTATATATATATTCATGAATACTCCTATCCCGCAATTATTTCAATTTTTGAAAGCATGTTAGTGACTGCTTGACGGTCAGATATACCAACTCCTGCTTGTCCAACTGATAAAGCGGCAACACTTGATGCAAATACTAAGGTGTCTTTAATGGATTGATTAGTCATCAGACCATACATTAAACCACCAACCATAGAATCACCAGCACCAACAGTGCTAACTACCTGACATTTAGGCGGTTTTGCCAACCATGCTTCGTGTTTTGTTACCCATAAAGCACCTTTACTTCCTAGTGAAATTACCACGTTCTCAACACCGCCATCAATAAGTTCCATGGCAGCTGTTTTGATTTCCGGTAGGGTGGTTAATTTCCGTCCTACCCACATTTCTAATTCTTTATCATTAGGTTTAATTAACCATGGTTTGGCTTTTAAACCGGCAACCAAAGCATCTCTTGAGCTATCAAACACAATTTTTGGACAAATGGCTTTGACTTGTTTCATCCAATCAGTGAACTTATCAAGCGAAACGCCCGCTGGCAAACTACCACTGATTGCCACCATATCGATATCTTTCAACCATTCAAGCGAGCTTTTCACAAACAGTTGCCAGTCATTTTCGCTGATAGTAAAGCCGGAAAAATTAAGATCCGTCACTTCACTATTTTCTTCGGTCAATTTAACATTGATACGAGTACGGCCTTCAATCGTTTGGAATTTGTCGACCACATTTAAGGATTTGAATAACAAATTAAAGCCATCACGATTTTCTTTACCTAAAAAGCCACCAACGGTCAATTTAACATCTAAATCAGATAATACTTTAGCGACATTAATGCCTTTGCCAGCGGCAAGTAAAGCATTAGTTTGAACAAGGTTCACATCACCAAGTTCCACTTTGGGACAAAATCCCAAAAGATCATAAGCGGGATTTAAGGTAATAGTTGCAACACGATATGTCATCACTAAACGCCCTCGCCTAAACCACTTTCAATTGCTTGACCAATTGCATCAAGGGCTTGTTGGGCATCATCACCCACAGCGGTAAATCTTAATCGGCTACCTTTTTTAGCACCCAAAGCGACAATTTTCATAAGACTGGTTGCGCTAACCGCTTCACCTTTACCGTCGAGATTTGCCACTGTAACTTTGCTGTTAAACTCTTTGACAAGTTTAACCAGTACTGACGAAGGACGGGTATGTAAACCGTTTTCATTTGGTACAATAAAATCACGCGTTAACGTTTCACCACTGGTTTCAGTCGTGGTTGCTTGATTTTGACTAACGGCTGATTCTGCTTGAGTATTATCACAAGCAACCCCTTCACCACCTGCTACCAGAAGATGATTAAGCGTATCAATATTAGCCGACAATAGTTGATCCAATTTTTGGTTAAAGGTCAACGTTGCAATATTAGCAATAATTTCACACACGCTATCATCAGTTGCTGACATTGTGATTAATAATTTTACAGGGTTACCGTCTTGACTCAGATCACTGACTGTGCGACTAATTGCAATCGCATTTTTTAAGTTACCTTCTTTGCTATCATTTAACCAAACACCACTGCCTAAATAATTAGGTTTGTTATCAAGCACATTGGCAATAAAAGATGCATTAACGGCATTTTGTTGTTTTAAGCGTGAAGCATTTAATGCTTGTAATGTCGCTAGGCTGTCGGCGGTAATATCTAATAAGACACAATCATGATTAATACTAATTTGGCTATCTTGTGAACTCTCTTTACCGGTCAAAATGGCAATCGCATCATCGGCAGATTGAATATTTTTAATTCGTTCTTCAACACCGTCAGCACCCAGAACATGAGTCAGTTGACGCAATAGTTCGAGATGTTCATCAGAACTTGCCGCAATACCAATAGCTAAGTAAGCCTTTTCACCATCATCGCCCCATACAACACCTTCAGGGAAACAAAACACTTGTACGCCTGTTTTTTTAACTAAATGGCGGGTTTTAGTTGTACCATGAGGAATAGCAATACCGATACCCAGATAAGTTGCAGCTTGCTCTTCCCGTTCAAGCATACCATTAACATACCCTTCTTCCACATAACCGGCGTTAGTTAAGGCTGCTGCAATTTGTTTTATTGCTTCTGTTTTATTGGGTGCTTGTTCATTTAAATGAATATTTTCTTTAACTAAATGAAACATATAATAAATACCTCGGGGTTAAAATGTTAGATCTACTAAAATAACTCAGTAATTCTAAATCCATAATTGAATCATATTGAATCGTTTCAGCAATAATGAATACAAACTTATTAATTATCAAATATTTTATTTCTATTAATAATTAATCTGTGATCTAGATCTGATTTTTGTTAAAAATTCAAACAGCTTTTAATTCTTAAAGCTACCATCCCGACTAAAGCTACCACGATAGATTAACCGTCTTGGTATAACAGTAGTACCCGGTTGGTACTGTTTTTTCTGTAAACTATTTAATAATAACTCAATAGTTACTTTGGATACTGCTTTATGATCTTGAGAAAGCGCTATCACTTTACAAGGTAAAAAATCCAGTAATTCATTATCGCCAAATGTTGCAATAGTTAAATTTTCTGGTAGATGACCTAACTTTTTCAATATCGCATCAATTGCGCCTTGCAGTAATGAAAAAGAGGTTGAAAAAATACCATCTGGTATCTTATTTGTTTCCAGCCAGCGACTAAATGTTAGCGCTGCGTCGTGCCGACTATAATTATTTACGCATAAAAAATCAACCCTATTACAGTGGTCTTGCGTAATATCTTTAAAACCTGCCATACGAAGCTGGCTTACAGATAAATTTGGTGATGCGCCAATATAAACAATATTACCCTTCACAAATTGATTAAATGTTTGCGCTAACATCTTTGAATCTTCTTTATCAGCCCCAACAATATTTCTAAAGTGGTCTGCCGATAATGTTCTATCGAGCGCAAATAATGGCATTTCATTATTTTGCCAGTCATCATAAAAAGTATAATCATCATCAGACACGAAAGCAGATGAGATGACTAAGGCATCAACACGGCGTTGTCTAAGGTGTTTAACACACTCTTTTTCAATTTCAGGATTATCTTCCGAACATGAAAGCAGTAGCTGATAACCCTCTTTTCGAACAAGTTGCTCTAGATAATTTGCTATTCGGGTATAACTATTATTTTCTAAATCGGGAATAATGATACCAATTGTGCGTGTTTTACCTGCTCTTAATCCTGCCGCTACCGCATTAGGTTGATAGTTATGCTCTTTTACAACCGCCATAACTTTTTCAATGGTTTTATCACTTACCCGATACTTCTTTGCTTTTCCATTAATTACATAGCTGGCAGTTGTTCTTGATACACCTGCTAGCAAAGCAATTTGTTCTAATTTCATTAAACTTTCTCAATCAAAAAACTGTTAGTAATTTAACCTAAATCAACTTACATTGTAAACATCGACCGTATTGTTTATGCGATGATTGGCAATGTTAACAAACAAAAAATAGTGTCGATATTACAAATGGTTACTTTAACCAACACCTAAGATAATTGATCAAATTAACTAATAATAGATAGCAATATTTTGATCATGCACATTCTCAATTTTAACGGGAGTATCAAAGATCTCTTCTAATATCGCCGCATCCATAATCTGTTTTGGCTCGCCTTGATAAATCAATTTGCCCTCTTTCATCGCTAAAATATAGTCTGAATAAACCGATGCAAAATTGATATCATGAATAACAATCACAATGGTTTTACCCAGCTCATCAGCCGCTCGCCGTAACTGTTTCATCATCGAAACTGCGTGTTTCATATCAAGATTGTTTAGCGGTTCATCAAGCAAAACATACTCCGTATCTTGACAAAGTACCATAGCAACATAAGCACGTTGCCGTTGTCCGCCAGAGAGTTCATCTAAAAAACGATCTTTATATTCAGTCAGATTTAAAAACTCGAGAGCACGATGAATATGCTGATAGTCATTAGCATTTAAGCGCCCTTTAGAATAGGGATAACGGCCAAAACCGACAAGGTCAAAGACGGTCAGCCGACTGGTAAAGCGATTTTCTTGTCTTAATACAGATAAGTAAGTAGCAAGTTTATCACTAGGTGTATCAACCACATTCATATTTTGAATTTTTACTTCGCCTTCGTCAGCCAATAGCAGACGGCTTATTATTGAAAGTAATGTCGATTTGCCTGCACCATTGGGACCAATGATTGTCGTAATGCCGCCTTGGGTTATAGTGGCATTGACATTTTTTAATACTGAAATTGATTGGTAATTTTTACTGATATTGTTAATTTCAATCACTTTGGCACCTTTTTCAATAATAAGAAGATAAATAAAGTGCCTCCAATAAACTCAATAACAATCGATAGCGCACCGACCATATTTAGCACCCGCTCTAAAAACATTTGTCCTCCTACAAGAAAAATAATGCCTAATAAAAAGGCTGTTGGTAGTAAGTAACGATGTTGGCTAGATCCACTTACGCTATAGGCTAAATTTGCAATCAGCAGACCTAAAAAAGTAAATGGTCCAACCAGCGCAGTAGAGATTGCAACTAAAATTGATACAAGTAATAAGATTATCGAGACATTTTTTTGATAATCGAGGCCTAAACTAATGGCATTATCACGCCCTAATGCTAACACATCAAATCGATAGCGCATTTGCCACAAAACCAGCCCAATTACGGTTACGATAGCTAGCGAAAATAGAATTAACACTGGTTCCGCTCGAGTAAAGGTCGCAAAAATGCGGCTTTGCAATACAGCAAATTCTGTCGGTGTCATTAATCGCTGTAATAAATTGGAAAAACTACGAAATAGTGTGCCTAGAACAATACCAATTAATAGCACCAAATGAAGATTTTGCTTAAGTTTAGTTAATAAGCCTTGATATAAAAAGAGTGAAAAGAAAATCAAGACTAAAGATTCAAATATAAATTTTCCTATTACGCCAATAAAAGGGATGCCTTGAATATCAATAAAAAATATGATTATAGTTTGAATTAAAACAAACAATGATTCAAACCCCATTATCGATGGCGTTAATATTCGATTATTGGTTAGGGTTTGGAAAAGTAACGTTGAGGTTGACGCTGAAAACGCAACTAAAATCATGGTTAACATAATCCATGTTCGATGCATGAGAATATAGTTGATGTTTCCTTTCAAATTAATGGTCATAAAGCAAGTAATGCAAACTAGAGCGAGAACTAACAGTATTATCACCCGTTTTGCGCTGGAAAACTGACGATTTAGATTAACGGACATGACGTTTTTGACTCAATAAAACTAAAAAGATAACTGCACCTATAACACCAAGGATAACACTCACAGGAATTTCGAATGGATATCGGATAACACGCCCAATAATGTCACATATTAACACTAATCCACTGCCCAAAAGGCAAATCCATGGAATCGTTTTACGGACATTGTCCCCCATTAATAAGCTTACAATATTGGGGACAATCAATCCTAAAAATGGCAATACGCCAACAACAACGACAACAATTCCCCCGATAAGTGCGATAACAATAAGGCCAATTAACATCACCCGGCGATAATTGAGACCAACATTTACCGAAAAATCACGCCCTAAACCGACCACCGTGAACTGATCGGCATTCCAACAAGCTAGCAACGTTAGTCCCCCAACTAACCATAAGAGTTCATATCGTCCTTGTAAAATTCCGGAAAAATCACCCGATTCCCACCCGGCAAGAGACTGCAATAAATCAAAATACATTGCGAAGAAAGTGGTAATTGCGCTAATCACAGCCCCAAGCATAATGCCAATAAGTGGTACCATAAGTGCAGATTTATACATAATTTTCCGGGAAATATACATAAAAATCAGCGTACCGAATAAAGCAAATAGGCTTGCAACAACCATTTTGATCATGACGCTAGCAGCAGGCGCAAAGACCATCATTACCAACAATCCTAAACTTGCCGCTTGCGTCGTACCGACAAGGGAGGGTTCAACAAATCGATTTTGAGTGAGCAACTGCATAATCAAGCCAGCCACACTCATTGCACTACCTGCTAATAATAATGCTAGTGTTCGAGGGAGTCGGCTAACAAAGAAGATTTCTCGCATGTTACTGTCAGTCCAGAGTTCTGATAATGTGACATTCCCTGCACCAATAAACAGACTTACGACAACCATTACCATTAAAAAGACAATGGCTGTCATAAAATAAAACGATTTAATCATACTTTAATTATTCGTTGATGTTTTTTGCAACGCTTCTTCTATTTGATCCATCAATCGACTATAAGTTTGAATACCACCAGCAATATACATTGATGTTGAATCCAGATAAACAATATGATTATTTTTCCATGCGGCAGTTTTTTGGATCAATTCATTATTTAAAACTTGTTGTGCGGATAACGCTTCTTTATTACCAATGGCACTATCACGGTCTATAACAAATATCCACTGCGGGTCAACACTCAAAACAAATTCACTGGTGATCGAATTACCATGACGGCCTGCTTCTTGGAAAACAGCTGCCGGCTTGAAACCTAAAACATCAAACACAAAGCCAAAACGAGATTTTGGACCATAAGCTGACATTTTGCCACCATTAACCATAATCATTAACGCCGAACCAGCTGTACTTGTTTTTGGTTTTAGTTGTTCTATTTTTTGATTAAAGTCTTCAATCAATTTAGATGCTTCTTTCTCTTTTTCAAAAATCCAACCTAATTGACGAGTTCGCTCAGTTAAACTCGCTAAGAAATTATTGGAATCGATATCTAAGGAGATTGTTTTTGCTAATTTTTCCAATTTTGGATAGGCATCAGTTGCTCGTCCACCTGCTATAATTAAGTCAGGATTGATAGAGCTAAGTACTTCATAATTTGGCTCAAACAAAGTCCCAATGTTAGTATAGGACTTATCACTATATTTAGATAAGAAATCAGGTAAATGGACATCTGATTGTGGCACAGCTGTGACTGGAATATTTAATGCATCAATAATATCAAGCGTTGCAATGTTAAAAACAGCGACTTTTTTGGGAGCATACTCAAACGATGTTTCGCCTTGAGCGTGTTTAATTATCAGAGCATCTTTCCAAACATCGATATTGGAATAATCTGTTTTTTGGTTATTCTTATTATTATCGCACCCAACAACTAACAGCAATACAGCAAACAGCACTGTAATTTTAACTTTGATAAATGAATACATATGAACTCCTATTGACTTGTTTAGATAAAACAAACTAAATGATAAATAATAATCATTATCATTAAATTGTATCTAAAAACAACTCAGTGTTCAATAAACTTCAAAGAATATGTAAAATTAACGTTAAATAAGGAGAAATCATATCTATTGCAAAACATTATAATAAAAAATTTATATATTCATCAGTGTGCACCACGATCATTTTCATTGGATAACTCTTTTAATTTTCGGGTTAAAGTATTGCGCCCCCAACCTAATAAATTAGCAGCATCTTGTTTATGACCTCGGGTAAAATTTAGTGCGCAATTTAATAAGATACGCTCAACATCTGCAACAGCTTCGGTTAATATTCCTGTCTTACCTGCGACTAAAGCTTGTTTAGCCCAATTTTCTAACTCATGTTGCCAGTCCGAATTAGATACCGACATCACAGGGGGCGATATTTCATTTGGTTCGCTAATATTAGCTGTGCATGGATGAAGCAATTCAGCAGGTAAATCCTGAACCAGTATCTCTTTACTTGAAGACATAACAGTCACCCACCGGCAAACGTTTTCGAGCTGTCTTACATTACCTGGCCAATTAAACAGGCATAAAATTTCAAGTGCCTGCGGACTTAATACTTTACTTTCAACCCCTAATTCTTGAGCTGTGGTATGCAAAAAATGCTCGGCAAGTTTTGGAATATCTTGAGAGCGATCACGTAATGGTGGCAATAAAATACGAATTACATTGAGTCGATGAAACAGATCTTCCCGGAATTTACCTTCTCTAACTCGAGCTTGTAAGTCTTGATGCGTAGCAGCAATAATTCTCACATCAACTTTAATTGGTGAATAACCACCAATTCGATAAAATTGCCCGTCCGCAAGTACTCTTAATAATCGGGTTTGTACATCTAATGGCATATCGCCGATTTCATCTAAAAATAGCGTACCGCCATTGGCTTGTTCAAATCGCCCATGTCTGATTTGTGCCGCACCAGTAAAAGCACCCTTTTCGTGCCCAAAAAGTTCAGATTCAATCAGATCTTTTGGAATGGCCGCCATATTAAGTGCAATAAATGGCGATTGCGCACGTGGGCTATGGGTATGTAACGCTTTAGCGACCAGCTCTTTACCTGTTCCTGATTCCCCATTAATAAGAACACTAATTGAGGATTTAGATAACCGCCCAATAATACGAAACACTTCCTGCATTGAAGGTGCTTCACCAATAATACCGGTCGATGCTTTAACCGTAGTGGTATGCGGGGAATTATTGCTCTGATTTTGTAAAATAGCTCGTTCAACCAATTGAATAACTTCATCAACATCAAAAGGTTTAGGGATATAATCATAAGCGCCACGTTGATAAGCATTAACAGCCGCATCTAAATCCGAATGTGCCGTCATAATAATCACCGGTAAATTAGGCATCTGCTCCTTTATGTGGTGCAGTAACGTTAGTCCGTCAATTCCGGGCATTTTTATATCGGATATTAAAACTGCTGGTTTTTGGGGATGATTGACTAAAGCATCGATGACTGCTTGCCCGCTGGAAAAGCTGACGCAATGAAAATGCGCATTAGTCAGCGCTTTTTCTAATACCCAACGAATCGAACTATCATCATCAACAATCCAAACATTCATTATCATTTACCTCATTGTTTGATTGGCAAATAAATTGAAAACTCTGTATGACCCGGCCAACTATTGAACTCAATTTTGCCATGATGTTGATCCACAATATTATGCGCAATTGAAAGCCCGATGCCGGTACCCCCTTCGTAACCACTTACCATAGGATAGAAAAGGGTATCTTGAATATGCATTGGCACTCCCGGTCCATTATCTTCAATATCAATGCGTGCACATAGCCGATAACGCTGGCCATGTATAGTCACTTGAAAAGCGGTTCTGGTTCTGATAGTAATTGTGCCGGTTTTTGCACCAATTGCTTGCAAAGCATTACGAACAATATTTAAAACAACCTGTTCTATCTGTTCGGAATCATGAATTAAATCCGGTAGGCTTGGATCGTAATCACGCAAAATTTGTACATTGTCCGGCTTTTCAAGGCACAATAGTGCATAGATTCGTTCAATAGCTTTATGAATATTTTGCTCTTGTTGTAGTAATCGTTGCTGAGGACCTAACAACCGATCGACAAGGTTTCTTAATCTATCCGCTTGTTCAATAATAATCTTAGTATAATCTTGTAGCTCGTTTTTCGGTAACTGGCGAGATAATAACTGAGCGGCGCCGCGTAGGCCACCTAAAGGATTTTTAATTTCATGAGCAAGCCCACGGATTAGATCACGAGCCGCACTCTGCTGCGCTTGCTGTAATTGCTCTTGACTCAATCGTTTATGATTATTTAATGGCGCCATTTCGAGCAAAATTTGCCCATTAGGTAGGAGTTGAGCGGTTAACGATAAAATATGTAATTCATCGTTAATCACTAAGTTGACTTCATTATCGGTAAAACCTTGATTTTGATCTAAAGCATTTTGCATCAAATCAATATCCAACGAAAAGTAACCCAATAGATCGGGCAGATAGCTATCTAATAATTTTTTCGTGCTTTGCGCTAAAAGCTGCTGAGCTGCTGTATTGGCATAACGAATATGGAGTTGTTTATCAAGTAACAAAATACTTGTAATCATCGAATCGAGAACAAGATTAGCATCAGATTCATTATCAAATGTCATCGCAGGATTTCCGTCCTCATTTAAAACCACCGCCTGTAAGCGGTGGATTAATTTTTATCAAATAGCTGATAGACGATAATGTTATCAACATTAACGTTATAAACTATAGTAAAGCTCAAATTCGACAGGATGTGGAGTCATACGTACACGATCAACGTCTTGACGTTTTAAATCAATATAAGCATCAATCGTATCATTCGTAAATACATTACCACGTGTTAAAAATTCACGATCGGCATCTAATGCATTAAGCGCTTCTTCCAATGAACCTGCTACTTGAGGAATTAATTTAGATTCTTCCGGTGGTAAATCATATAAGTTTTTATCCATTGCATCGCCCGGATGAATTTTGTTAATGATACCGTCTAAACCAGCCATTAACTGAGCAGCAAATGATAAATATGGATTACCGGCTGGATCAGGGAAACGAACTTCAATACGGCGTGCTTTCGGGCTAGTCACAACCGGAATACGAATTGAAGCAGAACGGTTACGAGCAGAATAGGCAAGCATAACGGGTGCTTCATAACCCGGTACTAAACGTTTATATGAGTTAGTCGCAGGGTTAGTAAACGCATTGATAGCCTTAGCATGTTTAATGATACCGCCGATATAGAATAATGCCATTTCTGAAAGGCCAGCATATTTATCACCTGCAAATAAGTTAACCCCATCTTTGGCTAAAGATTGGTGGCAGTGCATACCTGAACCATTATCGCCAAACATCGGTTTTGGCATAAATGTTGCGGTTTTACCATAAGCATGCGCGACATTTTGTACCACATATTTATAAATTTGTACTTCATCAGCTTTCTTAGTTAGCGTATTAAAGCGACAAGCAATTTCGTTTTGTCCGGCTGTTGCCACTTCATGGTGATGCGCTTCAACAACTAAGCCAAGTTGTTCCATAATTAAACACATTTCAGAACGAATATCTTGCGATGAATCAACTGGCGGAAGTGGGAAGTAACCACCTTTAACGCCCGGACGGTGCCCTTTATTGCCTTCTTCGTATTTAGTCCCTGAGTTCCAAGCCGCTTCAATATCATCAATATGAACAAAACTACCCGACATTGGCGTTCCAAAACGAACGTCATCAAATAGGAAGAATTCCGGTTCTGGTCCAAAAATAACGGTGTCGGCAATGCCTGAAGATTTCAAAAACTCTTCAGCACGTTTAGCGATTGAACGTGGATCGCGATCATAACCTTGTAGCGTTGCTGGTTCTAATACGTCACAACGGAGATTTAATGTCACATCTTCAAAAAATGGATCGATAACGGCACTTGAAGCATCTGGCATTAATACCATGTCTGATTCATTAATACCTTTCCAACCTGCGATTGATGAGCCGTCAAACATCTTACCGTCTTCAAAGAAATCAGCATCAATTTGACTAACTGGTATCGTAACGTGTTGCTCTTTACCTTTTGTATCAGTAAAACGTAAATCGACAAATTTAACATCGTTTTCTTTAATTAGTGTTAACACTTTTTGTATAGACATGAATCTTCTCCATTAAGGACAAATAATTGTTCAGTTCGTAAGGCATTGTTGCCAAAGGTTTATAAGTTGCTAAACTATATGCAAATATAATGCCACTTTTTAAAATGCCTTATTTCGGTGAATTTAATGGATCGATGATAACACAAATGAAACCCATGCACCAAAATAAAGCAAAACAAGATTGATTACGCACCAAAATTGAGCGCAATTGTGCCATTTTGCTTATTTAATGGGTAGATTTTGCTTGAATCTTCACTCTTGGTTAAATTAAAGCTGAGCAATATTGAACAAAAGCACTAAAATAATAAATTGTTTTATTTGCATTATCCGACTTTATAAATCTCAATAAATATTATTTTGTGTTTACAAGATTTTCTTATTGGTACTATATTTCAGTGCATAATATCGTTATAATCTCTTCTTATATTGAAAAATTCAGGTAAATATACAAGTATGGACTTTATTACTCTCGAAATTATACCTTTTATTAAAAATCACCTTTTACTATCTTTAGGTTGGATTGTCCTATTTATTGCAATCATCGTATTAACAGTTAAAAGTAAATTATCAAAAGTAAAAATCATTAATAACGCCCAAGCGATTAATATGATCAATAAGCTCGATGCGGTTATTATCGATATTCGTTCAGCTGATAGCTTCAAAAAAGGGCATATCACTCAATCACACAATATCTTACCGATTGATATCAAAAATGCGAATGCAAAAACAATTGATAAATTTAAAGAAAATCTCATAATTTTAGTTGACGAGAATGGTTTATCATCATCAAGTATTGGTGAACTTCTTGTCAAACAAGGTTTTTTAAACGTATTTACGTTAAAAGACGGCATTGCTGGGTGGAATGGCGAAAATCTACCATTAGTAAAAAAATAATATAATATCATTTCAAAATAAGGTTTTATCATGACAGAACAAAACAATACACAACAAGCTGAAACACAATTTGCTATTCAACGAATTTATACCAAAGATGTTTCTTTCGAAACAAACAACGTGCCAGAAATTTTTACTAAACAATGGCAACCAGAGATGAATTTAGAACTTAATTCATCTTCACAAACACTAAGTGATAGTGTTTTTGAAGTATCACTCAGAGTCACCATTACCGTGAAACAACAAGAAGAAGTTGTGTATATTTGTGAAGTCACTCAATCTGGGATATTTTCATTAATTGGCTTTGAAGAAGGTCAAATTCAACATTGTCTTGGTGCTTATTGTCCAAATATTTTATTCCCATATGCACGTGAAGTGGTGGCAAGTTTAGTGAATAAAGGGACATTCCCACAAGTTAACTTAGAACCAGTCAATTTTGAAGCATTGTATTTGAACTATCTTCAACAACAACAGCAACAACAACAAGCTGAAAATGAGTCTTCAGATACTTTACAATAATTATTGTTTTAAAGTTAACTAAATACTTAATTGGATCATTTATGAAAAAAGATGCTGCTGTGACAGTAATTGGTGCGGGTTCATATGGCACTTCGCTGGCGATATTACTAGCACGAAATGGTCATCGAACATTATTATGGGGGCATAACCCTGATAAAATGGCCATTTTGCAGCATGACAGGCAAAATAATCAATTTTTGCCTGATATCCCTTTTCCTGACTTACTGTATATTGAAAGTGACCTTGGCACGGCAGTTGCTGCGTCCCCTATTTTACTTATCGTAGTACCTAGTCATGCATTTGGTAACATTCTTAAACAAATTAAACCATTTTTACGAAAAGACAGTAAAATCGTTTGGGCAACCAAAGGACTTGAAGTTGATACCGGCAGGCTACTGCAAGATGTCGCAAGAGAGATTCTGGGTGATAAAATTCCCCTTGCTGTCATATCGGGTCCGACCTTTGCTAAAGAAGTTGCATCTGGCTTGCCAACGGCAGTGACAGTTGCTTCTACCGATGATCAGTTTTTAACTGAACTACAAAATCTATTCCACTGTAGTAAAAGTTTTCGGGTTTATAGCAGTAAAGACTTTATTGGTGTGCAACTTGGTGGCGCAATTAAGAACGTTATTGCTATCGGCGCAGGCTTATCTGACGGACTAGGCTTTGGTGCAAATGCAAGAACGGCTTTGATCACTCGTGGACTGGCAGAAATGATGCGCCTAGGCGCAGCGCTCGGCGCAGATCCAGCAACTTTTATGGGGATGGCTGGTTTAGGCGACTTAGTTCTCACCTGCACAGATAACCAATCTCGTAATCGTCGTTTTGGGATTTTACTCGGACAAAATAAAACGATTAAACAAGCGCAAGATATCATTGCTCAAGTTGTTGAAGGATGCAAAAACACCAAAGAAGTTTGGATGCTTGCACAAAAATATCATGTCGATATGCCTATCACCGAACAAATCTATAAAATTCTTTATGAAGGCAAAGACCCTAAACAAGCTGCCATGACCTTACTTGGACGCTCACAAAAACAAGAGCTGCAAAGCTAAAGTTAAGCTTAAACGCACATTAAGTTTGATTGATTGCCTCAAATCTATTTTGGCTTAATGTGCTTGATACGCTTAAATTTGAGTACCGATTCCCTGTTGTTTAGCTTTTAGATAAATATCGTAACCGACATAAACATCTAATACTGCTGTGCCCACTGTTTTAAACAGGGTAATTTGCTGATCGTTTACACGACATTTTTGCGGATCGATAACTAAATCACCCAATTCAAAAAAGTCATCTTTTGTCACTAATTGTTGGTTAATCGGATCAATAATATCACCCGCCTCAGCAAACACGCCATCTTTAGTATCTAATACACGAATATCAGCTTGTTTAACAACGCTCTCCGGTATTTCATGCATCTTAGGCGTATAAGCGCCAACACCATTAATGTGTGCACCGGATTTCACCTTTTCACCATTAAAAGTAGCAGTGTTGGAAGTGGTAACTGAAGTAATAATATCTGCCCGGCTAATATCTGAATCAAGATCTTGTGAGAAATAGAGATGAGCCGGAAAGTGGGCAAATCGTTGTTTCATCTCTTCGGTAAATTGTTTAGCTTTATTGGTATCAATATCATAAATAGCCACATCAGTAAGAGGACGCACTGTTAACATGGCTTCTAACTGAGAAATCGCTTGCCCACCGGTACCTATTAACACCGCTCGCTTAGCCTCTTTTTTAGCTAGCAGATCTGTCGCCGCCCCTTGAACTGCGCCAGTACGTAATTGTGTCACATAAGTGCCGTCTAACATTGCGCATACTTCGCCAGTTTTCGGATCGATCATAAGTACTTGTGCTGGCACCGACGGTTTACCCAATTTAGGGTTATTGGGAAAAACCGAAACAATTTTTATACCAACTACATCGTTATCTTTAATATGTGCAGGCATAAATAAACATTGACCATTTTGCATATCAAAATTTATACGTAATGGCACTTCACTGTTTCCCTGCGTATAAATTTTTAAAGCCTGTTTATCAGCCGCTATAGCCTCTTTCATGCTATAACATTGTTGTATATCTTTTGCGGTTAAAATTAACATGATGATTCCTTATATGTTGTTATCCGTTATTTTACTTTTTTGATATCTGTTGTCTATGTTAGTGAGTAACAATACTAAGCAAAACAGCGCAACGAATGATTTAATTATAAATAAAATCATAAAAATCAAAGTTCTTGTATATTGGATAGATTTTCACTATTATTACCTGGTACAATTTTGTACGGTAATTGAGAATTCAAATGGTTTTTAAAATATTAAAGTTTTTTTTAAAGATATTATTCCATGTCAAACTTAATGGTAATCTAAATAACTTAAAGCAAGAAAGACTCCTCATCACTCCTAACCATGTTTCCTTCCTAGACGGCATTTTAATCGGCGTATTTTTACCTGTAAGACCGGTGTTTGCAATTTATGCTGGGTATATTAATCATTGGTTAGTTCGTTTTGCCAAACGCTATGTTGATTTTGTCCCCATGGATCCCTTAAATCCTATGGCGATTAAACGATTAGTCCGTGAAATTGAAAAAGGCCGACCTATTGTGATTTTCCCTGAAGGTCGCATTACAATCACAGGCTCATTAATGAAAATTTACGACGGTGCCGCTTTTGTTGCTGCCCGTTCACAAGCGACCGTTGTACCGGTTTGGATTGAAGGTGCAGAATTTACCTTAACTAGTCGCTTAAAAGGGTTATTTAAGCGTCGCTTGTTTCCGAAAATAACCATACATGTACTCGAACCTACTACTATTCCAATGCCGGATGCCGCAACTGCCAGTGAACGCCGCTATATTGCCGGTGAAAAGCTACATCAAATTATGATGAATGCCCGAATGGCAAGCCGTCCTAAGTTAACCCTATTTGAAGCCCTGCTTGAAGCTCAAGTGCGTTATGGCGTTAAAACCCGTATGGTGCAAGATCCAACCACGCATGAAGCCTCTTTCCGTCACTTATTTAAACAAATTATCGGTATCAGTCGCATCGTAGCAAAATTTACCGCTCCGCAAGAGCGGGTGGGACTATTATTGCCTAACGCAACAATTACGGTGGCAACCTTTTTTGGTTTATCGGTAAAAAATCGTACGCCTGCAATGCTTAATTATACCGCGGGCACTAAAGGGTTAACCTGTGCTATCACAGCGGCAGAAATTAAAACGATTATTACATCACGTAAATTTATTAAAAAGGGCAAACTTGATTATCTACTCGATGAAATCAAAGGGGTTAAGTGGTGTTTTCTTGAAGATTTAAGCAAAAGCTTAACACTTTCGGATAAACTTTATACTTTTATTTTTCAATATATTCCACGCTTAGTAGCGCATCCTCAATCGAGTGACGATGAAGCGTTAGTACTGTTTACCTCCGGGTCTGAAGGCAATCCTAAAGGGGTTGTACACACTCATGGCAGTTTGCTCGCCAATGTTGAGCAAATTCGTACCGTCATCGATCCCACGCCGGCCGATAGATTTATGTCAGCTTTACCGCTGTTTCATGCTTTTGGCATCACAGCCGGACTATTTTTACCACTGTTTTCCGGTAGTCGAACGTTTTTATACCCTAACCCATTGCATTACCGAATGGTACCGGAAATCATTTACGACCAAAACTGTACCGTTTTATTTGGAACACCAACATTTTTAGCTAATTACGCTCGTTATGCACACCCTTATGATTTTATGCGTTTGCGCTATGTGGTTGCCGGGGCAGAAAAACTACCGGAATCAGTACGTGAACAATGGAAAGATAAATACGGCATTCGTATTTTAGAAGGTTATGGCGTAACCGAATGTGCGCCGGTTGTTGCGTTAAATGTCCCTATGGCATTTAAAAATGGCACTGTTGGACGCTTAATGCCGGGTATGGTTTCAAGATTGATTCCTGTGCCGGGCATCAATGACGGCGGTGAGTTACAAGTAAAAGGCCCGAATGTCATGAAAGGTTACTTACGGGTTGAAACTCCCGGTCAGTTAATCACGCCTGCGGCAGCTGATCAAAATGGTCAATTAGAAGAAGGCTGGTATGATACTGGCGATATCGTCAACATTGACAATGAAGGATTCATTACTATCAAAGGAAGACTAAAAAGATTTGCCAAAATAGCCGGTGAAATGGTCTCATTAGAAAGCGTTGAAGCATTAGCGAAAAAAGTTGACCCCGATGCCATGCATGGTGCAACGGTCAAACCGGATTCAGCAAAAGGCGAAGCGATAGTCCTGTTTACCACTTCAAATAAGTTAAGTCGTGATCTGCTTAGTCAAGCAGCGCAACAATTGGGTATTCCGGCATTAGCCATTGCACGTGATATTCGTGTTGTTAAAGGGTTGCCGCTACTCGGAACGGGTAAAATTGATTTTATCACACTCCGAAAAATGGCTGACGAATAACCGAAAGGATTACGCATGAATCACTATTCCTTATTAAGCAAAGGCATGGTCGCAACCATGCTGGCGCAGTTTTTTTCAGCTTTTGCCGATAATGCGATCTTTTTTGCCATTCTCGCTTATATTAAAAATCTTCATTATCCCGAATGGAGCCAATCAGCACTGCAAATCAGTTTTGTCGTCCCATTTATCATTCTTTCGCCTTTTGTCGGTCAGTTTGCCGACAGCATGTCCAAAGGCAGAGCAATGATGATTGCAAATTCAATCAAGCTAATTGGTGCCGGTTGTATCTGTTTAGATATTACCCCTTTTGTCGGCTATTTTTTAGTGGGAATTGGCGCCGCAACCTACTCCCCGGCGAAATATGGTATTTTGGGCGAGCTAACTACCGGCGATAATCTGGTGAAAGCCAATGGTTTGATTGAGTCATCGACAATTGCCGCAATTCTACTCGGTTCACTGGCTGGCGGGCATATTGCAGATATGAGTATTATTGCCTCCCTGCTCACTTGTGTTTTGATGTATGGACTGGCCGTGGTTGCCAATATTTTCATACCAAAACTTCCGGCCGCAAGAAAAAATATTGAATGGAAATTTATCAGCATATTGCAAGATTTTGTTAAAACCATTACTGTGGTTTTCACCAATAAACAAACCTTATACACACTATGTTGTACCAGTCTATTTTGGGGTGCCGGAATTACGCTACGTTTCCTGTTAATCGCTTGGGTACCAATCGTATTAGGTATTGAAGATAATGCCACACCGACTAACCTTAATGCAGTTGTGGCTATCGGTATTGTTATTGGCGCCGGGCTGGCAAGTATGTGTATCTCGATGAAAAATACCCTGCGTTGTATTCCGGCAGGAATAGTAATGGGACTGACCGTTATAGCATTCACCTTACAAAGTAATATTATTTCATCGTATATTTTACTGATTCTAATTGGCGCTTTAGGCGGATTTTTTATCGTGCCACTTAATGCGTTAATTCAAAAAATGGGGAAAGAGTTAATTGGTGCCGGTAGTGTTGTTTCAATCCAAAACTTAAGTCAAAATAGTGCTATGATGATTATGCTAGGGCTTTATACTTTAGCGGTCGCCATGAAATTACCCGTTATTGCAATAGGTGTCGGCTTCGGCAGTTTAGTTGCCATTGTCATACTCTTTTTATGGATAGGATTAAAAAAGCATGCAAAACATTAATCTTGGCGATATGATGACTGAGAATCAAAACCCTAACAGTGAACACATCGATCAATGTTCCACGCTTGAAATTCTCAGCATCATTAATAATGAAGATAAGCAAGTTGCGCTAGCGGTTGAAAAGCAGCTTGCTAACATCGCAAAAGCTGTCGATGCAATCAGTCATGCATTTTTAAATAATGGCAGACTTATCTATATTGGTGCCGGCACTTCTGGCCGGCTTGGCATTTTAGACGCCAGTGAATGCCCACCAACTTATGGCACGCCACCTCAACAAGTCATAGGCTTAATTGCGGGCGGTAAACCAGCCATTTTTAAAGCAGTTGAAAACGCTGAAGACAAACCGGAGCTGGCAGTTACCGACTTAACCGATATTCAATTTTCGGCCAATGATATTTTAGTTGGGATTGCAGCTAGTGGGCGCACACCTTATGTCATCGGTGGAATGCAATACGCCAAAACACTAGGTGCAACTGTCATTAGCCTTTGCTGTAATGCCAAAGCGCCAATGATAGATTTAGCTGATATTGCCATTACCCCCATTGTTGGGCCTGAAGTGATTACTGGCTCATCAAGAATGAAAGCCGGCACAGCCCAAAAACTCGTCCTTAATATGCTCACCACCGCCAGCATGATTAAAATCGGTAAAGTTTATGGTAATTTAATGGTCGATGTTGAAGCAACTAATGCTAAACTTATCGAACGGCAAATAGCAATTGTTAGGCAAGCAACACAATGTGATCGCCAAACCGCCATTTTGGCTTTGCAACAAAGTGAACAGCATTGCAAAACAGCAATTTTAATGATTTTGGCCGATCTTGATGTGATTGAGGCCAAAAAACGGTTATCGGAAAATAAAGGATTTATCAGAAAAGCACTCAACACCATGATAAGCTAATTTGATGCAGTTAAAGCAGTTAGCAAAAGAGATTTTATGACTCAAGTCTAATTTTTCAATCATGATTGTTGACATTAATACAAGTTATAGAAAAATATACCGAATACTGTTACTACAATTATTAGATTTATAAACAAAATAGTATTAATTTCTATCACGTTTAGAAATATGAGCTTGTTAGATTAAGAGTAATTTCGTCATACTTTATTTCGTAATATGAATACACTTCTCTCTAATTTTTAACATTAACTATTTCACATTAATGGCTTTTTATTAATACACAAGGGAAATGTATGAAAACATCATTCTATAAGTTTAAAACTACTCTCGCTTTTCTGGGTCTAATTACGCTGGCAACACCAATGGTTGGCTTTAGTCAAGAAAACTCGCTTCCTAGCCATAATGAAAACATCACTACACCAACAACTGCTGATTCAACGCTTATCAAAACACAATATGGCTTAATCCAAGGGCATTATGACCAAATTAATAATGTCATTCAATGGACGGGCATACCTTATGCCAAATCCCCAACCGGCGAGTTAAGGTGGAAAAAACCGGTTGATGTTGAACATTGGAACGGCGTATTTGATGCAACCAAAGCCGGTCAAGTTGCCATGCAACTTAAAGACAATAATATAATAGGTTCTGATGATAGCTTAAACCTTAATATCTATCGCCCTAATAATCATAAAAATAATTTACCTGTACTGGTTTATATACACGGCGGAAATAACCAAATTGGCACCGCCATTGAAATGACTGGCAACACGCTGGTAACCGATCTTGATGCCATTTTTGTGTCAATTAATTACCGTTTAGGACCATTGGGATTTAACCCGCTTCCAGCCTTACAAACCGGCGATAAATTAGAAGATTCAGGTAACTATGCGCTACTTGATATAGCAAAATCATTAGATTGGATAAAACAAAATATTGCGCAATTTGGCGGCGATCCGAATAATATTACCGTCTCAGGCTTTTCAGCGGGTGGACGAGATGTAATGGCAATGTTAATTTCCCCTATCTTTAAAGATAAATTTCAACAAGCTATTTCATTTAGTGGCGGGATGACGGTCGCAGATAAAGACGATAGTATCAAAGTGTTTGCCAAAGCTATCGCCCCACTGGTGGTTGAAGATAAAATTAAACCAACTGAAGAACAAGCTTATCAATGGTTGTTAACCAATCAATCTGAAGTCAAAAAATACCTCTATAGCATCTCATCCGATCGGCTTGTTGCGCTAATGGGAAATGCCGGTATAAGAATGAGTGTTTTTCCACATTTATACAATGACGGCTATGTGATCCCTAAAGACGGTTTTAATACTCAACACTACAATAGTGTCCCGTTAATTATGCTTACTGGTACTGGCGAGTTTTCACTATTTGCACAATCGTCCCCTTATTTTAGTCAAGAAGCCGGTTCATTGACCACCAAAGCGTCAGCTGAATTTCAATTTGCCAATAAATATGGCAGTCGTCTTTATGAACTATTTAATGTTACCGACTCAGCTAACAAAATGGCACCATTTTACCCAGCCAATATTTTTGGCGTGACAATAAAATATGGCGAGGATCAAAATACTGTTGGCTTGCCTATGGGAATATTTGGCGCTTTTCATGGTGTTTTCATCCCATTAATGGATCATTCTTCAGATAATTATGAAAAGATAATTGGCAATGCATTTGAGACTAAAGGCGCTCAGCAACTGAGCATGATATTTAAACAATATCTGCATAACTTTATTCATCACGGCAACCCTAACGGCGATGATCTAATTTATTGGGAAAATTGGACAGCTAAAAATCAATCGTTGCTTTACCTTAACGCCGATAGACAGCAAGCCCAAATTTACATGGGAGAGCAAAAATGGAACTATCAAGATGTGCTTAATCAAATGGATAACGATCAGTCAATCGATGCAAAGGTTAAAAAGACTTTAATCGCTGAAGTATTAAATGGCAGATGGTTTAGCCATGAACTTGATCTGAAATATAAAAATAAATCATTATGGATTAAATAAATGCCATTTATCTTAAAGGTATTGGTTGAGATTGTCGAACATGACATATAGTTGAAATATTTTCATGTAACAGTGAATAAATTCATAAAATACAAATAATTAATCTATATAGCATCACAATTTTTTTCAATATTTGTATTTTATCAATTATAATCAGCTAAAATACATAAATCGTAAAATAGTTGAATTGCAACAAGTAAGAAAATCGTTTTGTACTACGCAAAAAAATATATTTTATAATCAACTAATTATGTAGAATATATCATTTTTTTTGAAAAATTTATAACATTTATATTAGCGAATAATATAAAAATCAGGAGGTAGTTATATGGTAGGAATTATCCTGGCAACTCATGGTGAGTTTGCTGAAGGTATTCTACAATCAGGCTCTATGATATTTGGTGAACAAGAAAATGTTAAAGCCGTAACATTGCACCCAAGTGATAGCCCTGAAAGTCTAAAAGAACGAATGTTAGCCGCTATTGCCACATTTGATAATCAAGATGAAGTGTTATTTTTGGTCGATTTATGGGGCGGCACGCCATTTAATCAAGCAAATAATTTATGCGGAGCGCACCCTAATTGGGCAATTGTCGCTGGTCTAAACTTGCCCATGTTAATTGAAGCTTATTCATCACGTTTCTCCATGGAGTCAGCAAAAGAGATCGCCGGAGCAATTTTAGAATCGGCTAAAGATGGCATTCGTGCAACGGTAGATGCGCCAGCGAATCAAGCTCCGGCTAAACAAACATCAAATACCATTCCGGAAGGCACTGTGCTTGGTGACGGAAAAATGAAGATTGTGTTAGCTCGAGTCGACTCTCGTTTACTGCATGGACAAGTTGCCACATCCTGGACTAAATCGACCAATCCTAATCGTATTATTGTTGTTTCTGATTCAGTTGCTAAAGATGAGTTAAGAAAAAAACTCATTGAAGAAGCCGCTCCTCCTGGTGTTAAAGCCAACGTCGTACCAATCAAAAAAATCATCGAGGTTTCAAAAGATCCCCGTTTTGGGAATACCAAAGCACTATTACTTTTTGAAAACCCGGAAGATGTGGTGCGAGCTGTTGAAGGCGGTGTCGATATTGAGGTGCTCAATATTGGTTCCATGGCTCACTCAGTAGGTAAAGTCATGGTAAATAAAGTGCTTTCAATGAATGAGCAAGACGTTGAAGCCTTTGAAAAATTAAAAGCAAAAAATATTAAATTCGATGTTCGCAAAGTGCCTAATGATTCAAATAGCAATATGGATGAATTATTAACTAAAGCGAAAGAAGAGTTAGCCGAACAAAAGAATAAGTCTTAATTAAGGGGTTATATTATGACGTTATCAATCGTTGCTATCCTATTAGTGATAGCTATCGCCTTTCTGGCAGGAATGGAAGGTATTTTAGATCAGTTCCAATTTCATCAACCGTTAGTGGCATGTTCATTAATTGGACTGGTAACCGGTAATCTAGAAGCCGGTGTAGTATTAGGTGGATCATTACAGATGATAGCACTAGGCTGGGCAAACATTGGCGCAGCAGTGGCACCGGATGCGGCACTAGCGTCTGTTGCCTCATCAATTATATTAGTGTTAGGCGGGCAAGGCGTTGAAGGTGTTTCAACAGCGATTGCGGTTGCAATTCCGTTAGCGGTTGCCGGACTGTTTTTAACAATGATCGTTCGAACACTGGCTGTGCCTTTGGTTCATATGATGGATAGCGCAGCGGAAGAAGGCAATATTAGACGTATTGAATTACTCCAAATATTGGGCATTTGCATGCAAGGTTTACGTATCGCTATCCCAGCTGCAGCATTACTATTTATTCCGGCTGAAACAGTTAAAGATGCATTAAATGCAATGCCAACATGGTTAACCACCGGTATGGCTATTGGTGGTGGCATGGTTGTGGCTGTTGGTTATGCAATGGTTATCAATATGATGGCTACCCGTGAAGTATGGCCGTTTTTCATTATCGGTTTTGTTGTTGCCGCTATTTCCCAATTAACCTTGATTGCCCTTGGTGCATTAGGTATTGCTTTAGCGTTAATTTACCTTAATCTTTCTGAACGTGGCAACAACTCAAATGGTGGTGATAAAGGTGATCCACTAGATGATATTTTGAATGATTACTAGGAACTTGGAGAAGAAAATGACTGATAAAATTCAATTAACTAAAAAAGATCGTTTAGCAGTTGCTTGGCGCTCAACTTTCCTTCAAGGTTCTTGGAACTACGAACGTATGCAAAATGGCGGCTGGGTCTATTCAATGATTCCGGCGATTAAAAAATTGTATACCACTAAAGAAGATCGTTCTGCTGCATTAAAACGCCATTTAGAGTTTTTTAATACTCACCCTTATTTAGCATCGCCTGTTTTAGGGGTAACCCTTGCTCTTGAAGAAGAGCGAGCCAATGGTGCACCGGTTGATGATGTGGCTATTCAAGGGGTAAAAGTGGGTATGATGGGACCTTTAGCCGGTGTCGGTGATCCGGTGTTCTGGTTTACTGTTCGACCAATGCTTGGTGCCCTAGGTGCATCGCTCGCACTAAGTGGCAATATTTTAGGACCGATTTTATTCTTTTTACTTTGGAATATTATTCGTTGGGGCTTTATGTGGTATACCCAAGAGTTTGGTTATCGTACCGGTTCAAAAATCACAGATAACCTATCAGGTGGTTTACTGCAAAAAATTACCAAAGGCGCCTCAATTTTAGGGATGTTTGTTCTGGCAGCTTTGGTGCAAAGGTGGGTATCGATCAATTTCCAACCTGTCGTTTCAAAAGTGAAATTGGCAGACGGTGCCTTTATTGATTGGAGCAAAATATCTAATGGTGCAACAGGTATTAAAGAAGCCTTAGAACAAATGCAAGCCGGATTATCTCTCACACAAACGAAGATAGTTACTTTACAAAATAACTTAGATCAGCTGATACCTGGACTGGTTCCATTACTTTTAACCTTTTTATGTATGTGGTTATTACGTAAAAAAGTATCACCAATCTTAATTATTCTTGCACTATTCCTAGTCGGCATTGGTGGACACGTGATTGGTCTTTTATAAGCAACCAATCTTGTAAAGAAGTTTCAGAAAAGCACTATGTTTGAGTATAAAAACATAGTGCTTTCTCTCTCTATTAGCGGCGTTTTTGACTGATACAATTATCACCCGGCTTGCTAATTACCGATATTGAACATAGCAGGCAAAATAGCATCGCTAAATTATCATCATACTTGGAGAAATATGGTTCAATCATTAAATACCAAAATCGATCTGACCACCAAAGGAACAACTTTTGTTGGCACCACTGAATACGGCAATATTATGATTGGCGATAAAGCCTTTGAATTTTATCATCAACGTGACCGCCGTAAGTATATACAAATCCCATGGCAAGAGATTGATTTTGTCAGTGCATCGGTCTTATTTGGCGGTAAGTGGATACCACGCTACCAAATACATACCAAACAAAATGGCACTTTTACCTTTTCCTCGAAAGATCCCAAAACAGTTTTACGAGCGATTCGAGTTTATATTGATAGCCAAAAAATGGTGAAATCATTAGGTTTCTTTGATGTCATAAAACGGGCATTTATTCGCAAAAAGCCCAACAAATAACCCTATTAATTTATTTTATTGTTTTGCTGAGTAAACACTTAAAATTTTTGCGTTGGTTTGGGCAATTGCCACTGTTATTTCTTAATTAAATAAACCGGTCGTAAAAGGTATCTGCTTAAAAGACATAATGGCAATATTATCATGCTCAACTTGAAAAAGGATTAATCTAAAGTGTAAAGCAAACAGCAAAGTGGCGGTGTTACACCCACACTTTAGCGCTCGATATGCATGCTAAAAGGCTAAACGCTGCACTTATAAATATAGATATTTTCTAACAGCAAATTATAAACAATTCAAACCATTACCGTTAACCCTCAATCACGCAAATAATTAGGCAGGACTATTTGCTTTATTATAAATAATCTCGCACTAACCCCAGCTGATAAACAGTCATTGCACTTTTTGCCAGAAAGAGTATAATTTCGGGGCTTTGATTTTGTCCATGTTGGGCAAAAGAAAGATTATTTTTTAATTTAAGAGGATGTTATGGTAACTATTCGTTTAGCTCGTGGTGGCTCTAAAAAGCGCCCTTTTTATCAAGTAGTTGTCACTGATAGCCGTAACCCACGTGATGGTCGTTTTATTGAGCGCGTTGGCTTTTTTAATCCAATTGCACAAGGTAAAGCAGAAGAATTACGTTTAGATCTTGATCGCGTAAATCATTGGGTTGGTTTAGGTGCAACCGTTTCTGATCGTGTTAACTCATTGATCAAACAAGCACAAAAAGCTGCTTAATTTAGTCGTTTATAGTCACTGTAATGATAATGAATACTGAGAATCTGATTGTTGTAGGTAAACTTGGTTCAAGCTACGGAATTCGTGGATGGCTCAGGATTTTTTCGTTTACAGAATTTCCGGATAGTATCTTTGATTACACCCCTTGGTATATCCAGCGTGCTGGACAATGGCAAGAAGTAATCGTAGAAAGCTTTAAACCGCATAATCAGGATATGATTGTCAAACTCAAAGGCGTTGATGATCGAGATCAAGCAAATGCATTAACGAATGCTGAAGTGTTTGTTGATGCTGATAAATTGCCTAAGCTCAATCAAGGCGATTTTTATTGGAAAGATCTTATCGGCTGTCGAGTGAAAACAGTTAACGGTTATGACTTAGGTCAAGTCACTGATTTAATGGAAACCGGTTCTAATGATGTGTTGGTCGTTAAAGCCAATCTAAAAGATGCATTTGGAGCAACAGAACGTTTAATCCCTTTTGTTGAAGAACAATTTATTAAACAGGTTGATTTAACAACAAAAATGATTGTGGTCGATTGGGATCCGGCTTTTTAATTGGTAAGGTAAGATTATGTGGATTGGCGTAATAAGCCTTTTTCCCGAAATGTTTCAAGCTATTACTAGTTATGGCGTTACTGGTCGAGCAGTTAAAAACGGACTGTTAACAGTAGAATATTGGAACCCGCGCGATTTTGCGCATGATAAGCATAAGACTGTCGACGACAGACCTTATGGCGGTGGGCCCGGCATGTTAATGATGGTACAACCCCTTAGGGATGCCATTCATGCGGCAAAAGCAGTAGCAGGTGAAGATACAAAAGTAATCTATCTTTCCCCACAAGGGCGCAAACTTGACCAACAAGGTGTTTGCGAATTGTCACATAATCAAAAACTTATTTTGATTTGTGGACGTTACGAAGGTATAGATGAGCGCGTTATCCAAACCGAAATTGATGAAGAGTGGTCAATTGGGGATTACGTGTTAAGTGGCGGTGAATTACCGGCAATGACAATGATTGATGCATTAGCAAGGTTTATACCGGGCGTGTTAAATCACCAGTCATCGGCAGAAGAAGACTCTTTTGTTAACGGTTTACTTGATTGCCCGCACTATACTCGTCCAGAGGTGTTAGATGGAATGGCGGTGCCCGATGTGTTAATGTCCGGACACCATGAAGCGATTCGTCGCTGGCGATTGAAACAATCACTAGGACGAACTTGGTTGAGAAGAGAAGATCTTCTTGAAAATCTAGCTCTGACTGATGAAGAGCAACGTTTACTCACTGAATTCCAACGGGAATATCGTGATAAACATAGCGACTAAAATTTCAGTATAACTAGTAAGAGATAATATTATGAAAAATGCAATTATTCAGCAATTAGAACAAGAACAAATGAAAAAAGACATCCCGTCTTTTCGCCCGGGTGATACGGTTGAAGTAAAAGTATGGGTTGTTGAAGGTAACAAAAAACGTCTTCAAGCATATGAAGGTGTGGTTATTGCTATTCGCAATCGTGGTTTACATTCTGCATTTACAGTACGTAAAATTTCGAATGGCGAAGGTGTTGAACGAGTATTCCAAACTCACTCACCAATTGTTGATTCAATTACTGTGAAACGTCGTGGTCAAGTACGTCAAGCGAAACTTTACTACTTACGCGAACTTCGTGGTAAAGCGGCTCGTATTAAAGAGCGCCTTAACTAATATTGATTGGTTACAATTTAAAAACCAATTAAAATATATCAGATTAAATATGGTCACCTTTACGGTGGCCGTTTTTGTATCTATCATATTATCTTCCAGCCAACTGTCTGAAGTTGACAACTAAATCCAATTTACTGTTATTCTTTGAAAGGTAATACTATGAGTAACTATCTTGTTGATATTGTCTCAACAACCATAAAACTCTTTGCCCTTATGACGCCGCCAGCGGTATTAAGCGCATTTTTAAGTGGTACTAAACAGTACGACGAATCATTACGCCGCAAAACCGCGCGTAAAACATCGTGTGCGGTATTTATTATCGGTATCATATTATTCTTTTTCGGTAATACCCTGTTTAGCGTTTTTGGTTTTACCTTAAATGCGTTTCGAATCGGCTCTGGTGCTTTACTGTTTATTACCGCAGTTTCATTAATGAATGACTCGCCGGAAAAAAACAAAATTAGTAGCGATGATGATATCAGCGTCGTTCCGCTTGCGGTACCGCTGTGTATGGGGCCTGCGTCTATCGGGACAATCATTGTTATGGGCACCAGTTCCGTCGGATTTGCTGCAAACATGGTAGGCGCCGTCTCTTTATTGATCGCCTCTTTAGGCATCTACGCTATGCTTTTATGCGCCAAAACGATTGCTAAAGTATTAAAAAATACCGGCATTGCGATATTATCAAAATTAACCGGACTGTTAGTATCCGCTATCGCAGCACAAGTTGTGTTTACCGGGGTTGCGGCATTTTTAAAATAGTCATCTAACGTTGCTGTGCAAACAAAGCGACGCTTTGAACACACAGCCTTAAACGTTTTATCGATAAGATTTTGACATGTAATCATCATCCTAAGTGATGATGATTACATTGTTAGGCACAAACTAAGTTGACTTAGTTGTGATAGCGGGATTACGTTTTTTATAAAAAAAGTAAGAAATTAAAATAATAGTAATTAATGCCAGTTCAGACAGTAAAATATAATGGCCTGACTCACCAAACCAAACGCCCAGTATAATCACAATATTGACCGTAATTGAAATCATGGCTAACCATGGAAACAACGGTGATTTGAATTTAATCATCTCTTTCGGGTATTTACCACTATTCACCCCCTTACGGAATTGATATTGGCACCATGCAATGATAATCCAGGCAAAACAGCCGACCTGTCCGGTACCGGCGACTAAATAAAGATAAAGCTTATCAGCAGCAATATATTTCGAAAATAGCGAAACTAACGCAATGATAGCAATAAAGAGAATGCCTTTTGTTGGTACCCCTCGTTTATTTACTTTGGAAAACGATTTCGGGGCTAAATTATCTTGTGCCATAGACCACAACATTCTTGAACTGGCATAAACGGCAGAATTAGCAGCCGAAATAGCAGCACAGAAAATCACAAATAGCATCATATAAGAGGCGAACTGAATCCCGGCCTTGTTAAAGACCCAAACAAACGGGCTGATTTCATCGTGAGCAACGCCATAAGGATAGACAAGCGCCAATACCGCTATTGCTAATACATAAAATAGAATAATTCTAAAAGCAACGCCGGTAATAATTTTCGGTAAAACCGATTGTGGCGATTGTGCTTCGCCAGCCGCACTACCAATTAACTCTACCCCTTGAAATGAATAAGTGACAATTGTCATACAGACAAAAATCGACAAAAAGCCATTGGGAAACCAACCACTTTCTGTTTTAAATGTCGGCAGTAGATGCGTTTGCTCATATTGCTGATAAAGCAGATAAATGCCGGTGGCAATAAAAGCAATAATCGCCAACACTTTTATGGTAGAAAACCAGTATTCACTTTCACCAAAGGCACGAACCGAGGTTAAATGCACCGAGGTGATCACAACTAAAATAATTAAACTAAAAAGATAGATAGGAATGGAAGGAAAGACTTGATGAGCAATCATAGCAGCCGCAGTAAGATCTGCCGCCATTGACAATACCCAACTTAACCAATATAACCAACCAATGGTGTAACTCCATATTGGATTGGGAATAAACATTAATGCATAGTGTTGGAAAGAACCAGCATGCGGAAAAGCGCAAGAAAGCTCACCTAAACAAAGCATCGTAGAGAGCATAATACTGCCCGCCATTAAATAGGCAATAATTGTCCCTAACGGTCCAACCGTGCTAAGAGGTGCTGCAATACCAATAAATAATCCCGTACCGATTGATCCGCCTAACGAAATCATCAAAAGATGACGATTTTTAAGGTTTTTCTTTAAGTTACTGGGATAAGGACTTTCTTGAGTTTCTGATATAGCCATGTAAACCGCCTAGTAATCAATAAAAGCTGCCGGTGACCCGGCAGCTAGCACGAATTAATAAATAAAACGTTTTTCTACGCCATTTGTTTGACATGCCATGAGTAAGGCTGTGTAATCGAGTTCAAAACCGATCATATCGCCGACTTTCAATGTTTCAGTCACATCTTCAATATCAACAATAGTATGATCACTGGTTTGACCTAAAACAGTAATGTTATCGTCGATAGGAACACAGTTTTCGGCCGGAACGTCTTGACGTCCAAAAGCCAATAAAGCACGTTTACGTGTACCATTATCAACAAATGTTTTACTGTTTAAAAATGCATCAACCCCTAACTCACCAACAGGAACTGTAGGTTTACTATTGAGCTCGATGATTTGGGCATATAATTTATATAAATTACTGCATGCCTTCTCAACAGGTTTATTTGAGTGGTGGAATTCATCAAGATATTTCATATCCACATACTCAATACCAAACTCATGTAAACCACCGATTCTGATGTGGTTTAATCCTTCAGGCCAAATACCTTTATCAAGCAGATGATAGCTGGTGCAATTACCTGCTGACAGATATTTGATTTTGATATTACAAGCCTCTTCCACTTTACGTGCTATGTGTAAAAAATCCACGCCATTTTTAACGGTTGGCAGAACAGTACCATAGCAGTTAAAGTTGGTGCCAAGCCCATAAAGCTCAACACCCGGTAAAGATAATATGAGTTTAACGGTATCGATGATATCATCGAGGTGTTCAAACCAAATACCTTCACGTAAGTCACCCATATCCACCATTAATAATACTTGATGAATTTTTTGTTGCTTAACGGCTTCATCCGAAAGCGCTTGGATAACTTGTTTTTCACTGTTTAAGCTAATATCAGCATATTTAACAACATCACTGATTTCGCTTAAACAAGGGCTACGTAATAAACAGGTCTTACAATTTAAGGCGTCTTTTAATTTTTTCAAATTGTAAGTTCTTGACTCAGCGATCACATCAATACCGCCGTCAAGCACGGCTTTGGCGGTTTCAACGCAACCATCAAAAACTTTATTGACGGCCATTACTTCAATGCCGTGTTTAGCTAACAGCTCTTTTTCAACACGAGCATTGTTTCTTAATTTACGTAAATCGATTTCCAATATAGGTTTGTACATACTTTACTCCTCTATATCTTATTGTTGTTGCAAGCGATTACGTTTTTGTGCTCTATGGTAGATCCATTCAGCTAACACAATAGCTAACACCGCACCACCAACAATTTTAGCGATATATTCAACATATCCACCCATATCGATTTGTGCAGGTGGGATAAACACTAAGATCACCGCAAATAGAGTCGATAAGAAACCTAACGCTGGTAACACAATCGGTAACACTTTACCCGGAATTTTAAAGCTACGTGGTACATCAGGTTGAGTAATACGTAAACGATAATAAGCAATAAACATCACTAAATATGGGATAAAGTAACAGATTGTTGTTAACGCCGTTAACATCCAATATGCTGCTGCAATACTCGGTGATACGAAAGTTGAGAAACAAAGTACGGTTACAATAATTGCTTGAACAATTAACGCAAAAGCTGGTGTTTTATACACAGGGTGTAAACGACCAACACGTTCGCCAAGTAAATTATCTTCTTTTGATGCTTCTTGTAACATATAGATAGGGCCAACTAACCATGAGTTAATTTGTCCTAACGCACCAAAGAATAAACAGATTGCCATAACTGGTAATAACCAAGGCATATGTAACTCTTTTGCCGCCGCTTCCATTGCTTGCATTACACCTGCAACAATATCAGTATCTTCAGCTGGCAATAACGTATTAATTGCCCAAGTACCAATCATATAGATACCAACGATAACAATTGCTGATACCGCCATTGCTTTAGGGAAATCACGTTGTGGATCACGAGTACGACCAGCGATCATCGGCGCAACTTCTAGCCCGGCAAAAGCAAACATCATGCTTGATAAAAATACAATCGTATCCCAGCTACTTAAATCCGGAATCCAATCACTAACATGGCTATAATCAGTTGCCATTGGATGACCAGTCATTAACCATACAATAGCTAATAACACGATAATAGCAGCAGGAATAAAAACACCTAACCATGCACTAACGCTGTTAATGATTTTAGTCCATTGCATACCTTTGATATTCATTAATGTTAAGATCCAGAATACTGCCATGGAGCCGACACCAATAAACACCTGATTTTGAGCAAGTTCAGGACTAAACATATAACCAATTGCAGTAAAACCAAACTGCAACATTAATGGGAAGAAAAGTACACATGAAAACAGGAAGCAAACAACCACTATCCAACCAACACGTTTACCAAATGCTTCTTTTACCCATACAAAGATCCCACCATCTTTTGGCCAGCCTGTTGAAAGCTCACCACATACCATGGCTAAAGGGAAGAAAAGACAGAATGCAGCAAGTAGCCAAAGTACCATTGCTGACGCCCCATAAGGCGCAACATTCGGAATTTGACGTAAACTTAATATTGCAATGACATTCATAAACACAATGTCTTTAATACCAAGTAAACTTGAATCTTTAGAATCACTCATAATAACCTCACATAATAACAACTGGGGCAGTTATTGCCCCAGCCAGTTCATGATTAATACACGTCGTATCCAACCATATCCTCGTAAGTGTCTTCACGGCGAATCAATCGATCTTTGCCATGTTTATCAATCATAACAACAGCAGTACGTGGGCGGTTGTTATAAACTGTTTGGCTTTCGATGGTATAAGCACCGGCATCAAGGAAAGCAATGATATCGCCAATTTGAGTGTCTTTTGGTAATAAGAACTCTTCACCTTTAACACCCACGTGGAAATAGTCACCACCGTCACATAATGGACCCGCTAATTTGATGTACTCATCATGTTGTTCAGTAATTCTTGATGCATCATAGACATAGAAGAACCAATCAAAGTGTTGGCTGTCAGATAACACGCTATAACCAGCATCAATAAATTTCCATTCAACATGTTCTTCGATGTTACCGTCTAAGTCATAGTTAGTTTTACGTTTTTCACAAGCAACTTCAGTTAAAAGTACACCTGCTGAACCGGTTACTTTACGACCTGGTTCAATACAGATTTCAACATCAGTACGCCATTTGTGAACTTCGCTAATGATTGCATCAGCAAAATCTTGTGCGGTAATACCTGCATACATATTGTCTTCTAATGGGTTACCATTTTCTTCGTCATATTTATATGGAACAGGAATACCACCACCAACGTTGATTAAATCAAATTTAATGCCAAGCACTTCTTCTAAACGGCGTGATTCATCAACTAATACTTTGGTCGCTTTGGCAAAAGGTTCTGCTTCCGGTACTTGATCCCCTACGTGCATATGTAAACCACGTAAATGAACATAAGGCATTTCAAGAATACGACGACAAGTCTCTTCAGCTTGTTCTAAGTCGATACCAGATTTAGCGTGATAAGCGGTGACTAATTCTGCGTGAGTTGCTGACGGTACATTTGGTTCAACACGCACACACACATTTGCCACTTTTTTCAAACGTCGTGAAATCTCATCAATAATATCAAGCTCATATAAGCTATCTACGTTGATGATGTAAAGATCGTTTTGGATAGCAAATTCTAAATCAACTGGTTTTTTAACCACACCGTTGAAAACAATTTGGCTTCCCGGGAAACCGATATCTAAACATTTACGCACTTCAAACATTGAGTTTGCTTCAGCATAGATACCTGCGTCTTTAATTGCTTTAAGTACGCCCATTACCGAACAGGTTTTAGAAGCATAGAAAATTTTTGTTTTTGGATGCGCTTTAAATGCTTCTTTGATTTCTTGAACGTTACGATCAATTTCCTTTTCAGAAAAAACATAAAAAGGCGTTGGGTATTTTCTGGCTAATTCTTCTAAATTAACCCCATCAAAACATAATTTGCCACTTTCAGCACTAAAACGACGATCTTTTGTTATAAGATCTGTGCGTATTTTGTTATAATTTGACATAATTTTGTCGGACATATGACCTCCAGTTAATTAGTACATAAAAAAGTACATAATGAATAAGAAAAATGGCTTCTCACAAGTAATGCAATCAGCATGCCAACTTAAAAATTACTTATAAATCAAATTCTTAACTATATACTTACAAAAAAAATATTAGTCATTTAGTAAAAAATATGTTTTTATGACAAAAATTCGTCATTGTTGAGGTAATGGTTGAAAGGCTTTTAAAAATTAATATACCACTTAGTAAATGATCTCAATTTCAAAAGGTACTACTATCATGACAATCGATCCTGAATTATCACAAGCATTGGATGTATTTAAACATTTTTTCGATTTAATGCATCAGCCAATGGCCATTATCGATAAAGAAGGTAAATATATTTACTACAATAAAGAAAGTGCTGAGTTGGATGGCTTCCCGGAAGAACAAGCCATCGGTAAACCAATGCTTAAAGTTTATCCTAATTTGAAGAAAGAAGATAGCACTATGTTGCAAGCTTTACAACATGGTAAAGAGTATCAAAACAATTACCAAAGTTATTATAACCATGTTGGTAAAGTCGTTGACTACCTTCATACCACCGTTCCGCTTTATAATCACCAGAAAGAGATCATCGGTGCAGTTGAGATAGGCCGTAATTTATCCAACGTCAGACAATTACAAGACCAAGTATTTAAACTCAATAGCCGTTTATACCAAAATCAAGAACAACCCTTACCGGAAATTGTCTTTGCATCGCAAAAAATGCAGGACGTTATCGATCAAACCAATATTTTAGGTGCTAACGATGTGCCGGTATTAATTGTCGGTGAAACCGGCACCGGTAAAGAGCTGTTTGCCCGCTTAATTCACCAAACCAGTGACCGGCGTGATAAAGCGTTTATCTCGCTAAACTGTAGTGCCCTGCCAACTACGCTGATTGAAAGCACGCTATTTGGCACCGTCAAAGGCGCATTTACCGGCGCTGAAAACCGTCAAGGTTACTTAGAGCTTGCCAATGGCGGTACGCTGTTTTTGGATGAACTCAATGCAATGCCGTTAGAGATGCAAAGTAAATTATTACGCTTTTTGCAAGAAAAAACCTACTGGCAATTAGGCGGTAATAAAGAAATTCACTCAGATGTCCGTATTGTGGCCGCCATGAACCAATCGCCGGCAGAGCTGTTAAAAAGTGGTAAAATGCGCAGCGACCTTTTTTATCGGTTGAATGTCGGTTTAATCAAACTGCCAGCCCTAAGGGAACGTACCGAAGACATTCCGGTATTAGCCCGGTACTTTATCGATAAACATCAGCATGACGTTAAAGTGACCATTAGTGGTATTAGCGAACCCGCGTTAAAGCAATTAATGTCAGCGCCGTGGCCGGGCAATGTCCGTATGTTAGAAAACGCCATAGTCCGCAGCATGGTGCTACAAAATGAACCCGGCGAACTGCAACATATCACCCTTGATGATGAGCTGTTTGATATTCAAGCGCCGCTTACTCAACAAGAGCAGGTAAGCCAGCCGGAAAAAACGGTCAACGTTACACCGCCAAGCAGCGATAACTTAATCGAACAAGTTGAAAACTACGAAAGACAGCTCATTGTTGATGCCTTAAATCAAGCTAATGGCAAAATCATCACGGCGGCCAAATTGTTAAACATTTCCCGCACGACATTACAATATAAGGTCAAAAAGTATCATATTCAAATGGGCGTTATCGACAATTAATGGCAAACATAAAAGCTCGTTAATCAAAAGCCTTCGCACATGCAAAGGCGCTACTCCAAGCCCATTGAAAATTATACCCACCTAAAGCGCCAGTTACATCCACAACCTCACCAATAAAATAGAGGTTAGGATGTGACTTTGCGGCCATCGTTTTTGACGATAAAGCATCCGTACTCACCCCGCCTAATGTCACTTCGGCTGTGCGATACCCTTCTGTACCATTAGGCATAATTTGCCATTGCGTTAAGGCAGTATAAAGCTGCTTTTGCTCATTACGATTGAGTTGTTTAACCAGCTTATCGGCAATCATATTCAATTGCATTAATGCCTCAACAACCCTTTTAGGTAAAATTTGTGCCAGACAATTTTTAAAAGACTGATTACGATTCTTCTCAAGCAGAGGTTTAAATGCCGATTCAAACGGGAGATCGGGCAACAAATTAATGGTAATAAATTCGCCTGCCTGCCAGTAACTTGATAGCTGTAAAATAGCGGGGCCAGAAAGTCCACGGTGGGTAAAGAGTAAATTCTCTTTAAAACTGATTTTATCATTAGCCACTTCAACCGGCAGCGCAATCCCGGCTAGAGGAGATAACACATCTAACAATGGTTTATGTAAGGTAAATGGCACCAGACCGGCTCTAACCGGTACAACTGGAATGGCAAATTTTTCAGCGATTTTGTAACCAATTGATGTCATGCCTAATGCCGGCATGGATAAGCCACCGGTTGCAATAATCAAACTATCACTTTCAATAATGCCTTGTGAAGTGTGCAATTGAAAGCCCTCAGCCACCGTCTTTACATCATCGAGCTGCGTTTGCATCATCCACTTAACACCGCCTTTTTGGCATTCGCTAACCAACATATCGACAATCTCTTTAGCGGAATTGTCACAAAACAGCTGACCATGATCTTTTTCATGATAAGCGATGTTATATTGATTGACTAATTGGATAAAATCCCATTGATTATAACGGCTAAGCGCCGATTTACAAAAGTGCGGATTTTGTGAAATATAGTGCTTGGCATCGACATCCAAATTCGTGAAATTACACTTCCCGCCACCGGACATCAAAATCTTTCGCCCGGGCTTTTTACCGTTATCAATCACAGTCACATCAAAGCCCTTTTGCCCGAGTAACCCCGCACAAAAAAGCCCCGCTGCACCAGCGCCTACAATGGTGATTTTAGTTTGCATAGTTGAGATATTAAAAATAAATAATAGCAGATTATAACAGTATAAAATTATCCGTCATCATTAAGGGATATTTCAACCGATTTTTTGCTAAAACACCTATATTTTCTGAAACTTCTTGACAAGACTTGCCCGCTTTCTTATAGCATTAAATGCAATCTTTTATTTTTTCCTTTGAGATTTTGAGTGGCTTTTGTGTATGGTTTTTTCCTAATAACAATCTCAATATTTACTATTTTCTAAAATGAGAATTAAAGATTTTTATACTTAAACATAGGTATTTTCTGAAACTTCTTGACAAGACTTATCCGCTTTCTTATAGCATTAAATGCAATCTTTTATTTTTTCCTTTGAGATTTTGAACCGCTTTTGTGTATGTTTTTTTCCTAATAACAATCTCAATATTTACTATTTTCTGGAATGAGAGTTAAAAATCTTTATACTTAAACATAGGTATTTTCTGAAACTTTTTGACAAAACTTACCCGCTCTTTTATCGCAATAAATCCAATCTGTATTTTTCGCCTTTAAGATTTTGAGTCGCTTTTGAGTATGTTTTTTTTCCTAATAACAATCTCAATATTTACTATTTTCTAAAATGAGAATTAAAGATTTTATACTGAAACATAGGTATTTTCTGAAACTTTTTGACAAGACTTATCCGCTTTTTTATCGCAATAAATCCAATCTTTTATTTTTTGCCTTTAAGATTTTGAACCGCTTTTTTGTATGGTTTTTTCCTAAAACGGTTTCAGTATTTAATATTTACTAAAATGAAAACTACGAATTTTTATACTTAAACATGGGTATTTTCTGAAACTTCTTGACAAGACTTACCCGCTTTTTTATCGCAATAAATCCAATCTTTTATTTTTTCGCCTTTAAGATTTTGAGTGGCTTTTGTGTGTGTTTTTTTCCTTAAAAAGGTTTCAGCATTTAATATTTTCTAAAATGAGAGTTAAAGGTTTTTATACTTAAACATAGGTATTTTCTGAAACTTCTTGTCAAAAAAGAAAAACAACTTATGATGATTATAAAAATTATTTAAAAAATAATACCCTTATATTCTATTTAAATTTTAATAATCAATAAGCTACATTTTATTATTAGCTTCATTAATAAGTCTCATATCAGTTATTAGAAGATTGACTTATAAGTAATATTTATTTGACCAAAATTGCATTTTTCTTTAATTTCTTAGCCAATATGGGATTAATGCCTATACCTTCACAAAATATAAAAGCGATGAATTAGAGGCAATGATATGTTATATAACCAGAATCTTGAAAAAGATAACTGTGGATTTGGTTTAATTGCACATATTGAAGGGCAACCAAGTCATAAAGTAGTACGCACTGCAATTCATGGATTGGCAAGAATGCAACATCGTGGCGCAATTTTATCTGACGGTAAAACGGGCGATGGCTGTGGGCTTTTATTACAAAAGCCGGATAGATTTTTTCGATTAGTTGCGCAAGATGCCGGTTGGCGCTTAGCGACAAATTATGCGGTAGGCATGTTATTTCTCAGTCAGGATGAGCAAGAAGCGCAAGCCAGCCGGGAAATTGTAGAACAAGAGTTAGCCGATGAAACCTTATCCATTTTAGGTTGGCGAGAAGTGCCAATCGATAAAAGTGTGTTAGGTGAAATTGCCTTATCTTCACTTCCTAGAATTGAACAAGTCTTTGTTAATGCGCCGGCAGGCTGGACTAAGATTGATCTAGAACGTCGACTGTATATGGTACGTCGCCGTATTGAAAAACGCGTACAAGACGACACCTTTTACGTTTGTAGCTTTTCCAATCAAGTCAATATCTATAAAGGCTTATGTATGCCTAAAGATTTGCCTCGTTTCTATCTGGATTTAGCAGATATTCGTATGGAAACAGCGATTTGTTTATTCCACCAACGGTTTTCCACCAATACTGTGCCACGTTGGCCATTAGCCCAACCATTTAGACATCTGGCACATAATGGCGAAATTAATACCATTGAAGGCAACCGCCAGTGGGCTAAAGCACGTTCTTACAAATTTAAAACTCCGCTGATCCCCGATTTACAAAATGCCGCACCATTTGTCAATGTGACCGGTTCTGACTCAAGCTCACTTGATAATATGTTAGAGCTGTTTTTAGTCGGGGGAATGGATATTGTTAGAGCGATGCGTTTATTGGTACCGCCGGCATGGCAGAATAATCCCGATATGAATGAAGATCTCCGTGCCTTTTTTGATTTCAATTCCATGCATATGGAGCCGTGGGACGGGCCGGCAGGTATTGTAATGTCAGACGGTCGTTATGCAGCGTGTAATTTAGACCGTAACGGACTGCGCCCCGCTCGTTATGTTATCACCACCGATAAACTCATTACCTGTGCTTCTGAAATTGGCATTTGGGATTATCAGCCCGATGAAGTAGTGAGTAAAGGACGAGTTGGACCCGGTGAATTACTGGTTATCGATACTGAAGAAGGCCGCATTTTACAATCATCTGAAACTGATAACGATTTACAAAAACGTCATCCTTATAAAGAGTGGATGGCAAAAAATGTTAAGCAGCTTATCCCTTTTGAAAATTTACCGGATGAGAATATCGGTTCTCGCAGTTACGATGATACGCTCCTTGCCACTTATCAAAAACAGTTTGGTTATAGTGCTGAAGAGATCGACCAATGTATCCGTGTGCTCGGTGAAAATGGGCAAGAAGCAACCGGTTCAATGGGCGACGATACCCCGTTCGCCGTTTTATCGAGTAAACCACGTTTGATCTACGATTACTTCCGACAAAAATTTGCCCAAGTCACCAATCCACCGATTGACCCACTGCGTGAAGCACACGTAATGTCGCTCTCTACCAGCATCGGTCGAGAGATGAATGTTTTTGCTGAAGCGGAAGGACAGGCGCATCGGGTGGCGTTTAAATATCCGGTATTGGTCTACTCCGATTTTCAACAATTAACGGCTTTAGAATCTCGCTACTATAAATCCGAAACACTTGATATCACCTACGAAATTGACGGTAGTTTGCGTGATGCCATTGAGCAGTTATGTGGCGATGCCGAAGCCAAAGTCCGTAACGGTACCGTTTTATTAATCTTATCAGATAAAAATATTGCTGCTGACAGATTACCGATTCCGGCACCCATGGCCGTGGGCGCCGTTCAACAACGATTAGTTGAAAAAAACTTACGCTGTGATGCAAATATTATTGTGGAAACGGCAAGTTGTCGTGATCCGCATCAATTTGCTGTGCTCCTCGGTTTTGGTGCAACGGCAATCTACCCTTATTTAGCTTATGAAACCTTAGCTCATCTGGTTGATAATGGCACTATCAATAAATCTTACCGTGAAGCGATCGTCAATTATCGCAACGGCATTAATAAAGGTTTATATAAAATTATGTCGAAAATGGGCATCTCAACCGTTGCCTCTTATCGTTGTTCCAAACTGTTTGAAGCAGTGGGACTACATCAAGATGTGGTTGAACTGTGTTTTCAAGGGGTAAGTAGCCGTATTAGTGGTGCAAACTTCGATGATTTTGCGCAAGATCAGTTTGAACTATCGAAAAAAGCATGGTTACGCCGTAAACCATTGGAACAAGGTGGCTTGCTTAAATATGTCAATGGTGGCGAGTATCATGCTTATAATCCTGATGTGATCCAATCGCTACAAAAAGCGGTCAACAATGGTAACTATGAAGATTATAAAATTTATGCCGATATCGTCAATAATCGGCCACCGGCGACACTGCGGGATTTATTAAAGCTCAATCCACCGCAAAATGGCGCAATTGCGCTTGATGAAGTCGAGCCGGAAACGTCACTGTTTCAACGCTTTGACTCAGCTGCAATGTCAATTGGGGCACTAAGTCCGGAAGCGCACGAATCACTTGCCCAGGCAATGAATACCTTAGGCGGATACTCCAATTCCGGCGAAGGGGGCGAAGATCCGGCTCGCTATAACAGCATAAAAGTATCACGCATAAAACAAGTCGCTTCTGGTCGATTTGGTGTCACGCCGGGCTATTTGATGAGTGCCGATGTGATTCAAATCAAAGTCGCACAAGGGGCGAAACCCGGTGAAGGTGGTCAATTACCGGGCGATAAAGTCACGCCTTATATTGCTAAATTACGTTTTTCAGTACCAGGCGTTACGTTGATTTCGCCACCGCCACATCACGACATTTATTCAATCGAAGATTTGGCACAGCTGATATTCGATCTTAAACAGATCAATCCTCAAGCGATGATATCAGTAAAATTAGTCTCAGAGCCGGGCGTTGGCACAATTGCTACCGGTGTTGCTAAAGCTTATGCCGATTTAATTACCATTTCCGGCTACGACGGCGGTACCGGCGCCAGCCCTTTAACATCGGTAAAATATGCCGGTTCACCATGGGAGCTTGGTTTAGTTGAAACCCAACAATCACTTGTTGCCAATGGTTTACGCCACAAAATTCGATTACAAGTTGACGGTGGATTAAAAACCGGTACCGATATTGTTAAAGCGGCGATTTTAGGTGCGGAAAGCTTCGGTTTTGGTACCGGTCCAATGGTGGCATTAGGCTGTAAATATCTGCGCATTTGCCACTTAAACAACTGCGCTACCGGCGTTGCCACACAAGATGAAAAATTGCGTCAAGACCACTACCATGGACTACCGGAAAAAGCCATGAACTATTTCCGCTTTCTTGCTCGTAATACAAGGGAAGTCATGGCTGAGCTTGGCGTAAGTCGTATTGTCGATTTAATCGGACGCACAGACTTACTGTTAGAGCTTGACGGCATTACCGCTAAACAACAAAAACTTGATTTATCCGGACTACTTGAAACCGCCACACCACTTGAAGGTAAACCGGTGTACTGTATTGAAGACAACAAACCGTTTGATAAAGGTGTTTTAAATAACGAGATCATCACGCAAGCACAACAGTTTGTTGATAATCGTCAAAGTAATAACTTCTACTTTGATATTCAAAATACTGACCGTTCTGTCGGCACCAGCCTATCTGGCTATATTGCTAAAAAGTATGGCGATCAAGGTTTAGTTGCCGATCCGATTTCACTGCACTTTAACGGTACCGCCGGACAAAGCTTTGGTGTATGGAATGCCGGCGGGGTCGATTTAACCCTAACCGGTGATGCCAATGACTATGTAGGCAAAGGTATGGCAGGCGGTCGCATTGTTATTCGTCCACCGCAAGGCTCAGCGTTTTTAAGCCACGAAGCGACCATTGCCGGTAATACCTGCTTGTATGGCGCAACCGGCGGTAAATTATTTGCGGCCGGCCGTGCCGGTGAGCGCTTTGCGGTGCGTAACTCAGGCGCAATTAGTGTGGTTGAGGGCATTGGCGATAATGGCTGTGAATATATGACCGGTGGGATTGTTTGCGTACTGGGTAAAACTGGCGTTAACTTCGGTGCCGGTATGACTGGCGGTTTTGCTTATATTTTAGATACCGACGGCGATTTTCATAAACGTATCAACAAAGAGCTGGTTGAAATGTTAAATGTGGCCGATTATTCGATTCATGAAGAGCATCTACGTGGCTTAATTATGGAGCATGCACAATTAACCCACTCTTCACGTGCGGAAGAAATTTTAGCCAACTGGGAAAAGTTTGCTAAACAGTTTGTTTTAGTCAAGCCGAAATCGAGCGATGTAAAAGCCCTGCTCGGTCATCGTAGCCGATCATCTGCTGAACTACGCATTCAAGCACAGTAAGGAGAGCACGAAAATGAGTCAAAATGTTTATCAGTTTATCGATTTACAACGTGTTGATCCGCCTAAAAAATCGTTGAACATTCGTAAAATAGAATTTGTTGAGATTTATGAAGGATTTTCTCCTGCCCAGTCGCAAGCGCAAGCCGATCGTTGCTTAGCTTGTGGTAACCCTTATTGTGAATGGCGTTGTCCGGTACATAACTATATTCCTAACTGGTTAAAGCTGGTTAACGAAGGGAAAATTTTAGAAGCTGTCGAGCTTTCTCACCAAACGAACAGCTTACCGGAAGTTTGCGGTAGGGTTTGCCCGCAAGATCGTTTATGTGAAGGCTCTTGTACATTAAATGCCGAATTTGGCGCCGTGACCATTGGAAGTATTGAACGCTATATTACCGATGAAGCATTTAAAATGGGCTGGAAACCAAACTTATCCAATGTTGAAAAAACCGGCTTAAAAGTGGCGATTATTGGGGCGGGGCCTGCCGGGCTTGCCTGCGCTGATGTGTTAGTCCGTAATGGCATAACGCCGGTGGTGTTTGATCGTCATCCCGAAATTGGAGGCCTGCTAACCTTTGGTATTCCGGCATTTAAACTCGACAAAGAGGTACTAATTAATCGTCGCCATATTTTCACCGAAATGGGCGTTGAGTTCCGTCTTAACACCGAAGTGGGTAAAACGGTGCAACTTGCTGAGCTTATCAATGAATTTGATGCGGTGTTTGTTGGTGCCGGGACTTATCAGTCTATGCGAGCTGGGCTAGAAAATGAAGATGCCCATGGCGTATATGATGCCTTACCATTTTTGATCGCTAACACCAAACACATTATGCAGCATCAACAAAGCGATGATACGCCTTATGTTGATATGAAAAATAAACGTGTAGTAGTACTCGGTGGCGGGGATACCGCTATGGACTGCGTTCGCACCTCTATTCGTCAAGGCGCAACTGAAGTCACATGTGCTTATCGTCGTGATGAAGCCAATATGCCCGGCTCTAAGCGAGAAGTGAAAAATGCTAAAGAAGAAGGTGTACAGTTCCAATTTAATGTGCAACCGCTTAGCATTGAAATCGACAGTAAAGGGCAAGTGACCGGAGTAAAAATGGTCAGAACGCAATTAGGCGAAGCGGATGCTAAAGGCAGACGATCACCTGTGATAATTGAAGGCTCCGAATTTGTGTTGCCGGCTGATGCGGTGATTATGGCGTTTGGTTTTAAACCGCATGCCATGCCGTGGTTAGCAGAGCACGGGGTCGAGTTCGATGCGCAAGGCCGTGTGATTGCACCGGAAATTAAAGGCTTTCAAACAACTAATCCTAAAATCTTTGCCGGCGGTGATGCGGTAAGAGGATCGGATTTAGTGGTAACCGCTATTAGCGAAGGTCGCAAAGCGGCAGAAGGTATTTTAGATTATTTAGAAGTGTAATTGGTTTTTTAGATTAAATCCAAAGATTAACCCCACTTACGCAATGTTAAGTGGGGTTATTTTTTAGCAAAATCTTTAATTATCTGTGTAAACGATAAGGCTTACCCATCGTAACAAAACTGCGTGCTTTCAACGCATCATTTCTCCACACTTTGATACCTTTAGTAAGACAAATCGTTTCAATATAATGAGCTAAAGTTGAGCTTGTCTGTCTATGATAATTTTTTAATCTTAAGCATAAAGGCGCATAAAATGCATCTGCCAATTTTTCAGTAAATGGAATAATCTAAGTATTTTATCACCACTCAAGGTCGCATAGACCAGGTAGAGTCGTTTTTATTGCCGAGATAAGGTGTGTCATTCATTTTCAACTACCCGGCAATAAATACCCATTTTGAAATTTTTAGGTGCTAATCTCACTGAATAGTTTCGTTAAAAACCTTCACTATCACAGTCTACAACGTTATAAATAAACCACATGTGTGCCTTTTTCTGGTTGAAAAGTCGCTTTACCAAATTCATCAAGGAAATAAGCAATATGATCGGTTTTATCACCTAATAAACGTCCTTTAACTTTATTCCACGTTAATAGTGCAATAGTCGAATCAGGTTCACAGCAGATTAACATCGGTTGTTCGAATTCTTGATTCCAATAAAACTGACCGCCATATAATTTATGGGCAGTTAATAATAAATAACAGCCATATTCTTGCGATATCATATCAATTTGTTCTTCTGGTAAGCCAAAGCTTTTATCGGCCATTTCGGCAATAATCATCTCGACAACCGTAATACTTTTTTCGGAATAATCGAGCTGGTTAATACTCCACGTTGGACTATTTAAAACGGCATTTTGTGCCCATGCTTCGATCTCTTGATACAATTCATTTTTTTCAGTCATTTTTATTCACTTCGCTAGATAATTGTTCAGATTGTTTGACAATTTGCCATGCATCTTCCATTTCTTCAAGTGTTGCATCGGCTAAATTGTCCTTTTTATGTTTCAGTAATGCTTCAACTTGTTTAAAACGCCGAATAAATTTGTTATTGGCATTTTGTAAGCATAACTCAGATTTAACTTTTAAATGTCTGGCTAAATTAACGGTGGCAAAAAATAGGTCGCCAAGCTCTTCTTCAATTTTGGATTGATCTTGTGTGGTTTTATTCAATTCCTCTTCCACTTCACAAAGCTCTTCTTTTACTTTATCGATAACGGGTTTTAACTCAACCCAATCAAATCCAACTGATGCGCAGCGTTTTTGTATTTTTTCAGCTTTCATTAGCGCCGGAATGGCGTTGGGGATATCATCTAATAGTGAATATTGCGCCCTTTGATCACGCTCTTTTTGCTTTAACTGCTCCCAGTTCGGCTTTTCAGCGGTTTTATCAGCAAAAATATGTGGATGACGGCTGACGAGTTTATCGGCCACTGACGAACAAATATCGTCAAAATTGAACTCGCCTTGATCGCTGGCAAGATCAGCATAAAACACAATTTGAAATAAGAGATCGCCCAGCTCTTTTTTTAGTTCGTCCATGTCTTTTCTATCAATCGCATCTAAAACTTCATAAGTCTCTTCGAGAGTATAAGATTTTAATGAATCAAAAGTTTGCTTGCTATCCCATGAACACCCTTTAATCGGGTCACGTAACTGTTTGGTAATCGCCTGTAAGCGCTTAAGTTGGTTCACTGGTTTTCTCTTAATAGTTTAGATTGGTCATTGAAAAATAAGTGTAACACAACTTGACCATTTTTACTGTCTACTGGCACTTTCAGCTTTAATTTTGTTTTTTAAAGCCTGTTTTTGTTAAAAAACAAGCATAAAAACGGTTAAAAACTGTTAAAAAATATAACTTGTAGCAGATAAACACCAATTAAGTATATAATGTTCACATAACAAATTAACTTAATTACATTTAATGAATAATTTACGCGAACTGACATTGAGAGGTACAATTCTTGGTGCCCTTATTACAATTATATTTACCGCATCAAATGTTTACCTTGGCTTAAAAGTGGGGTTAACTTTTTCTTCCGCTATCCCAGCCGCGGTGATTTCCATGGCGGTATTAAGGCTATTTTCCGGCTCAACCATATTAGAAAACAATATGGTACAGACTCAAGCATCGGCAGCCGGTACACTTTCCTCGATTATTTTTGTTTTACCCGGATTGTTAATGATCGGCTATTGGCAAGATTTCCCGTTTTGGCTCACTTTTGCTATCTGTGCCGCCGGGGGGATGCTTGGAGTACTATTTTCAATTCCACTACGCCATATTATGGTGGTAAAAAGCACCTTACCTTATCCGGAAGGGGTTGCCGCTGCGGAGATATTAAAAGCAGGCTCAAAAACTGAGGGTGATGATTCCAATGCCGGATTGAAAGATATTTTAGTTGGTGGCGTTATTGCCTCTGGTGTGAGTCTGTTTACTAACGGTTTTCGGGTTTTGTCAGAAAGCGCCTCTTATTGGTTTACTGGCGGTAAATCAATCTTCCAATTACCGATGGGCTTTTCATTAGCTTTACTCAGTGCCGGTTATTTGATTGGTATTATTTCCGGTATTGCCGTGTTAATCGGCACCATTATCGGCTGGGTGTTTGGCATACCTATTTTAAGCGCAATTACCGACTATGACACCAGCGAATCATTAGCCAGTGTGGCTATGGGGCTTTGGGCTAAAGATATTCGTTTTATCGGCGCCGGCACCATTGCAATTGCTGCAATTTGGACACTACTGACGTTAATCAAACCAGTGATTGAAGGATTAAAAATCTCATTTAGAACATTACGTGCCGATGTTTCGGTTGATGATATTGCACCAACCGAACGTGACTTATCACCAAAAGCGATTTTTTCGATTATGGCTGGTATGGTTGTTATCTTAGTCGCCACTTTTTATGCGTTTATTTCCGACAGTGGCTTATCCGCTGGTGTTGCTTGGATGTTAGTTATTTGCGCTGTGTTATTTGCATTTATTATGGGCTTTCTTGTTGCGGCGGCGTGTGGCTATATGGCAGGTTTAGTCGGCTCTTCAGCAAGCCCAATGTCCGGTATTGCCATTGTTGCTGCAATTGCCATTTCACTTATTTTATTGGTAATTGGTCAAGCCAATGATTTGTTATCTACCCCTGAAGGGACTAATTTTGCAACCGCATTAGCGCTATTTACTACCAGCACAGTTTTAGCCGTTGCCTGCATCTCAAACGATAATTTGCAAGATTTAAAAACCGGTTATTTAGTCAATGCAACACCATGGAAACAACAAGTCGCACTTTTAATTGGTTGTGTTGTTGGTGCCATTGTTATCGCACCTATTCTTGAAATTTTATATAACGCTTATGGATTCACCGGCGCCTTACCTAGGGCAGATATGGATCAATCTCAAGTATTAGCGGCGCCTCAAGCGACACTAATGACCACCATTGCCAAAGGGATATTTTCTCATCAGCTTGATTGGACAATGATTTTAATTGGCTTAGCGGTTGGATCAATTATTATTATTATCGATTTAATTTTAGCTAAAAACCAATCTAAGTTTCGCTTGCCGGCATTGGCTGTTGGTTTAGGGATCTACTTACCACCAACCATTACCACACCGATTTTTATTGGTACACTACTTTCGTGGATAATTAAGCGTAAAGCTTATGCTAAAGCCAAAAAAGCGAACCTAGATCCGGAAGAACAATTTAAAAACGTCGATCGCAAAGCGGCATTAATTGCATCGGGGTTAATTGTCGGTGAAAGTTTAGTTGGGGTATTGCTAGCTATCGTTATCGTGATTAGCATTACCAGTGGCGGTAGTGATGCGCCGCTTGCAATATCAGCCGATCTAGGGCTATTACCACAATACTTAGGCTTAGCGGTGTTTGTGATTATCTGTTTATATTTTATTCGTCGGGCACTGACTGCGATTAAAAAATCCTAATACTGCGTAAGCAAAAAATGAAGCCCTTTAACTTAAAGGGCTTTTTTATTAGCACAATGTTTTACCGATTTTTAAGGTTAATGCAATATTTTTCGAGGTGTGATAAAGATTCGCTTCGGCGACTTTTCGATCCAGTGCTTGAGATAAACTTGACACTTGACTAAGAATACTAAACATAGCAGTTATGCCATAAGGATAGACCGCCTCAGCTTTATCGCCTAAACTGCCAACAATGGCAATAACCGGTTTATTATACTTTTTGGCGATATTTGCCACCCCAACCGGGACTTTACCGTTGACACTCTGATAATCTAATCGGCCTTCACCGGTCACCACTAAATCGGCTTGTTCAATTAAGCTATCTAAATTAAGTAATTCGGTAATAATTTCAATGCCCGGCCTCAATTTTGCTTGCATAAATGCCAATAATGCCGCGCCCATTCCGCCCGCCGCTCCGGTACCGGGAACGGTCTCTATGTCGATATTAAAGCAACCTTTAATCAGACTGGCAAAGTGTTTAAGATTTGCATCAAGTAATTGAATATCTTGCGGTGTTGCCCCTTTTTGTGGACCAAAAATAGCCGATGCGCCATTTTCACCGGTAAGTGGATTGGTGACATCACAAGCGACTTCAAATTCACAATGCTTTATTCTCTCATCCATTTGGCTGATATCGATACTATCAAGTGCACTGAGCGAAACGCCACCAAAACCAATTTGGTGACCAAATTTATCTAACAGTTTGACACCTAATGCTTGTAGCATCCCTGCCCCACCGTCATTGGTCGCACTGCCGCCAATACCGATGATAAATTTTTTACAACCCCGATTTAAGGCATCTTTGATAAGTTCACCAGTACCATACGATGTGGTAATTTTAGCATCTCGCCGATCAAACGGAACACGTTCAAGCCCGCTGGCGGTCGCCATTTCGATAATGGCAGTTTGTCCGTCTTGTGATATGCCATAAAAAGCATGTCCCGGCTCGCCTAACGGGTCAGTTACTGTGACTGTCACTTTATGTCCTTTTAATGCATCAACCATTGCATTAACGGTACCTTCTCCGCCGTCAGCGACAGGTAATAACGAGTATGTTGCATCAGGGTAAACCTGTAAAAATCCCGCTTTTATTGTCTTAGCAACATCTATGGCATTCAGACTTTCTTTAAAAGTATCAGGCGCAATGACAATGTTCATAAATATCCTTTTGGAATTGGTCAAGGTGATTGAGTATGTTGCCATACTCAATATTGACATAAATTACTTAATTTCGATTTTCGCTAAAGCTTCATAATAACGAGCAAGGGCACTATGGTCACTTTCGCCCATACCGTCGGTTTTCAGTGCTTGCATCATCTCCATAACAATTGCTGTTAACGGTAATGAAGTGCCCACCCCATGAGAGGTATCTAAAGCATTTTGCAGATCTTTGATATGGAGATCGATTTTAAAGCCCGGTTTAAAATTGCGTTCTAACACCATTGGCGCTTTGGCATCTAACACCGTACTACCGGCAAGTCCGCCGCGTATTGCTTGATATACGAGTTGCGGGTTAACCCCAGCTTTGGTGGCTAAAACCAATGCTTCTGACATGGCAGCAATGTTAAGTGCTACGATGACTTGATTAGCAAGCTTAGTCACATTACCTGCGCCAATTTCACCGGTATAAACCACTGAGCCAGCCATAGCTTTCATTAAATCATAATGTTTATCAAATACCGCTTTATCCCCACCAACCATGACAGATAAGGTGCCGTCTATCGCTTTAGGCTCGCCACCGCTCACTGGCGCATCTAACATCACTAAGCCTTTTTTAACGACTTCATCATGAATCTCCCGGCTGGCTAATGGCGCAATCGAGCTCATATCAATAATGGTTGTGCCAGCTTTGGCGCCTTCAACAATCCCATTTTCACCTAAGACAACCTCTTTCACATGCGGTGAATTAGGTAACATAGTAATAATCACATCACATTGTTGAGCAACTTGTTTTGCGTTGGTGGCACTTTGTGCACCCGCTTTGATAAGTTCATCAACTGAAGCTTGATTTTTATCGCAAACGACCAGTGAATAACCTGCTTTTAGCAAGTTTTTGCTCATCGGTTTACCCATTATTCCTAAACCAATAAAACCAATTTTCATTTTACTCTCCTTTATTACGCTTATAGTAATGGCTGTTATTTTAGAAATTTATCGGCTAATGATTGCGTTGCCATTCTTAGCAAGCCCAGATCATTGCCGACAGCAACAAACGTTGCCCCCATTTCGATATAATGATGTGCGTCAGCTTCTATTGGGGCTAATATGCCACAAGCTTTCCCTTGTTTTTTTGCTTCATCAAATACCTGTTTGATCGCCGCTTGCACCTGTGGATGTTTTGGATTGCCAAAATGCCCTAACGAGGCAGAAAGATCACTCGGGCCAACAAAAATACCGTCGACGCCGTCAACTGCGGTGATTTGAGCAACGTTATCCACCGCTTGTTGGGTTTCAACTTGAACGATCACACAAATATTTTGATTAATCTTTTCAAAGTAATCCGGTATTGTGCCAAACGCATTACTACGATGTGAAACCGACACTCCCCTTAAACCTTCAGGTGGATAGCGGGTATAAGAAACCGCTTGTTTTGCTTGCAAAGCCGTCTCGACATACGGTATTAAGAAGTTATAAAAACCAACATCAAGCAGGCGTTTAATCAGTACTTGATCATTCCAGGCTGGGCGCACAATTGGCACGCTCGGGCTATCTTTTAAGGCCATTAATTGCGGGACAAACGACACCACATCATTAATGGCATGCTCGCCGTCCAGCAGTAACCAATCAAAACCGGCTAAGCCTAATATTTCTGTTGAGATCGGACTACCTAATGCAGCCCAACAACCAATCAATTTTTTTCTTGCCAACATGTCTTGTTTAAATTGATTGTGACAAGTGAGTTTTTTCATGCAATTACCTCAATTTTTATCTATTTTTAATCATCCATGCCAACTATCTGACCAAACACGGCCTTTTATTGTCGAATTGCCAGTTAGGGATGAGATATTGCATAGCTACGGCATCATTACGATTGCCCAGCCCCATGCTTTTAAATAGCTCGTGGGCTTTGAGAACTTGATCGATATCAACCTCGATACCTAAACCCGGTTTTTCCGGTACTTTGATTTTGCCATTGACTATTTGTAATGGCTCTTTGGTTAAACGCTGATTACCTTCTTGCCAGATCCAATGTGTATCTAACGCAGTTGGTTCACCCGGCGCCGCTGCACCAACATGGGTAAACATGGCAAGCGAAATATCAAAATGATTATTGGAGTGTGAGCCCCACGTTAAGCCAAACTCATGGCACAGTTGCGCAACCCTTACTGAGCCGTTCATTGTCCAAAAATGCGGATCAGCAAGCGGGATATCGACCGATTGTAACGATAAAGTGTGTCCCATTTGACGCCAGTCGGTTGCAATCATGTTGGTTGCTGTTGGCAAACCTGTCGCACGGCGAAATTCAGCCATAATTTCTCGCCCAGAGTAGCCTTGTTCTGCGCCACACGGATCTTCTGCATAGGTCAAGGTATCTTTTAAGTATTTGCCGATTTGTATCGCTTCATCTAATAACCACCCGCCATTTGGGTCGAGCGTTACGCGTGCTTCAGGGAATTTTTGCTTAATGGCAATCACGGCTTCGGCTTCATCTTGCGCAGATAACACACCGCCTTTTAATTTAAAATCACAAAAGCCATATTTTTCATAAGTTGCCTGCGCTAAACGAGCAATTTTGTCTGGGGTTAAGGCTTCTTCATGGCGCAGGCGATACCAATCGCACTGCTCATTGGGTTGGCTTTGATAAGGTAAATCGGTTTTTTGCCTATCGCCGATATAAAATAGATAGCCAAGCATTTTCACTTCATCACGTTGCTGTCCTTCGCCTAAAAGCGAAGCAACGGTAACGCCTAGATGCTTGCCTAGCAGGTCTAACATTGCCGCTTCAATCGCTGTCACCACATGAATGGTTGAGCGCTGGTCGAATGTTTGATTACCTCGCCCACCGACATCACGGTCAGCAAACGCCGTTCGGACACGATTCATAACATTTTTATATTGGGCAATCGATTGTCCCACAACCAGCGGTTTGGCATCTTCAAGGGTTTGAGTAACTCGGCCTACGCAAGGAACTTCCCCGACGCCAATGTTACCGGAATTATCTTTAAGAATGACGATATTACGGGTGAAGTAAGGGGCGTGTGCTCCGCTTAAATTCAGTAACATGCTGTCATAACCGGCCACCGGATAGACATGCATTTGCGTAATAATCGGCGTTGATGAACTCATAGTTTTTACCTCTTTTATTTCTCAATTTCTTTAAATCTGTTTTAACGAACCATGCATGGGCGCTTGCGGTCAAATTGCCAATTTTCAATGAGATATTGCATGGCAATGGCATCATTACGTGCCCCATTTGGTAATTTTTTATAAAGCTCATGTGCGCAATTGACTTGCTCCATATCCAGTTCAATCCCAAGGCCGGGCTTGTCGTGCAATTTGATCTTGCCATGGCGAATTTGCAGCGGGTCTTGCGTTAAACGGGCTTGACCTTCTTGCCATATCCAATGGGTATCAAGCGCAGTTGGATTACCGGGCGCAGAGGCACCGACATGGCTAAACATTGCCAGAGAGATATCAAAATGGTTATTCGAATGGCACCCCCAAGTCAGCCCCCATTCATGACAAAGTTGTGCAACACGACTGGCGCCGGTTAATGTCCAAAAATGGGGATCGGCAAGCGGTATATCGACCGCTTGCAACATAATGGAATGGCACAGTTCACGCCAATTGGTTGCAACCATATTGGTAGCAGTTGGTATACCGGTTGCTCGACGAAATTCAGCCATGACTTCACGCCCGCAGTAGCCATGCTCTGCGCCACAAGGGTCTTCGGCATAAGTCAGCACATCATTAAGCCCTTTGCAAAGTTTAATGGCATCATCTAACCACCAGCCGCCGTTTGGATCTAAGGTAATGCGTGCATCGGGAAACTGCTTTTTAAGTTCTATGACTGTTTCAATCTCTTGTTCACCCGCTAACACTCCACCTTTCATTTTGAAGTCTTTAAAGCCGTAGCGATCTTGTGCCGCTTGCGCCAGCTCAACCACTGACTCAGTTGTCATAGCTTGTCGCCGGCGAATGTTGTACCATGGGTGGCCTTTAGTTGCGGGTTGGTCATAATCGAGATCGGTCTTGTTGGCATCACCGATATAAAACAGGTAGCCGAGCACGGTAACTTCATCTCGCTGTTTACCTGCCCCAAGTAATTCAGCAACCGGTACATTTAAAAATTGCCCCATTAAATCGAGTAATGCCGATTCGAGTGCCGCTACGGCATTGACTCGTAATTCAAATGTCCATGCACCTTTACCAAAAGAGTCATAATCATCATCAAGGTAGCCTTGATGCATATCATTAACAATTCGATTAAGGATAGAAATAGGTTGCCCTTCGACATGTGCAATAGCTTGTTTCAGAGCGTTTTCAATCGTCACTCCGCCGGGTGCTTCCCCTAAACCGATATGGCCGCTATTGTCCTTCAAAATAACGATATTTCGGGTAAAATAGGGGCTATGTGCGCCACCAATATTCATCAGCATGCTGTCATACCCAGCCACCGGAATAACTTGCATGGAGGTAATCACTGGCACTGATTGCGTATTCATATTCGATCTCTCCTAGGTAGTTAATTCAATAAGCACGTTGTCGTTAAGGTTTTTTCTTCAGTTCCATACGTTTAATCGGGCCAACAAGCACCAAATAACTAAACGCTGCAACAAAAGCATGACCGGCGACAAACACTAGCGCCCATTCAAATCGACCTGTCCATGCCACGATATAACCGATAATAATTGGTGAGATGATGCTTGATGCATTACCGAACATGTTAAATAATCCGCCAGCCAGTCCACTCATCTCTTTGGGTGCGGTATCGGCCATTACTGCCCAACCGAGTGCACCGACGCCTTTACCAAAGAAAGCCATGGACATAAATAAAATGACTAATCCAATTGAATCGACGTAGTTACATAAAATCATGGTCATTGAAAACAACATACCTAAAATGATTGGTGTTTTACGGGCAATAGAGAGCGATCCGGTTTTTCGCATCAGAAAATCGGAGAACACGCCACCACTGATACCACCAATAAATCCACAAATAGCTGGAATCGCAGCGGCAAAACCAACTTCTTTAATATTCATTCCTCGTTGGGTGGCAAGATAGATAGGAAACCAAGTAATAAAGAAAAACGTTAAACAGTTAATACAATACTGACCAAGGTAGACGCCTAATAACATTCGATTCGTTAAAAGTTGGGTAAGATAAGCTAATTTTGGTCCCTCTTTTTTCGTCTGGCTTTTTTTCTGATCCATATCGACCAATGCCCCGCCATCGACGATATAATCAACTTCGGCTTGATTTGCCCATGGATGATCTTTAGGGTTGTGAATTACAAAGAGTGTCACCACACTAATTAGTACACCTAAGCCACCCATAAAGAAAAACACCGATTGCCAACCATATTCATGGGTTAACCAGCCCATAATGGGCGCAAATATTACCGTAGCAAAATATTGTGCAGAATTGAAAATAGCGACCGCAGTGGCTCTTTCTTTAGCCGGAAACCAAGCGGCGGTAATACGGCTATTGCCGGGGAATGACGGCGCTTCAGCAAGTCCCATTAAGAAACGGAACGTAAAGAGCATAATTAACGCCCAAGCCCCGATAAAAAAATGTACGGTACCTTGTAATAAAGTAAAAATAGACCAAAATAAAATACTGCAAAAATAGACACGTTTTGAACCAAATCTATCTAATAACCAGCCTCCCGGTAACTGCCCGATGACATAGGCGATACCGAACGACGACATAACCCAGCCCATGGCTGCGGCATCAAAACCCAATTCGCCTGACATTGCTTTGCCGGCAATACCTAAGGTCGCCCTGTCACCATAATTGATAGCAGTGACAATGAATAAAAAAATGACTGTTAACCACCGAGTATTAGTCCTTTTTTGTTTTGCTGTGTTTATTTCCATGTTTAGCCCCTACACTGATAATGAAATGTTGATCTTGAATTTTTTACAGATGTTGCTGAGTAGAAAATAAATAGATTTTGAGTCTGTCTAAGTAATCCACTATTAACGTTAAGTATGGATAGTTAAGATGAAAATTTCATTGGCAAAACCAACAAAATAATAGGTGGAAATTGATTTATTTATGTGCAGATGAACAAACAAATGTTATGTCCTTCACAAAATTTTTGGCAGTAGGGGAATTTTTGTGACCTATCACACATTTTTATGTTGATAGTGACAAATTTAAACGGAATTAAGCACGAAAAATTGTGAACATTCACAATGCTATTTGTCTATTTCAGATTTAAGATATGTCTAATCAGATAAGAAACTGTGACTGATAATAATAAATTAAAAGATAGGCGTTGAATGGGAGTTAAGCAATGGAGCATCACAATAACAAGCCGCTTTATATCAAAATCAAAGAATCGGACAATGTCGCTATTATCGTTAATGATAATGGATTGCCAAAAGGTACGGTATTTGCTGACGGGTTAACATTGATTGAGGATATTCCTCAAGGTCATAAAGTGGCGTTGAATGATTTCAATCAAGGGCAAGCGATTATTCGCTACGGTGAAGTAATTGGCTATGCAAAGGTGGAGATTAAAAAAGGAGCTTGGATCAATGAATCTGTCACGCAAATGCCAACTGCCCCCATGCTACACGAGCTTCCCATTGCCACTAAAAAAGCGCCGGTATTGCCACCCTTAGACGGTTACACCTTTGAAGGTTATCGCAATAAAGACGGATCGGTTGGCACCCGCAATATATTAGGGATCACAATGAGTGTGAATTGTGTTTCTGGCGTTGTGGAGTACGTTTGTAAAATTATCGAACGTGACCTGTTACCTAAATATCCAAATGTCGATGGCGTTGTGGCGTTAACGCATCTTTATGGTTGCGGGGTGGCAATTGATGCGCCGGCGGCTATCGTGCCGATTCGTTCGATTCATAATCTAGCCAAAAATCCTAATTTTGGTGGTGAAATTATGGTTGTCAGTTTAGGTTGTGAAAAACTGCAACCGGCAAGATTATTAAAAGGCACCGAAGATACTATCCCGATCAGAATCGAAGATGATGATCTGGTTACACTGCAAGACGAGCATGGATTTAAAGCCATGGTTGACCATATTTTAATGGTGGCTGAAAAACATCTGCAAAAATTAAATCTTCGAAAAAGAGAGACCGTGCCGGCATCTGAATTAGTGGTCGGTATGCAGTGTGGCGGCAGTGATGCTTTTTCCGGGGTAACCTCGAATCCGTCAGTCGGTTATGCATCTGATCTATTAGTCAGATGTGGTGCGACGGTGATGTTTTCGGAAGTAACCGAAGTGCGTGACGGTATTCACTTACTTACGCCTAGAGCGGCTGATGAGGCGGTCGGTAAAGCGCTGATTCGTGAAATGCAGTGGTATGATCAATATTTAGCCGCAGGAAAAGTTGACCGCAGTGCCAACACCACACCGGGCAATAAAAAAGGCGGATTAAATAATATTGTCGAAAAAGCAATGGGATCGATTGCTAAGTCGGGCACCAGCCCTATTGTGGAAGTGTTATCGCCCGGACAACGCCCAACCAAAAAAGGATTAATTTTTGCTGCAACGCCAGCAAGTGATTTTGTTTGTGGTTCGCAACAAGTTGCCTCCGGCATCACGTTACAAGTTTTTACTACTGGTCGAGGAACGCCTTACGGTTTGGCTATGGTACCGGTGATAAAAATGTCCAGCCGTAATATTGTTGCCGAACAGTGGTTTGATTTAATTGATATTAGTGCCGGCGATATTGCGCTTGGTAAAGCAACGATTGAAGATATTGGCTGGCGTTTATTTCATTTAATTTTAGATGTGGCAAGTGGGCGAAAGAAACCATGGTCAGATCATTGGAAATTATACAACCCATTAGCCATTTTTAATCCGGCACCTATCACGTAATATTTCAATAATCCCGTTAATTAATCGCTTAAATGTTATATTGTTCTTATTGAATATCGGTAAGAACAATAAGCCTCTCTTAGGCATGTTTGTCTAATTGTAAGCCAATATACAAAAGCAATCGGTCATCAAATTTTGCTAAATTTAATTGGGTAAGCTTAGCAATTTTATTTAGCCGATACTCTAATGTATTACGATGAATAAACAGTTCTTTGGCGGTGTCGCTATTTTGCACGTTGTTTTTAAACCACGTCTGTAACGTTTTTTGTAATACACCATTATTATCGCCCATTTTGAGTTTTTTCAGCGGCAGTAATAACTCCTCAGCTTGCCAATCGTAACTTAATCCATGTAACAGTACCGGTAAAATTAGCTCTTGATAGTAGTAGTTACGCACATTAGGCATTCTTTGTTTACCTATCAGCATGGTGGTTTTTGCTGTTTGATAAGATTTTACCAGTGGGCAAAGATGCTGTTCAAAGTAATTACCCAGCGAAATTCGAATATCTAATTGAGTCAAGTTTTTAATGGTAATAATGAGTTGCTCAAGTTTTTTCTTGTGTTCAGATAAATCCCAACGACCATATCGATTCAGAGCCGGAATTAAAATCACTAATTCAGTAATCGATTTAATCGCTACTAAGTTATTATTACTTAATAGCTGTATTTGGGTTTGCAGATTCTGTAATTCACTCATCGCCGTATCAATACCCAATTGTCCACTATCCACTTCAATCATACCGACAACTCTGGGTAGATTGAGATCAATATCGAGCCGTTTGACCCATTGAATCATACTATCGGGTAAGATCTCTTTTTCAATAAGGGTAAGAATCAGCTCTTCTTTTAAGCGATTATCATAGGACAGTTCTTGCAGTAATTGAGTTTGCTCCATCATCATTTCAGCAGACATACAAACAAGTTCACCAAATTGGCGTATATCGGACGGTTCACCGGTTAGCCCTATCACGCCAACGATTCGATCGTTGAGTTTCAACGGTAAGTTAATACCCGGTTTAACACCTTGTAAGCTTTTAACTGTGTTACTGTCAATTGATACGGTGCGTTTTTGCGATATCGCTAACATCGCCCCTTCATGTAGTTCACCAATACGCTCTAAATCCCCACTACCAATAATACATCCGTTAGCATCCATAACATTGATATTACAATCAATAATCTTCATGGTTCTATCAACAATCTGTTGAGCAATTTTTGGGGTGAGGCTATAAGGACTCATCGCCATTTTAGATATCCTATTTTGATTTTGCATAACTCTCAATTTTTGTTAGGATAGCATATTTTATTTTGAATAATAGACAACAATATCATGATAGTATTTGATTCCATTCAAGTTCGTCGGGGCGTTAATCTACTTTTAGATAATGCTTCTGCCACGATTAATCCTAAACAAAAAGTCGGTTTAGTTGGCAAAAATGGTTGCGGAAAGTCTACGCTATTTTCATTAATAAAAGGCGAAATTCAAGCTGATGCCGGCACGGTGAGTTTTCCCTCTCAATGGCAACTTGCTTGGGTAAATCAAGAAACCCCGGCATTAGACACACCAGCAATTGAATACGCCATTGACGGCGACCGAGAGTATCGCCAATTAGAACAAAAGTTAGCCATTGCCAATCAAGAAAATAATGGTGAACAAATCGCTATTATCCATGAAAAACTCGACAATATCGATGCGTGGACTATTCAAGCTCGAGCGGCAACCCTGTTACACGGTTTAGGCTTTTCCAACGAGCAGTTGCAATTACCGGTTAAATCCTATTCCGGTGGGTGGCGTATGCGTTTAAATTTAGCGCAGGCTCTGATGTGTCGTTCTGATCTGCTCCTACTAGATGAGCCAACTAACCATTTAGATTTAGATGCGGTTATTTGGTTGGAAAAGTGGTTAAGCAATTATCAAGGCACACTAATTTTAATTTCCCATGACCGGGATTTTTTAGATCCATTAGTTAATAAAATTATCCATATTGAGCAAAAAAATCTATTTGAATATACCGGCAACTACTCTTCTTTTGAAGTTCAGCGTACAGCGAAGTTAGCTCAGCAACAATCGCTTTATGAAAGCCAACAACAAAAAGTGGCGCATTTGCAAAGCTATATTGATCGCTTCCGAGCAAAAGCGACCAAAGCTAAACAGGCACAAAGCCGAATTAAAATGCTAGAAAAAATGGAGCTTATTGCACCGGCACATGTGGATAATCCGTTTCATTTTAGTTTCAAACCGTCGGAGTTTTTACCTAGCCCATTATTGATGATGGACAAAGTGGTCGCCGGTTATGAAGATAAAATTGTGCTGGAGAAAATTAAGCTAAACTTAGTCCCCGGCTCACGAATTGGGTTATTAGGGCGTAACGGCGCAGGTAAATCAACGTTAATTAAATTACTAGCGGGCGAACTGGCACCAAAAGAGGGGCATATTAACTTAGCTAAAGGCGTACAATTAGGTTACTTTGCGCAACACCAATTGGAATATCTACGAGGTGAAGAGTCTCCGCTATGGCATTTAACCAAACTTGCCGATCCCAATATTACTGAACAAGAGCTACGTAATTACTTAGGTGGATTTGATTTTCATGGTGATAAAGTTAGCGAGCCTGTTAATACCTTTTCCGGCGGTGAGAAAGCCCGATTAGTTTTAGCCCTGATTGTATGGCAAAAACCCAATCTGCTGTTACTCGATGAGCCAACCAACCATTTAGATTTAGATATGCGTCAAGCATTAACTGAAGCGCTTATTGATTTCGAAGGGGCGTTAGTGGTGGTATCGCATGATCGCCATTTATTACGCTCAACCACTGACGAGTTTTATTTAGTTCACGATCATAAAGTTGAACCATTTAATGGTGATCTCGATGATTATCAAAAATGGCTTGCCGACGAGCAGAAAGCGGAAAAACAACCACCGCAACAAGATGATAGTCAAAATGACAATAGCAAAAATCTTTCTGCACAAGATCGTAAAGAACAAAAACGTAAAGAAGCTGAGCGACGTGCACAAATGCAACCGCTGAAAAAACAGTTACAAAAAGAGGAGCAGACCCTTGAACGGTTAAGTAAGCAGTTAAAATTGATTGAAGAGCAATTAGCCGATCCCTCTATTTATGAAGCGGATAAAAAGAGTGAGTTAACACAATTATTGTTACAACAAAGTCAATTAAAAGGCGAGCAAGAGGAGTCAGAATTGACATGGTTGGATTTACAACAACAAATTGAAGAGTTTGAATCGGCTTAAATTAAAATGATTGGTAACAATTGACTCGTACCATGGAGTATAAGTCAATTCAGATATCGCACTATAAAATACCGTTCTACGTTAATAAGGCAAAAAAAATCACAGAATTGATTCTGTGATTTTTTATCTAGGTATATTGCGATATTAGCTTTTTTCGACTTGGCTAAAATCAAGTTCAACCGGTGTTGAACGACCAAAAATGGATACCGATACTTTTAAGCGGCTCTTCTCATAATCGACTTCTTCAACCACGCCATTAAAGTCAGCAAATGGACCGTCATTAACACGCACAAGTTCGCCCGGTTCAAATAAGGTTTTAGGACGTGGCTTATCGCCAACTTGTTGTAAACGATTCATGATAGCATCAACTTCACGTTGGCTGATTGGTGCAGGTCGATCTGATGTACCACCAATAAAGCCCATTGTTCTTGGCACACTTTTTACTAAGTGCCATGTTGCATCATTCATCACCATTTCAACTAAAACATAACCCGGGAAGAATTTACGTTCACTTTTACGGCGTTGACCACTTTTCATTTCAACAACTTCTTCGGTCGGTACTAATACTTCACCGAAAAAATCTTCCATGTTATGTAATTTGATATATTCACGTAATGATTGTGCAACACGTGCTTCATAGCCAGAATAAGCTTGAATAACATACCAGCGTTTTTGTTGTGTTTCACTCATATTAGCGTCCTAATGATGTTAGATAAAAGACAATTGAACGGAATACCGAATCCATTCCCCAAAGAGCTAATCCAACAATAACAGTTACAGCAGCAACGAGCAAAGTTGTTTGCACTGTTTCTTTACGTGTCGGCCATACAACTTTTCGAAGCTCTTTTCTCGATTCTTGTAAAAATACAAAAAATGCTTTGCCTTTATTTGTTGTGTACGCAATGAATAAAGTAAATAGCGAAATCGCAACAACAGCAACAATGCGGACGATCGTATTAGGTTGATATATATCATTAGGACCAGAAAAATAAGAATTTCCCCAGACAATAAACGCAATCAATACTAGAACTAAACCCCATTTGAATTTGTCTAGAATCGTGTTTGTAGCTTGACTCTCGTTACTTACTAGCATATAAAACCTATGATTATGTTATTTAATAATATCTATTTTCCAAAATGCTCTCACAATAAAAAAACATTTTGCTAAACAGACGAGATAAGAAAGGGCATCTAACGATACCCTTTCTATGGTTATTCATACTTTAATTATTTGATAACCTTAGCAACCACACCAGCACCAACAGTACGACCACCTTCACGAATCGCAAAACGTAAACCTTCTGCCATTGCGATTGGGTGAATTAATGATACTGTCATTTTGATGTTATCACCTGGCATTACCATTTCTACGCCTTCTGGTAATTCGATAGTACCCGTTACGTCAGTTGTACGGAAGTAGAACTGTGGACGGTAGCCTTTGAAGAATGGAGTATGACGACCACCTTCATCTT